>CAZTAX010000187.1:0-2518 GCA_964611765.1 uncultured Akkermansia sp. | reverse complement strand
TGTTCAATGCGGGTGCGGACAGAGGCGTCCGTCACGGTGTCGCCCACCTTCACGGTGAGCCCGGCGATAAGGGATGAATCCACCTGCCACTCGTAGCTCAGTCCGCTCTGGCGGGCGTCCAGCTTGGCAGCAATGGCGGCCTGCTCGGCTTCGGTCAACGGCACGGCGCTGGTGATGGTGGCAGTGTGGACTGCGCGCTCCAGACGCACCAGCTCGGTGAAAGCCGTGAGCAGGGCCAGGTAGTTGCGCGGCTTCTCTGCGGCAATCTTATCGGCCACCTGGTGCACGATGGCTTCATCCATCAGCCCGTCGGCGCCGATGCAGAGCCGCATGAGACGGCGCGCCTGGGCCTGTACTTCTTTACTGATTTTCATGGCTGCAGCGGCGGTATTAGAGAGACTTGATGGCTTCGGCGTTGATGGCACGGTGGTCGGCATCGCTCAGCACCTTGCCGGTCACTCGGGCGGTGGTCTCGGCAATCAGGCGGGCGAACTCACCTTTCAGCGCATCCTTTTCGCGCTGGGTATCCATCTCGGCCTGCTTATGGGCGTTTTCGATGACAGCCTGGGCCTCGGCGCTGGCCTTGGCGGAGAGGTCGGCCTGCAGGCGGGCAGCAGTCTGGCGGGCCTGCTCCACTTCCTTCTTGCCGGTTTCGCGGGCATCGTCGAGAATCTTCTCGCCGGTCACCTTCACATCAGCCAGTTCCTGCTGGCTGCGGGCGTGCATTTCCTCGCCCTCCCGGATGCGCTGGCGGCGTTCCTCCAGCTGCTTGAAGATGGGCTTGATGCCGAAGCACACCACGATGGCGGCCAGGATGCAGAAAGCAATGAGGTGGGCGATGAACGCATCGGTGTGCAGACCGAAATTAGTGACCAGGTCCTGAATATCAGCGGCAAGAATCATGGTTGTGAGTTGCTTTGGTTAAAAGACGAAGATTGTTTTGTGAATGGGGGAAAGGGGAAGGGGCATGCCGTGTGTTTGAATGGCCCGGCATGCCCGCGGGCGTAGCATTGCTTAGCCCATGAAGATGGCCACGAAAGCCACACCTTCCACGAGGGCGGCCAGAATGATGGAGATGGTCAGCACCTGACCGGAAGCACCGGGGTTGCGGCCGGTGGATTCAGCGGCCTTCATACCGATGAGACCAATGCCGAGACCGGCACCGATAACAGCCATGCCGGACTTGATGGCGGCGGTGGCAAGAGCGGGGAGCATCATTGTTGTTGTTTTTCTATTGTTTGTTGTTTATTGGTGAAACCTGCAGCGTCACGCTTTGCTTCATGATCCGTTGCAGGAAAATGGTCGTTTAGTGGGCGGCGTGTTCTTCGCCATCACCTACCTGGGTCTTCAGGAAGATGGCCGTGAGCATCAGGAACACCAGCGCCTGCACGAAGCCCACCAGAATTTCCAGACACATGAAGGGGAGCATGGCAACGGCGTTGCCCAGGATGCTGCCGCTCACGATGCTCATCTGCTCCAGAATGGCCTCGCCGGCGAAGATGTTGCCGTAAAGACGGGCTGCCAGTGCCACGGGGCGGATGCCGATGGAAAGCAGCTCAATGAGGCCCACGAAGAAGAATACGGGCAGCAGAAGATTCTTCAGCAGGCCGGTGAGTCCGCCCTTGGGCCCGAAGATATGCAGCACAAAGTGCTTGATACCCTGTTCCTTGATGCTCCAGATGAACCAGAGCAGGGTGTAGAACAGACCGAGGAAGAGGGTGATGTTCAGGTCGGCGTTGGCGCCGCGGAAGAGCGGGTGGCCGTTGATGGTAATCTCACCCACGCCGGGGATGAGGCCCATGTAGTTGCTGGTGAGGATGAGCAGGAACACCGTGGCGAAGTACCAGATGTATTTCTTAGCCAGATTCTTGCCGATGAGCCCCTCCACAAAGTTGTACAGCAGCTCGAACACCCACTCCACGAAGTTCTGCAGCCCGCTGGGTATGCTTTGCATCTTGCGCGTGGCCAGTCGCAGAATGATGGTGAGCAGCACCACGGCAATGGTCATCATCACCATGGAGTTCGTGATGGGCAGGGAATGCCCCGGCCAGAACGGCAAATCGATATTCCACAGCACCGGGGCATCGGTAGAAAGCCCATGGTGGCCGCCTTCCTCAGAAGCACACGCCACACCACTCATCAGCATCATGATACCAAAGGCAAATTTAGAAAGGAGAGATTTCATTGCGATTAGTATCAGACTAGCATTTTTTTTCGCAGAGTCAAGGATAAAATCTTGTTAGTGACGTAGAAATCACACGTGTGTCCAAAGATTTTGTAATCAATGGAAATATCTACAACATTTTGGAAGAAGCCCCCCTCAGCTCGATAAATTGGAATTTGAATTACGAATTACGAGTTACGAAGTCAAAAGTTCCGCGGGCATTCGCCCGCCAGTGTTGAACTATCTGATATACAATGGCGAGCCGTAGGCGAGCGGAGCTTATAATTCGTAATTCGTAATTCGTAACGTAAGCTCTTAACAAGCGACATACCTTGAGCTATTTTTGCCCTCTCC
>CAZTAX010000186.1:0-2545 GCA_964611765.1 uncultured Akkermansia sp. | reverse complement strand
TCGTAACTCGTAATTTTGGCGGAACGCCAAATTCCAATTTGTTGGTTCGTTTTGAATTTTCAAAGATTCCCGATTTTTGAAATCTGCATTTGCAAATTCGGGTATTGTGGTGTAGTATAGGGTTATGCGCCGCTCCCCAATACCCGGATTAGTGCTGGCAGATGGCTGGCTGGCTCCCTTTGAACGCGAAATCAAGGGGCGTATGAGGCTGTATGATGCTCAGTTGGAGCGCATCTGCCGCCGCCATGGCTCGCTGATGGATTTTGCCCATGCCTATACCCGCATGGGCTTCAACCGCGATGCTGCTACGGGGGAGTGGGTGTACCGAGAGTGGGCCCCGGGGGCTCGCGCCTTGTACCTCATTGGCGATTTCAATTTCTGGAACCGCGAGGCTCATCCCATGACCCGCGATGCGAATGGCGTGTGGGAGCTGCGCCTGCCGGCCGATGCGCTGAGACATGGCCAGCATGTGAAGGTCCATGTGGTGGGCGCGGATGATGCGCACCATGACCGCATGCCTGCCTGGATTCACTACACTGAGCAGGATTCCTCCACTTTTGATTACAGTGGCATCATCTGGGAACCTGCCGAGCCTTACCGGTGGAAGAATACGCGCTGGAACCCGGCAAACATCAAGACTCCGTTCATCTACGAGACCCATGTGGGCATGGCGGGCGAGGAGGGGCGCATCCACAGCTACCGCGAGTTTGCGGATGAGGTGCTGCCGCGTGTCGCAAGGCTGGGGTACAACGTGGTGCAGATCATGGCTATTCAGGAGCATCCGTACTACGGCTCTTTCGGCTATCATGTCTCCTCCTTCTTTGCACCCTGTAACCGCTTCGGCACGCCGGAGGATTTGAAGTATCTCATCGATACGGCACACGGGCTTGGCATTGCCGTGTTGCTGGATGTGGTGCACTCCCACGCCGTGAAGAATATGGCGGAGGGCCTGAACAATTTCGATGGTTCCGGCGGTCAGTATTTCTGCGCGGGCGAGCGCGACAGCATGCACCCGGACTGGGACAGCTGCCTTTTCGACTACGGCAAGGAGGAAGTGCTGCAATTCCTGCTCAGCAACCTGCGCTGGTGGCTGGAGGAGTTCCGCTTCGATGGTTTCCGTTTCGACGGCGTGACCAGCATGCTCTACCTGCACCACGGTCACGAGCCGTTTACCGACCTGGGCTGCTATTTCAACACGCAGGTGAACCTGAGTGCGGTGACCTACCTGCAGCTGGCCGCCACGCTGGTGCAGCAGGTGCGTCCCGGTGCCTTTGCCATTGCGGAGGATATGAGCGGCATGCCCGGCCTCTGCCGCCCGGTGGATGAAGGCGGCTTCGGTTTCACCCACCGCCTGGCCATGGGCCTGCCGGATTACTGGATCAAGCTGCTCAAGGAGAAGAAGGACGAGGAATGGAGCGTGGGCGATATCTGGTACACCCTCATCAACCGCCGCTATGGCGAAGCCAATATCGCCTACGCCGAAAGCCACGACCAGGCCCTGGTCGGTGATAAGACCATCGCTTTCCGCCTGATGGATGCCGAGATGTACACCCACATGAGCTGCGATACACCCAGTGTCATCATCGACCGCGGCATGGCTCTGCACAAGATGATTCGCCTGGCCACGCTGGCCGCAGGTGGCGAGGGCTGGCTCAATTTCATGGGCAATGAGTTCGGCCACCCGGAGTGGATAGACTTCCCCCGCGAGGGCAACGGAAACTCCTACCAGTACTGCCGCCGCCAGTGGAGCCTGGTGGACAACAAGCTGCTGCGCTACCGCTTCCTGAATGAGTTTGACCGCGCTATGCTGGAGCTGGCCAGGCGCAGCGATCTGCTGGCCGCACGTCCGGCCAGCCCGCTGAATATGGACGAGGAGAACCAGGTGATGGCCTTCGAGCGCGGCGGGCTGCTTTTCGTGTTCAACTGGAGCGGCACCCGCGCCATCCCGGACTACAAGCTGCCCGCCCCCAAGGCAGGGGAATGGAAAGTGGTGCTGGATTCGGATGAAACCCGCTTCGGCGGCTTTGCCCGCCAGGACCACAGTGTTCATCATTTCTCAGATAAGGCCCAGCAGCTCTCCCTCTACCTGCTGCCACGCACCGTGATGGTGCTCGCCCCCGCTTTCCGCGGCGGCAGACCGCTCTGATTTCCTATGGCCATGCTCTTTGCCATCCTCTGTGTACTGGCTGCCGTGGGAAGTCTGCTCGGTTCTCTCTGCTTCGGAGCGCTGTGGTTGTCCGGCTGTTGCCCTGTGGCAGAGGCCGTGTATCCCTTTGCTCTGGGGCAGCTGGGGGTTGTCTTCTTCTCGCTTATCGGCCTGGTTCTGCACCAGTATCATACAGGGAGCGAGAAGTTCTCCAGACTGATGCAATGGCTGGTCGTGGTGTTATTTGCAGAAGTCGGTGCCGGTGCTCGTGTCGCTTGCTGCGTTCTGTCTTTCCGGCTATGCCTTGCGGCATGCTCTGGGGTATCATGAGAAGAACAAAAGACGCGCGTTGGAATAATTAACGGTCTCCCTGAAATCTAAGTTAGATTCTGCGGGAAA
>CAZTAX010000185.1:0-2652 GCA_964611765.1 uncultured Akkermansia sp. | reverse complement strand
ACCATCTTACGCCCGTTTCACGGGCTTTGAATGCCGTTCGCCTACGGCTCACCAAATGCTCGACAAACATCAATTTGTCGGGCAGGAGTGAGTTTTTAGATTCCCGAATCATAACTCCCGGCCGAAAACGCCGGAGGAGCGGCCGCTGGATTCCAGCACCACCAGACGGGCGGGAGGCAGTACCGTGCGGGGCAGCGGGTCGTAGTGCATGCGGTCGCGGAAGTAGGCCACAGCACTCTGGGAAATGGCAAAGATGCGGGTAAAACCAAGCTCACGCGCCTTATTCTCCACAAAGCGACACAGAGTCTTGCCATAACCTCTGCCCTCATAATTCTTCTTGATAAACAGGCAGCCGAGCTCGGCACAGCCTTCCTCCGGGTAAGGATAGAGGGCCACGCAGCCTACGATGGTGGAGTCCAGCGTGTAGACATAGTAGCTCTGCAAATTCTCGCAGATGGTCTCGTAATTGCGATGCACGAGCTTGGCATCGGCCATGCTGCGGGCAATCATGGAGAGCATCTCCGGGATATCCTCCTCGCGCAGAGGGCGGATTTCGCGGTAAGAGTCGGTGTGCACCATGGTGCCCACGCCTTCCTCCGAAAACAGCTCATCGAGCAGCACGCCGCGGCTGCGACCGTCCAGCAGATGCACGCGGGGAATCCCCAGGCGGCATACCTCAGCCGCGCGCTGCAACAGCTCCGGATGCGTGCATTCGGCCAGATGCTGCGCTACCTCGTTCTCCAGCACGGCAAAGATGGGCTGACCTTCGCGGGTGGGCACCTCGCCCTCAAGCAGGCAGATGTACTTGGCAGCCCCCAATTCCTGCGCCAGCTGCACACTGAAAGCATCAAAATGCCCTGCTGCTCCGGATGCCACAATGGCCACCTGGCGGCGCCCCACAATCTCCTGCACACGAGCCACGGCTGCTGCACCTTCCGAAAGCGGCAGCTCAGCCACAGCGGTGTGCATCTCACACTCGCCGGCGCGGAGAGCCAGGCCGGAAGCAGCGGTGCCCTCGGCCACCAGCACCAGGCGCACACCTATTTCATGCAGCGCATCGGCATCCAGCAGGGTATCCACCAGCTCATCGGCCTTCAGAAGCCCCGCGGCCACATGCACCACAAACAGGCGGCCGCGGAAATATGGCACATACTCCAGTGCAGAACGGACGTTCATAGTGCGTAACAGTCAGTTTTCAGGAATATGTGCCTTGCGCGGCATCAGGATTTTTCCTCGTCCTTGCCGGAGAAGAACTGCGGCACATAGCCGGAGTCCACGGATCCCACGGTCAGTCCCTCATCCTCATCAGAGAGAGGCATATCACCGGTATTCTTCACAATGTAGGCCTCCTTATTAGCAGAGGGCTTAAGCTTGAAGCTCACCTTCTTCTTAGGCAGAGTAATCTTCTTCTCGCTGAAGGGAACGGCCTGGTCCAGTGCGCCGCTCACCGATTCACCATACATCTCCGGCATGGGGGCGGCGGGCATTTCCGGCTCGGTCAGGGTGGGTTCCTCCACCTCATCCAGCGTGGGCAACGGGGCGGGTTCCAGACCGGCAGTGCGCTGGCGCTCGTGAATCAGCTGCAGCTGCTCGCGCAGGGCGGAAAGCAGGTCACCATTGCCCAAGATATCAGTTACATCCGAATCCTCCTCTTCTGCGCTGCTGGTGGGCAGGCTGGCCAGGAAGTCCTCGAAAGCGGAAAGGTTCGTGGTGCTGCGGAACATGCCGTTGAGAATCTCGTAGTCGATGTTCTGCATGAGGCTCTCGAAGATGGAATAGGCCTCGCGCTTATATTCCACAAGCGGGTCGCGCTGGCCCTGGGCACGCAGGCGCACACCCTCGCGCAGGGCATCCATATCCGTGAGGTGCTTCTGCCACAACTTGTCGATAGCCTGGAGCATGATGGAACGCTCCATCTGGTCGATACGGTCGGGACGCTCACCGGCCACCTTCTTCTCGTACATCTCCTTCACGCGGGCTACAATATGCCCGGCTACCTCCTCCGGGGTCTTGCCCTGCAGGTCAGATTCCTTCTCGCTCCAGCCCATGGGGAAAGTGGAGTTAATCCACTGAAGCAGGTCCGTATAGCGGTAGGCGCCGGTTTCATCCTCGGTCAGGTAGAGGTCGCACTTGTTGTGGGTACCGGTCACCAGGCACTCGTAGAGCATCTCGCGCGGGTCTTCGCACAGCAGGGCATCGTTGCGCATGGAGTACACAATCATACGCTGCTGGTTCATCACGTCATCGTAGTCCAGCACATGCTTGCGCCACATGTAGTTGCGCTGCTCCACGCGCTTCTGGGCGCCTTCGATGATGCGGTTCATGAGCGTGTTCTCCACCGCTTCGCCCTCCTGCATGCCGAAGCGGTCCATCATCTTGGTCATGCGCTCGCTGCCGCCGAAATTGCGCATCAGGTCGTCCTCGAAGGAGAGGAAGAACTGAGAGCCGCCCGGGTCACCCTGGCGGGAGCAGCGGCCACGCAGCTGGCGGTCAATGCGGCGGGATTCATAGCGCTCCGTGCCCAGCACGAAAAGGCCGCCCAGCTCAGCCACACCCTCACCCAGCTTGATGTCGGTACCACGGCCGGCCATGTTGGTGGACACGGTCACCGCGCCGCGCTGACCGGCGCGGGCCACAATCTCGGCTTCGCGC
>CAZTAX010000184.1:0-2672 GCA_964611765.1 uncultured Akkermansia sp. | reverse complement strand
CCCGCGGAACTTTTTACTTCGTAATTCGTAACTCGTACTTCGTAATTCAAATTCCGATTGGACGCTCAGCCTGACGGGGACTCCAGGATGCGGAGCATTTCCGGAATGGAGGTGCAGCGGCGGAGCTTGTATTCATCTTCCGGGGAAAAATCGGGGTAGCAGAAAGCCAGGTATTTTTTCATGCGGTTGCAGTGGCCTTTTTCGGTGCGCTTGTGCAGGAGCACCCGGCCGGTTTCCTCAACCAGAATGCTGTAGTACCGGCGCATTTCTTCTGCTGTGGGGGCAGAACCACCGCGCAACTGACGGAAGAGGTAGGGGTTGCGCACGGCGCCGCGGCCAATCATGAGTCCGGCGGCACCTGTGGTTTTCAGACAGGCCGCCGCCTGCTGGGGAGTGCAGATATCGCCATTTGCCAGAACCGGGCAGGGCAGGACCTCGACGGCATGCCGCACATAGCGGAAATCAGGGGTGCCGCCATAGAGTTGCCTGCGGGTGCGGGCGTGGATGCCCACTTCATCTGCCCCGGAGGCGTGCAGAATTTTCAGAATGGCGGGGAATTCGGTATCAGCCTGTTCCCAGCCCAGGCGGCATTTGATGCTGAATTGTCCGGCGGGGATGGCCTGACGTAGTTCATGCGTGATTTCAGCAAAGCGGGGTAGATCCCGCAGGAGTCCGGCACCGGCACCGTGGCGGTTGACCAGTGGGGAGGGACAGCCTGCATTCAGGTTGATACCGGCTACCCCGGGGCGGGCAAGCAGCATGGCGGCATCCCGCAGCAGGGCGGCGGTATCGCTCCCGGCCAGCTGGGCCAGTACGGGGACGCCGGTTTCATTTTCGTCTATGCAGCGCAGGTTATGCTCGGCCAGGGCACAGGTGGTCGGGGTGCTCCGGAAATAGGCCGTGATAAACGCATCCGGCAGGGAGCCGATGCGGAGCAGCGTGCGCATGAATGCCAGATCTGTCACATCCTGCATGGGGGCCAGGAGCAATCTCATGCCCCTATGCTAACACGAACAGTCGGCAGAGGCAAGCGGTACCTGATGGTAAATAATAATTGCAAACGTAGCGGAATGGACTTGACAAAAATGTTGTTAGCGTGCATAAAGGCGGCTACCGATTTGACCGATAATGAAACGTTCCTTTTTCATGCTTGCCGTAACGGCTCTGATTGTGACATCCTGTGTGAACAACCCCAATGATCTGGCTCAGATGGCCACAGGATATGCCTTTGCCCGGCCTAAAATCAAGGTGGATGTGACGGAGTCGGTGAGCACGGGGCAGTGGGACGTGCCCGCCGGGCTGGATGGCCCCCGTCGCATTGTGATTGATACCGAGCTGCAGCAGGCGCATTATTATATTGCCGGCCGCCGCGTGGGCTGGAGCACGATTTCATCCGGCAAGGCCGGTAAGGATACGCCCAAGGGAGTGTTCCCCATCATTTCGAAAGACGAAGATCACATCTCCTCTACCTACGGCAGCATTGTGGATGCGGACGGCAACACCCTGGTAGCCAATTATACCAAAGGAGAGCCCATACCGCCCGGTGGCATCTATAAGGGGGCTCCCATGACGAACGGCATGCAGCTGACCTGGGGTGGTATCTGGATGCACGAGGGCCTGGTGACCTCCGCGCCGGAGAGCCACGGCTGCATCCGCCTGCCCAAGCGCATGGCCAAGATTTTCTTTGATAACACCCCCGTAGGAACGCCGGTGGAGATTAAGTGATATGAAGAAGATGATGAAAAGGATTTTTCCGGCGGCAGCTGCGGTCGTGCTGGCTGTTGATTTTTCTTCCTGTTCCCGGATAAATTATGCTGCCCCCGAATTGGAGTGCAAAAATATGACTCCGTATGAACAGTTTGTATTCCGTAATGATAAATACCCTGCGGTGATGGAGGTGTATCTGGATGATGCCCTGCTGGAGCGGGCAGATGCCAAATGCACCATCCTGATTTGTCTGAGTCAGCAGCGAGGGCGTCTTTACGTGGAAAATCAGGTCGCGGCCGACTGGCCTGTTTCCACCGGTGCGGATACGCACCCGACTCCCACCGGACCTTACCGGGTGCGCTTCAAGGAAAAGGAGCATGCCTCCAATCGTTACGGTAAGATGTTTAATGCCGAGGGGAAGTGCATCAATAAAAATGCGGATGTCTTTACGGAGCAGGTGCCGGAAGGCGGCCGCTTTGAGGGCTCTCCCATGCCGAACTGGATGCGTCTCACGGCGGATGGTGTGGGCATGCATACCGGCAAGGTGGTGCCCGGCAAGCGTTTGTCGCATGGCTGTATCCGTCTGCCTCATACGATTTCCACCATGCTGTTTGATATCGTGGAATACGGCACGCGCGTGATTATTGCGGAAGATATCGAACCGAATTATCCCGTGGCGGCTATCATGGCCCAGCGTGAGATTGAGAAGGCTGAATCCTCCACGGAGGCCCAGCCTGAGGAATTTTGAGCCTCGGAGTGGGCTCAGAATTCCGCTTACCTACGACGCGATAAATGGGAATTTGGCGTTCCGCCAAAATTACGAGTTACGAATTACGAATTACGAATTATAAGCTCCGCTCACCTACGGCTCGCCATTGTATATCAGATAGTTCAACACTGGCGGGCATTCGCCCGCGGAACTTTTTACTCGGTTAATTTTTTGTGGTAAGTTGATCGCGTTCGGG
>CAZTAX010000183.1:0-2716 GCA_964611765.1 uncultured Akkermansia sp. | reverse complement strand
CCCTCAGAATCTAACTTAGATTTCAGGGAGACCGTTAATTATTCCAACGCGTATTTTAGAGTCATACCGTCACATTCATGATTGCCACGAGTAGGCGCCGGGGGTAAAATGGCGGCATGAGTTACGACCTGATTGTGATTGGTGGCGGCCCTGCCGGTTATGTGGGTGCAATCCGCGCGGCCCAGCTGGGCAAGCGCGTGGTGTGCGTGGAGCGCGAGCGCGTGGGCGGCACCTGCCTGAACTGGGGCTGCATTCCGACGAAGGCCCTGCTGAAGAATGGCGAGGTGTACAACACCATCAACAAGCGCGCGGCCGAGTTCGGCATTGCGACAGAAGGTCTGAGTGTGGACTGGGAGGCCGTCATCGGCCGCTCCCGCCAGATAAGCGACCGCCTTTCTGCCGGTATCGCGTTCCTGTTCAAGAAGAACAAGATCGAGAGCGTGGCCGGCGAGGCCAGCATTCCCGGCCCGGGCAAGGTGGAAGTGACCGCCGCCGATGGTACGGTGACCACGCTGGAAGCCCCGCAGATTCTCATTGCCACCGGCGCCCGCACCCGCGAGGTGCCCGTGTTCCCCTTCAACGGCCGGACCATCATCGGCAGCAAGGATGCGCTGGTCATGAAGAAGCGCCCGGAGAGCATGATTGTGATCGGCTCCGGCGCCATCGGTTCTGAGCTTTCTTACGTGTACCACTGCTTCGGCACCAAGGTGACCCTGGTGGAGGCGCTGCCGCGCATCCTGCCCAATGAGGATGACGACGTGAGCCAGGCGGTGGAGCGTTCGTTCAAGAAGCAGGGTATCACCTGCATGGCCGGTGCCAAGGTGGACGCCCTGAAGGACAACGGCGACAGCGTGACCGCCACCATTACGGCCAGGAATGGCAAGGTGCAGGAAATTACGGCAGATGTGTGCCTGGTGGCCATCGGTGTGGTTCCGGTGGTGCCGAATGCCAATGGTCTGGAACTCACGGACCGCGGCTTCATCAAGGTGAATGAACGCTACGAAACCAGCATCAAGGGCGTGTACGCCGTGGGCGACTGTATCGGCGGCATTATGCTGGCCCATACCGCCAGCTACGAGGCCGAGCAGGCGGTGGAGGGCATGTATGTGGAAGGCCACAGCCCGAAGCAGGCCGTCATCGTGCCGGGTTGCACCTACTGCCACCCGCAGGTGGCCAGTGTGGGCAGGCGCGAGCGCGAGCTGAAGGCGGCCGGCGTGGAATACAAGGTAGGTAAGTTCCCCTTCCAGTCCATCGGGCGAGCAGTGGCCGGCGGCGATACGGAGGGCTTCGTGAAGCTGCTCTTCGGCAAGGAGAACGGCGAGCTGCTGGGTGCCCACATCGTGGGAGATAACGCCACCGAACTGCTCACTGCTCCGGAACTGGCGCTGAACAGCGAGCTGACGGATGCTGACCTGAACGCTATGATTTACGCCCACCCCACGCTTTCGGAGGCTATTCATGAGGCCGTGCTGGCGGCTGACGGGCGCGCGATTCATGCTTAATTTCCGGAGAAAAGACGATGGCGCGTAAGTTTTACTACGACACCGGCACCGAAAAGGTCGGCCCCGTGAGCGGGAATGACCTGGTGCGCTTGCGTGCCTCGGGCGAAATCAACGATGAAACCTGGGTGCGCCGGGCGGATAGTGAGACCTGGCGCCCGCTGCACACCGTTGACCTCAGTGATGAGGAAGAGGAGGAGCGCAATCCCGGGCTCTTCGCTATCCTGAGCCGCAGCGGCCTGCTGGTGCCGGCGCTCATCATGCTGGCGGGGCTGGTGATATTCCTGGTGCTGGCGGTTGGGGCGATTCAGCTGTTCTGGCCGGTGCTGCTTGTCATCTTCGTGATCTGGGTGTTCTCCAAAGCGTTGAAGTGAGATATGGTCGATACTTGCAGTCTGGATAGTTTGCAGGCGGTGCAGAACTTCGGGGAACACCCCTTATTCTACGTCTGCTGCATATTTGCCACGGTGGTGGGTGCCATTGCCGGTGCCACCGCCTCCAGCCGTGTGCGCATGGATATCGTGGGTGTTCTGGTCTGCGGTACCATTGCTTCGCTGGGCGGTGGTACGGTGCGCGATATTCTGTTGAACGGCATGATGACCCAGGATGGCACTCCTGTCACGGTGTACTGGGTGGTGGGGCACGATGTGCAGTTTCTGTACATGGCGCTCATTACTTCGCTCATCATGTTCTATGTGACGCGCTTCTGGAACCCGCCGGTGGGTACCATCCGCGTGGCGGATGCCTTTGCCATGGCATTCTTCACCCTGCTGGGAGCGGCCAAGGCGTATTATCTGGGCTGCTCCGGCATCGTGTGTATCTGCATGGGGGTGTGCACCGGCGTGGCCGGCGGCGCCCTGCGCGATGTGCTCACCGGCAATGTGCCCTATGTGTTCCGTTCCAAGGAGGTCTATGCCTCTGCGGCCTTCTCCGGCGGTCTGCTCTTTGTGGTGTTGCAGTATTTCAACTGCCCCTACCAGATTTCATATATCCTGGGAACCATCGTGGTATTCGTGGTGCGCATGGTGGCGGTGTATATGAACTGGCAGCTGCCCTCCTACCGCTCCCTGCTCGATACGGTTCACTCCGACGAGCAGAACCAGTGATGCACGATAAATTGGTGTTTATTGCGCGGTCGGCGGACGGAACGTCCGCGGAATTTTGAGCCCACGAAGTGGGCGGTATACAGCAGCCCGGGGTGGAGCTGCGTCAGCAGC
>CAZTAX010000182.1:0-2854 GCA_964611765.1 uncultured Akkermansia sp. | reverse complement strand
GAGAAATTCGGCACCTATCAATGCACCCTGGCGATCCGGGAAATGTTCATGCAGAAAAACCAGCGTGAGATCAACGATGCCATCATCGAAGAAGTTCTCTGCACCGGCACTGCTTCCATTTCCGCAGCAGATATCAAGATCATCCGTATGATCGCCAAGGAGTATGTGGACGGCATCTTCCGCAGACTCCGGGAGCATGGCTATGACGAGGGCACCATGATGCTCTATATCACCGGCGGTGGGGGATGCCTGGTGAAGAACTTCGGCAAAGTCAGCGCTGACCGTGTGAAGTTTGTAGACGATATCTGCGCCGCAGCCAAGGGATACGAATATCTGGCTGAATTGCAGTTGGGAGGCAAGGGATGAATGTATATCGCATCAACCTGCGCTTTGACCTGGATGATGAACGGGATCGGATGGCTGCAGAGTATCTGCAGCAGCTTCCGCAGCGGGGTAAGACTACCCGTAACCGTTTTGCCGTAGATGCGCTGTGCGCTTATATCTCCCGCATAGAACAGGATGACAGACCGTTGCTTGAAAGTATCCGGCAGATGCTGCGTGAGGAAATTGGTGGCGCAAGCATTACACCAACCATTCCTGCTGTTCAGACGGTAAATGCAGAACTGACCGAAGAGCAGAAAGAGGAAAATCGCCGCAATGTATTGCAGGATTTGGATGACCTGTTTGGCTGAGCCAAAACCCCGGCTTTTGGCACAAACACGGGAAAATCACGAAAATGATGTGCCACCGTGGCACAAGCGGAATCAAAGTGCCAAAGTGACACTTTGATTTCAAAGAGCGGGCATGGACAGTCGGAGTTCGACCGGCAGATGCCGGGAGCAGGACTGTCCTATACCATAACGAGCAGGGAACTTGTAAAGCAAGTTCCAATCAGCAGCCAGGGGGCTGCGTCTTTGGGGAGCACCCCAATCCCCCTGAGAAAGGAATGAAATGAAAGAAAATAAGAAGCTAATCAATATTCGGTTGACACCGAAAGAAAAGGAGCAGATGGAAAGCCTTGCGGAAAGCTGCGGCTTATCGCTGTCGGAATATCTTCGCAAGAGAGGACTGGGCTATGAACCCAGACCTCTTTTGTCAGTTAACTTTTATCTGTTCTACAGTAAACTTTGCGATCTTTGCAATCAACAGCTGACCACGGAAACAGAAACGGCATTGCTTGCATTGGTCAATGATATCAGAAGAGAATTGATACTCCCACGAAAGCAGACACGGAAGGAGGTGGCAGCATGGCAACTACAGGATTCTGGCCAATTAAAGGACGGCTAAAGGATGCCATAGACTATGCGGAGAACCCAGATAAGACCACTGACCGGAAGTACCTGGACGAGGATCTGTATAGCGCCTTGCGCTATGCTGCCAATGACGAAAAGACCGACAAGAAGATGTATGTCAGCGCCATCAACTGCCCCAAGCAGCTGGCCTATGAAACCATGATGGACACTAAGCGTCGCTATGGGAAGTTGGGCGGCAATGTGGCCTATCATGGATATCAAAGCTTTAAGACCGGCGAGGTAACACCGGAAGAGGCGCACACCATCGGTATGGAAACCGCCCGACGGATGTGGGGCGATGATTATGAGATCGTGGTCACCACCCACCTGAACACGGATAATATCCACAACCACATCGTTGTAAATTCTGTATCTTTCCGCACCGGCAGGAAGTATGAAAACCATATTTCTGACCACTACCGCCTGCGAGAGATCTCAGATGCTGTTTGCCAAGAGCACGGAAAGTCTGTACTGAAGAACGCGAAATTCTACGGCGGCGAGAAAGGCGCATACTGGGTCCACAGGGATGGCGGCATGACCCACCGGGACATCCTGCGCCGGGATGTGGATGAAGCAATCTCCAAAACCACTACCTACAATTCCTTTGCGCAGTATCTGCGAAACTTAGGGTATGAGTTCCGCAGAGATGCCAATGGAAACAACCCTTCGCTGATTGCAAAAGGTTGGAGTCGGCCTGTGCGGTTGAAAAGCCTTGGAGCGCAGTATACCCCGGAAGCAATCCATGATCGGCTGCTTGCCAACCACAGCAAACCGGAGCTGTATGTAATTGTGTATCCATCACGGAAGCGAGCGCCGCTATTGGCGATTGAGTATGCCTATCGGGAAGCAGGAAAACTGGATGGCTTACAACTGACCTTTGCCATCTTCACCGAACTGCTGAAGCTCTGTACTGGTAATAATCTGGCGGAGAATAAGCACCTGCCGCTATCTCCACTTCTCCGTGAGGAAGTAAGAAAGCTGGACAACTATATTGAGGACTACAAGCTCCTCTGTGACTGTCACATCGACACCGCAGAGGAGCTTTTTGCGTTCCGGGAGGATATCGATGCACAGATCGAAGAACTGAAAGCACAACGGGAGCACATCCGCAATAAGATCCGCCGAGCGTCGGAATCCGAAAAGCCGGAACTGAAGCTGCGGGCCAAAGCCGTCACACAAAAGATGGATCCGCTGCGGAAGAAACAGCGGATCGCTAAACGCATTGCTGAACGCAGCGCACCGAAAGTAGAAAACCTGCTTGCCATGGAGCGGCAGCAGGAGACTGAAGTAACAAGAGGAAGAACGAAAGGAGCAAGACACGATGAAAGAAACAAGAGCAGAACATTTAGCCGTTGATAAGTTGCGACCCTTTGAAGGCCACCCCTTTAAGGTGGTGGATAATGAAGAAATGGATCAGCTTGTTTGGAGTATCCTTACCCAAGGTTTGCTGACCCCGCTGGTGGTCCGTCCCCTAGACAACGGAGAATATGAGGTAATCTCCGGACACCGGAGATTGCACGCATGCAGAAAGGCAGGAATCAAAACGGTTCCTGCCTTAGTCT
>CAZTAX010000181.1:0-2862 GCA_964611765.1 uncultured Akkermansia sp. | reverse complement strand
TCATAGCGGTTACGAGCAAAACGGTCAAGTTTCCATACAATGACAGTATCAAACAGACCGTTTGCACTATCCTTAATCATACGCTGAAAGTCAGGGCGATTATCGGTCTTTGCAGATAACGCACGGTCAATATAAGAGCCAACGATTTGAATATCATTCTTCTGTGCAAATCCCTTGCATTCACGCAACTGACCTTCGATAGATTCTTCACGCTGGTTTTCACTTGAATATCGTGCATAAATTACACCTGTCATTGTATCACCACCTTATTTAATGATTTTATATTTAACTCTCGGCCCGTATTTAACAGAAGAAAGCAGACCTAAATCCTCAAATTTTAAAACAAATCCTCTGATAGTTGCATATGCAGCATCGCCGAAATCCTTTTCGAGTTGCTTTGTTGAGAATTCCTCTGTGCCGTAGTAAGATAAAACAAACTTCCAAAGTTTTGTTTCTTTTTCGGTTACTTTGCCGCCCTTTACTGCATCATCAAAAATAGTTAAGGTTTCAACGGCGGTAGAACCCTCATTCATCTTATTGTAAACATTGTTTATGAAATAAAGAATGAGCGGAGTTACATCAATTTTACCGCTATATTTTTTGTTCTCTTCAATAGCCGTGTAAGCATCATAATATGCTTTGCGGCTTTTTTCTATTTGACTTGAAAACGGAATAAACAATGCGGATTGATAACCTTTCTGAATCAGGAACCACAAATGCACAAGCCGAGCCATTCTTCCGTTGCCGTCAAAATACGGATGCACATAAGCAATATAAAAATGAATAATCGCCGCCTTGATTAAATCGTTAATATCATCGTCAGTATTAGTGAAAGCAATAAGCGATTTCATAAACTCCGGCACTTTTTTATAGTCAAGTCCCGAATGCTCAACATGGTCGCTGACAACATAAACGGTGTCGTGTCTATAGAAATTGCCTTCGGCTAATTCATCATCACCGGTCAGAAAATCGCCAACTGTCATCATATAGAGTTTATAAAGGTTTTCTTCGGTAATTTTGTTTGTTGTATCAGCAATGAACTCAAGGCCGTGCTTAATGCCTAAAATTCTATTTTCTTGCTCGTCCTTCGGTGCCATACCTTTAAGGATTTTGCGCACACTATCTCTGCTGAAATCAATGCTTTCAATGGCAGAAGTTGCAACAATCTCATCCTCAGCAGCTTTGATGCCGTAATGTTGGTCTTGTGATTGTAACAACAATTTTACAGCACTTTGATTTACCGCCGCGTGATTTTCGATAAAGACAATATTATTATCATCAAAATCTAAAAGCGGTAAAGTTTTATAGTACAGTTCCTCTAAAGTCTGCAAAAAGGCATTAAAATCATCGCCGTATTTATAGTTCATTTTTTGATAATCTGTAAAATGCTTGTCCTTTAGCATTTTAGCAAAAACTTTAATATCCATAACGACCTCCGATATTCGTTGGTATCAGTTTATATCAGTATAGCGCAAATAAAAAAGATTGTCAAGTATAATAAAAAGCAAAATCCCATTATCACAGACAATGGGATTAAAAATTATAACAAACTTATAGATAAAGAAAAGTTTTAATATGTAGTTACACTAAAAGTTTTCGCCGTGCTAATTTTACCAAATCGCAATAGTCATTCCAAACGTTAGTTGCAAAAGCTCCAAGATTTTCAACAGCCTTCCAAAATCTTTCGGGTTGATCAATTTCCCATTCTTCTGGTACACTTGAAAGTTCGCTACTTTTTGGAAAAGTTTCTTGTGCTACAAGGTTAGAAAACTCAGTAACGCTATTTAATAACGAACACTTAATAGATTCTAAATCAGAATCAAGAAACTCGAAATCAGGATTTCCGCATAAATATTGAAATTTATCCAATGCGTCTAATTTGGAACTATAAAATGAAAATGCAAAATTTTGATCGCATAAAAAATATCGTTCAGACTCAAATAATTCCTTAATTTGTAAGTAAGTTTTAATATCCAGTTCCCTATACGTTTCATTAGTCTGAACTACATTTGAATTTTCTACCTTTTTATACCAATTATCTCTGTGTCTGATTAATTCCGCTTCCGTGTATTTTTTGCCTTTTGGATGATGAGGATTATACGCTTTGACTTCGGCGTGGCAATTAAGACATAACGGAATGCAATTCTCTGCCGTGTCTTCACCTCCATCAGCATGCTGTTTAATATGGTGCAATTCCATCTTTGTTCCGCAAAAAACATGACAAATGCAACAACGACGGCCACATTTAACCAATACCTCATCTGATACACTGCTAGAAAATGACATAATCTTCTCCTTGTTTGTGTTTTTCTTAATTATACCATAATATTAGCGCAAAGCACAGCGGAATTGTTGAAAGAGCGTAAGCGCAAAAGCTGTAGTGAATGGATATTTGAAAATCCGCTTGATCCGTCAAGACCTGTATCGCCCGACTCGGCATACAACAGAATGAAAACCATTCTAAAGAATGCAGGGCTTCCCGATATTCGCTTCCACGACCTGCGACACACTTTCGCCACCCATGCTCTCACAAGCGGAGTCGATGCCAAAACACTATCGGGAATCCTTGGTCACACCAATGCGAGCTTCACGCTCGACACCTATACTCACGTCACCACAGATATGCAGAAAAGAGCATCCGACATTGTAGAAAACTTTGTCGAGGATATGTTTGGAAAGGAGTTGAATTTAATATGAGTAAAAAGAGAAAGAAAGGCGCGGGTACGCTCCGCAAACGAGCAGACGGTCGTTGGGAAGCGAGAGTGGTTATTGGCTACGATGATAAAGGACTTCCCATCACAAAATGTGTAACCGCCCTTGAAAAGACAAAATGCCTTGAAAAGTTAGAGCAGCTTAAAGAGG
>CAZTAX010000180.1:0-2890 GCA_964611765.1 uncultured Akkermansia sp. | reverse complement strand
TTACTTGCCGGAGAGGGTGAATATCCAGTTGCAGAATAATTGTTCCAACGCGTATTTATTGTGCAATGTCCATTGGTTGTACCGCTGCTCATGCAGCGGTAACTAGTCGACCCTTCGGGTCTCAATGAATTACACGCAGAGCGTGTATGTAAATACGCCCATACGGGCGTATGAAAGCGCAGCTGTCGCTGCGCACGAAATACCGCCTGTCGGCGGTGCGAAAGCGGCACTGCGTGCCGCATGGCTCTGGCGCACGCGCCAGAGCTAAATTCCAGCTTTCCGTTTTCCGATACCACAGGTTAAGCGCGCCCCGACTGCAGCGAGAGGTTGCACAGCCAGGCGCTCTGCTCCATGCCGGCGGCTTCGGCAGCGGTGAAGGGCATGCGGGGGCGCCAGTTGGTGCCGCCCTCGGTGCCGGGGGTGTTCAAACGCACAGGAATATCGAAAAGCTCGGTCCACATGAGCGCAGCATAGGCTGAATTACACTGCAAGAGGGCCCGGAAGAGGGCATCCTTGATACCCTGGTGCCAGGAAACCATGCAATCACGGTGGCTCATGCCGGCGAAATCCGCCAGCCAGCAGAGCACGCGGGCACAATCGCGCCCCTTCTGCTGGGCAGCGCGGCGCTCCGCCGGCGAAACAGCGGGGTCACTCAGTGCCCCGTAGGCATCCTGCACCGCATCGTTCCAGTCGTCCCAATCGTTGCAGAGCGGTGGAAAATCGTGCGTGGCATAGGTGGCGAAAGAACACGGGTTATAGGTTTCGCCCCGCACAATCTGCTGCTGTGGCGTAATCTCCCAATGCGGAATCTTGAAGCCGGCAATGCGCAGGTAGGACAAATCCGGCCGCACGTAATCGGGCACGCAGCCCAGATCCTCGCCCACCACTCGTACACCGGGTGCCGCCTTGATGAGCTGCCGCAGCAGGAAATCACCCTGCTCCAGATTGGCCCGGCGGTTCTGCGCTGTATCATCCCCGCGAGGACGGAAACCCGGGCGGCGACCGCCACAACGGTCGGCGGCATCATCTGCCGAAAGCGGCAGGAACTCCGGATTGCGGTCCGGCATCCACGGGAAAGCATAGATACGGTAAAAGCCCAGCACATGGTCGATGCGATACATGGAGAACACCTCGGCCAGCTTGCGGATGCGGCGGTGCCACCAGGCAAAGCCATCGTGTTGCATCACATCCCAGCGGTAGAGGGGAATACCCCAGTTCTGCCCCCATTTTGCAGTGAAGGGATCCTCCGCAAAATTGCCCTCAGCCGGAGCACCGCCGCTCCAGTCCATATCGAAGAGGTAACGCTCGAAAAACACATCGGCACTGGCTACGGAAACGCCGATAGGTACATCGCCCATGAGCAGCACTCCTTTTTCGTCTGCATGCGTGCGCACGCGCGCCCACTCCCGAGCACACAACCACTGGAGCCACTGCTGGTGGCGCTTCTGGGCGCGGGAATCGGCGCAGTCATTCACAATGCGGCGCACCACATCCGTATTCTGCTCCGGCCAGAGCCACCAGGCGATGGAGCCGAACCCGAAACTGGCCACCAGGAAGGTGGTGAAATCATCCAGCCAGGAGCCCTGCCCGCGCACCCAGGATTCGAACTCCGCGCGCAGCGGGGCATACTCTTCCCCACGCTCAAAGTTCTTCCAGGCCGCGCGGAACCAGTAACGCTTGTATGTACGCACACGCGCGTAGTCCACCAGGTCGCGGCCACCGGGTTGCTGCAGGGGCGGCAGCTCATCCGGGTACGGCGGCAGCTCCGCAGGCATGCCGGGTATGCGCTCCAGAGAAAGATAAAGCGGCTCCAGCGCCACGGAACTGATGGCCGAATAGGGAGACGGGGCATCATCCTCCCCCAGGGCATTCACCGGCAGCAACTGCAGAAAGCCCACCCCATGCGCAGCCGCCCAGTCAATCCATTCCTCCAGCGCCGTCAAGTCACCGATACCGGCATCGCCCTCGCGCCGCAGGGAAAACAGCGGCATCAACACGCCCGTTTTGCGTTCCTTCAACATGGTCAGTCATCATAGCACAGCCCCCACCCCCACGCAATGAGAAAACAGAGCATGCGCCCTGATTTTCTAACGGCTTGCTGAATAGTGCGACATCCTACGACAAGGTTGCAGAATTTACTTGAATTTTGTTGACACTTGTGGTAGTAGCAAAAAATCATACATGCTGCTATCAGACAGCGAGACAGATTCACGCACTTACGCTAAAAAATATGGCCACGACGAAGAAGACCACCAGCCCCAAGACGGCAGAAAAAAAAGCTCCTGCCAAAAAAGCTACAGCCAAGAAAGATACTGCCAGGAAAGAACCCGCAGCCACCACCGCCAAGGCTCCGGCGCGCGAAACGCTCACGCCCGAAGAAAAAGCCCGCGTGAAGAAGCTGAAGGAAACCCTGGCGCTGCTGAAGGCAGACCCGGAATGGCCCAAATTCCTGCAGGAGCAGAAGCAGATCCTGCTCAACCTGCGCGATGAAATGCTGCCCAACATGCAGAATGTGACCCGCGACCACCTGCGCAGCGGAGCTTCCAATGTTTCCTCCTCCTCCGGCCAGCACATCGGCGATGCCGGCAGCGAGGCCGAAGTACGCGACCTCACCATCCGCCTGCTGGACAAAGACCGTGAGCAACTCTTTGAAATTGATGCAGCCCTGGAGCGTATCCGCCGCGGCACCTACGGCATCTGCGAAATCTCTCTCGACCCCATCCCCAAGAAGCGTCTCCAAGTGCGCCCGTTCTGCCGTCTCACCGTGAAATGCCAGGAGGAATACGAGAAAAAATACGGTTCATACGCCAACTACAAGGCTAAAAAACAAGACCATGTCGGGTATGCTGACCTACAAAATGACATGGAAAATGCGATTTCGCTTGACGAT
>CAZTAX010000179.1:0-2963 GCA_964611765.1 uncultured Akkermansia sp. | reverse complement strand
CTGCTTGTCCTTGTTCATAAGGGAATACCACTTTGCATATTCAGGAGGGGTGAGATTCCGTATATCGTATTTATACCATTTCATATTTCAAATCAAAATACACCATTTGATAAGTCTCACACACAAACCGTACTGCACATGCCTTATCTTAGTAAAATTCTCTCATATCGTCTAGACGCAGAAGCATAGGCTTATTCCCTGTCGCAGCTCCGGTGTCGATACAGACCCAGCTCTTAGTTTTGATTGCTTTTCCACGGTATTGCTCGCCAAAGTATTCTGTCGGTGTATGACCAAAGACAACCACAGTGTCGTTAAAATACTGCGTATCCATAGTAGGCCGTGCCCAAAGCAATTCGTCAGGTTTGTAGCAACGGAGTGGCCTTCTAGGGTGAAAGTTTTCTAAGCCAGCATGTACTAGAACATACTCTTTGTTGCCGACCTCAACTGTATCGTACAGTGGGGCATCACGCAAGTAGTCCAAGATTCCCTCCAGTACATCCGGCTCTTCTTTCAGAATTTTACGCAATCCTGTCAGGGTCGGCGTTGCGCCATTTGAAATCCAGGTGCTGAGTAAATCCATCTTTTCAACATCGAGTTTAGACAAACTTTCATCAGTTACTGCATCGAACAAGAACTCACAAGAAAGTAGCATTGCTTCGTGATTTCCTAGAATCAACTGGACATTAGGTTGTTCAGTCATCCAACGCAACAATTGTGCACCATGCTCTCCTCGATCAATAACATCGCCCAAAACGAACATGAAATCATCCTCGGAAAAATTAGCACTTTGCAGAAGATTCAAAAAACGATCTAATGAATAGCCATGTAGATCAGAAGTTACATATACCATAAGAAACACCTTTCCTCTCATGGATATGTTGTACCATATACCATTATATTTTGCAAACAACAGTTGTCCTTTTAGACTTTTTCCTTATGTTTACATTGTTTTAGACAGTTTGTACAGCCAAGTGTCTTATTCGTTTCAGGATAAAACCTGTAAGGATGCTTATGATAGTTAATTTCCCATATTACTAACATTACAATTGAGACCGTAACGACAATACCATTAATTATCGTCGCTGCAAGTGATAATTCAGGAGCAAAAATGAGTGCACTTGCAAAGATCGCATAGTCCCAGCTGTTGATACCGCAGTTCTTACAACAGTTGTTTTTGTTGTGCAAAAATAACACACTGAGCAGACAGGTCTTGCGAACAAAAAAGGAATTTAGGATGAACATGATACAAGCACCGATAAGGAATATGTACCAGTTCAAAATACCTAATATTTTAAGTAATGCAACAAACAGAAGGTATGCAATCCATAACAAAACTACAGAAGCCAGACCTTTGCGATTATATCCTTCTGCCCTTTCTCGCCCGGTCGAAACATAATACTTTGCAAATGCTTTAAAATGCACAGCGTTATCGTATTTTTGAAAAATAAACTCCAGTGCAAAAATATAACCGAAAGAAAGGGTAATGAATGCTATGTAAATAGTATTTGCAACGCCATCAGATACATTACCGCAAACACCAAGCAGAGCAAAAACAACTGCACATAAGGTGTAACAAGCAACCTCTATGGTGAAAATGATGTTATTTAGTTTATGACGACTCATACACTATCCTCCGAGAATGTTGCTAGCCGGGAAGATCACAGCAGCTAATGCTGTAGCAACTGGCGAAAGCATTGCGACAAGTATTTCTTTACTCATTACAGCGTGAATCTCAAATTCATTTGCATACATCTCTTTCACTGCCACAAGCGCCTGAATCTCATCTGCATTCAGTTTGTCTTCTTTGATTCCCTCATAAATGCGAACATCAATGTTTTTGACTTGCAATATGTAAATCTTATGGCATAGCTTTTTGAAAAATACACTAGCTGCCAAATACATAACCACAGGAAAGAAGGAACCCATTACAAATAAGACTTTCGTGATAATGGAATCGGTATTTAAAAGCCCTAACAAGTAGACACTACCCAGTAACTGAAAAAAGGCCAGCAGGTTTACACCAGTCAAATGTAAGAAATACTTTTTGATGGCCTGAATTGTATCCAAGGAACAAGCAAGTTCATCAATAGGATAACTAATTTTGTTTTCAAAATCAGACATAAAGAATGTCTTAAATAAACCCAGCATTGGGACTAGTGTAGATCCTGCAACAAAAAACACAATACAAATCAACCCTATGATAATAACCGTGCCAGGAACAAAACCATCAATAAACAACGGCGTTAGCTTGTTTGAAGAGTATTCTGCAATGTATGCATAATATGATAATCCGCAACAAACCGTGAACATCGAGACCAGCAAATTTCTACTGCGTTTTTGCATAAACACTGTGAGGGAGCATGCAGTAACACACACGATAATCGGCCACGGTGTTCCTATGATGCTTGGTATAAAGTTAGGCACATAGACCTTCAGCACGTATATAGCAATTACTAAAACTGAACAGACAGCGTTTGTAATTATCGCTCCTAACGTGGGTTTCTCACCTTCTGAAAACAGGCAAAAATATCGTTTTGCACTTTCTGCGTACCAATCTAAAGTCTTGGCAGATGGCGTTAGTAAGCAGTAGAGCTTCTTGCAAGTTCGATAAAAAAGTTCAGAATCATATATTACAATAATCGGCCAAAAGATAAGACTTGCAAGAACAACTGCCGCATACTTATAAGGCTGTGCATTCTCGATGTATGAGTTGAAGATAGCGATACCTGCGTAGAATAATACAAGAATAGAAAGGTACAAAAATACTGATACTATAATTCTGCTTTTCCATCGTCTTTCTTGGCCTAATCTATTTTTAACTATCGATCCAATCAGAAAAGGTCTTTCGTATAAGCAAGGGACATATTCGCTGTATGTTTGCTCGGAAGTATCTACACCACCGCAGCCTTTGCATTCAGTCGTGCTCATTGTTTTCCCTCCAAATATCCAATCTTCTTAAAGTA
>CAZTAX010000178.1:0-2991 GCA_964611765.1 uncultured Akkermansia sp. | reverse complement strand
TATAATTCGTAACTCGTAATTCGTAACTCGTAATTTTGGCGGAACGCCAAATTCCGATTTATCGGGCTCTACGCTTATTCTGCATTCTGAGCTCTGCATTTTTATTGACTTTTCCTGCGGTCGGGCGCATATTATGGAGTATGAGCAGACCTGAATTTTTGGCGGCGCGTGATATGAACAGCCGCGCTGAAACGCACACTTCCTTTTCCATCCCCGCCAGTACCGGCAACCCTGTGCTGGATGCGAATCTGTACGACCTTTCCCGCCGCTTCTGTGGCGAACATTCGCCGGATACGGTGCTGCAGATGCTTTCCACGGTCATGAATGCGGCGGGTAGTTCACTGGGCGAGCACTCGCTGGAAATCATGAACCGCACCATTGATGAGATGTACAAGGCCGATAAGATGTTCGAGCCCTACCAGAACCGCCGCAAGATTGCCTGTTTCGGCTCCGCCCGCATCAAGGAGACCGACCCCAGCTATATCCAGGCGCGCAGCTTCTGTGACCTGGTAGCCAGCCAGGGCTACATGGTTATCACCGGTGGCGGGCCGGGGCTCATGCAGGCCTGCAACGAGGGGGCCACGGAGGCACACTCCTTCGGTCTGAACATCACCCTGCCGTTTGAGCAGCACCCGAACCCCATCATGGCCGGCAGTGATAAGATGATGAACTTCTATTATTTCTTCACCCGCAAGCTCAACTTCCTGAAGGAGAGCGATGCCCTGGTCGCATTCCCCGGCGGATTCGGCACCATGGATGAAATATTCGAGGCCATCACCCTCATCCAGACCGGCAAGTGCACGATTTTCCCCGTGGTGCTCATGGATCCGCCCGGGGAATCCTTCTGGCACCGCTGGATTCATTTCATTGAGAAGGAACTGCTGGATGCCGGACTCATCTCGCCGGAGGATATGAAGCTGCTTTACGTCTCCAAGGATGCAGAGGATGCCTACCACCACATTGCCAAGTTCTACAGCCGCTACCACTCCTATTATTTCGATGGCGACATGCTCTCCATCCGCCTCTCGCACCCCATGGCAGAGACCTCACTCCCCTGGCTGCGCGAGGATTTCAAGGACATCATGCCCCTGAAGGATATGGTGCAGCTGGAAGCCGATCACTCCGACCCCGACGAGCGGCTCGGCTACCTCTGCCGCATCAAATTCACCTTCAAGCGCGGCAACTATGCCCGTCTCCGCGAACTCATCGACTCCATCAACGACCTTGATTAGCCCCCTGCACTTTCAAAAACAACCACGCACTGCATGGCATTGAGGAAGTGACGCAGAACAAGCTTGACGCAAGGCAATATGAGCGTATGATTGAGGCGTGAATCATCTCTCAATTTTTCCCAGCTTATGTATCTGCACCGGATGTGCGGTTTTGCTGAGCAGCTGCTACCCTCAGGCCGATAATCCGGAACAGCTCCGCCTGACGCACGAGCAGAATGCCGTTCTGCGCAAGGAAATTGTACGCATGCAACAGATTGTGAAGCAGGCAGGCGAGATCGAACCCGGTCTTGCCGAGAGCATCGAGACCAAGGAGAAAGAGCTCACCGCAGCTCTCAACGAACTCAAGCAGCTCAAACGCCAGCAGACGGAAGCCAAGCTCCGCGTCATCCAGCTGCAGGATCGTCTGGATGCCTTCCGTTCCAATTTCCGCCTGCTGCAGAGTGAAACCGCTAACCTCCACAAACGTTCATGACATCTGTTGACCCCGATAAGAACCTGAAGAACAAGGTGTCCATCTCCTGGGGCAATTCACCTGTTGAACCGGCTCCGAAACCGGAAAGCACCAGCAGACCCCGGACTACAGCTCCGGCGGGCAAACCGCAACCGGCTCCGGCCCCGCAGACCGCCCCCAGACCGGCAACTGCTGAAAAGGCTCCGGCAGAGCAGCCCAGGCCAGAAGTGACAACCCTGCCCCCCGCACCGGGAAAAGCCGAATCACCCGGAACCGAAAGGAAGAAGGGCGGTTTCGTCGCAGCACTCTTTGATTTCATCCTGGTGGTGCTGTTGCTCGGAGTCATCGGCGGCGGAGCCTGGTATGTCTACCAGCAGATGGAGCTTTACCGCGTTCCCTCGCCGCTTGAACTGGCCCAGGCCGAGCACCTGGAGCTCTGCAAGCAGCACGAGCAGCTGCAGGATTCCGCCTACAAGGCCGATGAAGCTATCCACATGCGAGAACGCATCACACACCTCAATCTCCAGATTGATGCCGTGAAGCGCCAGATTGCCGAACACAAGCAGGGTATCGAGGCCGAACGCGGCCGCATCCACTCCCTGCAGCGAGAAATCCGCCAGGAGGACAAGACCTCCCGCGGCGTGGCGAAAAACCTCCTTATCGGTCTGCCTGTGGGCAATGTCTCCACCACCAACGGCCGCGTGTATTCTGACGCCATCATCCACCGACTGGAGGCGGGCCGCATCACCCTGCGCACCCCGCAGGGGCAGGTTCGTTTCCCCGTGGCCATGCTCGTGAAGGACAATCTGCCGGATATGGCACGCTACGCCTTCGGTATTGATGACATGGTGGACACGAGCGACTTTGAAGCCACTCCCGACAGCCCGGCCCCCAAAAAGCACCGCAAGGGCAAGATTATCTCCCCGCGCAAACCTTCCACCCAGGTGACGGAACCCAGCTATGAGCCGGCCCCCGGTGCCCCGGTGGTAGAAGCTCCCACCCAGCCGGCCACCATCACCGTAGAACCCGGGCTCACCCCGGAGGACGATGGCTCGTGGCAGGCTCCGGAGGGAGCCCTGCCCATCGGCGAATAAATATACCCGGAAGCAGACCATTTTTCATCCAGCCCATTCCAAGGGCTGGATTTTTTTATGCAAAGCAGTCAGGACTCAGGCAACCCGCGGTAAGGAATGCCAGCCCGTGTACGAGCGAAACGAAATTAGAAATCTCGGTTAAACTCAAAACGAACCTACAAATTGGAATTTGAATTACGAAGTACGAGTTACGAATTACGAAGTCAATTATAAT
>CAZTAX010000177.1:0-3023 GCA_964611765.1 uncultured Akkermansia sp. | reverse complement strand
ATGTGCTGCTTATCAAGCCGGTGACGGGCTACGTGGTCATCCGCATTCTGCGCCGTCCGGCCCGCTTGGGCGTGGTGGTGGGTGGTGCCCTGGCGCAGATTGGTGAATTTTCCTTCATTCTGGCCACCCTGGCCGCCAGCACCTACGGCGTGCTGCCGCTCTATGCTGCGAATGTGATTACCGGCGCGGCCATCATCTCCATCACGCTGAATGCGGCGCTCTTCCGCTATGTACCGAAACTGATTCACCTGCTGGAGAAGAATGCTCCGGTGCCCACGGATGCCGCAGCGCATGTGCCGGAACCGTCGGAGGACAAGCACCGCGTCATCGTGGTGGGCTATGGCCCCAGCGGCCGGATTATGACCGGCCTGCTGCGCAAGTACGACGTGGAGGTCGTGGTGCTGGAAATGAATATTGACACCGTGAGCCGCCTGAACAAAGAGGGAATTCCCGCGCTGCATGGCGATGCTCGCCTGCGCCACATCCTGAAACTGGCCGGGGTGGAGCATGCTCAGGCCATCATGGTCACGGCGGCAGCAGCACCCGCCAAGGAAATTGCCGCCGCCGCCCGCAGCCTGAACAAGGGAATCGAGGTCATGGCCTACACCACCTACATGCGCCAGGCTCAGGAGCTGCGCACCGGTGGCAATTCCGTCTTCTCCGGCGAGGAGGAAGTGGCCCTCTCCATGTCTTCCGCCCTGCTGCGCAATCTGGGAGCCACGGACGAGCAGGTGAACCGCGAGCGTATCGCCACCCGCCGCAGCCTGGCCGGGCTCCCGCCCGAGGAGGTGGAAATCGAGTGACTATTCTCCATTGAACGACGGCACGCTGCACTATGCTTTCCTCTGCAGTTCGGCCATGATGCGGGCATAGAGCACGCGCAGGCGGAGCAGCATGTAGAGCACAATGAGGGTGACAATGGTGAGGTAGATGATGACAACCCAGCAGAAGAGCCGCATGGAGTCCAGCGTGTCGTTGATTTTCTTTTCCTCCAGGATGCGACGGGCAATGATATCGCCCACTTCTTTAGCGTACTCGCGGCCTTCATCCTTGTAGGCCTCCAGCAGGGGCTCGGTGGCACTGCGCAGACTGAGCTCCATCTTCTCACCAAAGGAGGGCTCCTTCTTCTGAGTCGGAGCCGGGGTGGAAGCCGGGGCGGGTTGCGGCTCGCTTACCACTTGCAGAAAACCGCTCAGAAGCTGTTCCAGGTCGTTTTTGGCCTGGGCACAGGGCAACAGGCAGATCAGAGCTATCAGCAGGAGTGTAATCTTCTTCATGCTGCCAATGTAGCATAGTTAGTTCTGCCGGGTCAAGAAAAAGCCCCGCGGGGTCGCGGGGCGGGGAGGTTTACTGAGCCAGGGCAATGAGCAGCTTGTTGTGGATGCCGCCGAAGCCGCCGTTGCTCATGACAAGGATTACGTCGTTCGGATGCACGTGGGTGACCACGTGGGCCACGATGTCATCCACATTCCTGCCCACGTAGGCATCGGTGCCGGCGGCCTGGATATCGGCCAGCAGCTTTTCTTCATCCAGCCGCTGCTCGGGGGCAAGGCTCTTGTGGTTTTCGATGGGGGAGATGACGGCGAAATCAGCGTCGGAAAGGGCCTCGGCCAGCTCATTCTGGAAGAGGTTGCGGATGGTGGTGTTGCTGCGGGGTTCGAAGAGCACCCACAGGCGGCTCTTCGGGAAACGCTGGCGCAGGCCGGCAATGGCCAGACGGATGGCAGTGGGGTGGTGGGCGAAGTCATCCACCACGGTCACGCCGTTCACGGTGCCACGCACCTCCTGGCGGCGGGCCACGCCTTCAAAGCTGT
The DNA here is from genome assembly GCA_964611765.1 of uncultured Akkermansia sp. Classification (GTDB taxonomy): domain Bacteria; phylum Verrucomicrobiota; class Verrucomicrobiia; order Verrucomicrobiales; family Akkermansiaceae; genus Akkermansia. The sequence continues at coordinate 1,209 of CAZTAX010000177.1, read as the reverse complement.
CCAGCGCGGTGCGGATTTCATCGGCGTTCAGCCCGGAGAAAGCAGCGGCACAGGCGGCCATGGCGGCATTGCGCACGTTGAAATCACCTATCATGGGCACATTGAAGCGCTCGCCGCAGAGCGGGCAGGGGGCTGCTTCACCGTCCTCGGGGGCGGGCTTGCTGGTGAGGGTGAAGCTGCTGCCATCGGTGCGGGACTCCAGCTCGGTGATGCGGATGTCGGCCTCCTCGGCCATGCCCACGCTTACCAGCTTCACCATGCGCAGCTCGGTGGCGGCACTGGCGCGCACATCGGCGCAGTTCGGGCAATCGGCGTTGATGAAGACGATACCGTTGCGGGGCACGGAGCGCAGCAGTCGCTTGAAAGAAAGCTTGATTTCCTCCACATTGGCGTAGATATCGGCGTGATCCATCTCGATATTGTTGATGATAACCACCTCCGGCAGGTAGTGGAGGAACTTGGAGCGCTTGTCGAAGAAGGAGGTGTCGTACTCATCGCCCTCCAGCACGCAGAACTCGGAATCGGTGAAGCGACCGCCGCGGCCCAGGTTGCGGGCAATGCCGCCAATCATGAAGCTGGGGTTCCGGCCGTTGGCTTCCAGCATCCATGCCAGCATGGAAGAGGTGGTGGTCTTGCCGTGTGTGCCGGTCACTACCAGGTTGCGCTTGCCCCACAGGAAAAACTCTTTCATAGTCTCCGGCAGGCTCATGTAGCGCAGGCGCTTCTCCAGCACGGCTTCCACCTCGATATTGCCGCGGCTCATGGCATTGCCAATGACTACCAGGTCAGTGTCCGCCGGGATATTGGCAGGGTTGTAGCCCTGGAAAATCTGAATGCCCTCATTCTCGAGGAAAGTGGACATGGGCGGGTAGACATTGGCATCTGTGCCGGTTACCATGTAGCCTTGTCGTGCCATAGCCGATGCGACGGCCCCCATGGCGGTGCCACATATCCCGAGAAAATGAACGTGTTTCATATAGTTCCAGACAATGCGTAGAAGTGCCCAACAGGTTATATCATCTACTGCCCCATTGCAAGTATTTTTTAGGGCATGATGAGTGAATGCCACGCGTGACCCAACGATTTTGTAAGCAATAGAAATATCAGACGCGTTGGAACAATTATTCTGCAACTGGATATTCACCCTCTCCGGTAAGTAAACCGATTGATAAATCAGAGTTTAGCGGACTCGTTGCGAGCGTAAGAGAG
>CAZTAX010000176.1:0-3057 GCA_964611765.1 uncultured Akkermansia sp. | reverse complement strand
ATCTCGGCGTTGCTCGTTCAGACTTGTGTGGGCAATGCGAAGGCCTCGAATAGCGGGACGAGTAACAAGTACAGATTCCCGCGCTTTTTCTTTTTATATGGATTAGTAAATGTATATAATATTACTTTCCGGTTTGGGGAATTTACGGATATTATTTTTTTGGCCAACATGAAAAAAGTATTGTCTATTTTCTTATCCTTGTTTATGTTATGGGCATGTAGTGATAAAGAAGATCCCTCTCAGCCTATACAACCTATATTGCCAGATGACGATGATCCCGTTGAAGTAGAGGATTCCGTATTTTATCAGTTGAAAGTAGATGACTATGAATTAATTGCGGTTTCGCAAAGCGGAACTTGTATGTTGATGCAAACAGACACTACATTTGCTTTCAGTTGTCTTTTTGATTCTTGCGGAACCAAGCAATTGATAGCCTATTGTGACTCTGCCGGTGTAGTTGAAAGGATTGTAGCAGATAACCAAGTTATCAATATCCTATATCACGAAGACAAGCAAAAGATGGACATTTTTTATAAGAAAGAGGACAATACTATTGGTTGGATAGAAAATGTGGAAAGTCCTTATAGTAAATTACCTTCCAGAGTGGAAGCTGGTGATGTGCCTTATTCTGCCATAAGTGTAATGAATAACTTGAGCTATGCGGTTTATACCGTTATTAATACGTATGATGTCTATTTGCCGATAAAGGCATGGGGACTTGTACAGAAATATTCAAAGGCTCCCATTCCTATAGGTGACGCAGTACAAATGATACAACATTTATTGGGTAAAGATTACAAGCAACTGATGCTCAAGCATTATATGACCATAAACCAAGTTATAACCGATTATTCAGCTTGGGTGAAAGAAGAACTATATGGGGATGCCATTCCTTTATTGAGAAATTATGCAGTTAGAAAAGGTATTAATGATTTGACCCTGACTGCCTATGTAGAAGGAGTGGATTCTTTGAAAAGTAAGTTCAAAGTAGGAGTTATTGTTACTGATGATGAACATGTGACATTAACTACTTATACTTATTTGGATAACAAGAGTTCTCAATATAATCCGGAACAAATAAACTACTTATGTACTTTCCCCAGATTAGAAACAGGAAAAAGATATAAGTTTAGACCTTATTTGGCTCCGGTATCCTCCTCAAAATATTTGACGGGAGCGAAATGTATGCTTGATTATTACAAATATGGTTCTATTCAGGATCGTCTGTTGTTGGAAACCAAAGCAGAAGTTTTGTCAAATACAGATGAAGAAGTGAAATTTAAATTATCTGTAGCTTATGCAAAGACATCTGTAAAAATGGGAATGATTTATGGTGAGCATCCTGATTTGTTGAATCACGGATACCAGCAAGTGGAATATCAACCCACCTTTAATGAAAGCTTAATGTCTTATGATTATGAAAAGGAAGTGAAATTAGAGAATATGGAATCCGGTTGCATTTATTATATGCCTTATATCGTTTATGACGATTACGTTATCAACCGTACACTTTTTACCCCTACCACAACTTCTATTGTTACTGCAATCACTAAAGAAGATCTGACTTTTTACGGTAAGAAAGATTCCGTTCATGTTATAAATAACCCGATTACAGGTGATGCAGAAGCAGAAGGAAATACCTTAACTCTCAATGGTAGTTTTGATAAGAATATTATAAATATGGTAGAAGATTCGGGAATGGGAATACATAAAGAAACTTCTTCGTCAAGGGCAGGTGGTAAGGAAGACATCACTATTGAAAATTCAACTGTAATCAAAGCAGATATCCAAGAAGATGGCACCTTCAAGGCCACTCTTGATTTGAATGAAGAAGATTCTTGCGTCTATTATCGGGCATACATCAAGGTGAAAGATAAGGTTTATTATGGTGAGGTGAAAAAGTACACCAAAGAAGAAAATAAGGAACTAAGGGAGGCACTGATAAAACTCTATAATTCTACAGATGGGGACAATTGGAAATCTAATTATAATTGGTGTAGTGATAAACCCATAACAGAATGGAGTGGTGTTAAAAAGGATGGTGATAAATATATTATAGATTTAAGAGGAGGAAACAGGCTAAAAGGAAAAATAGACCAAACTTTTCCTAATGATGTAAATATTGAATTGTATATTCCTTTCAATGAATTAACATCAATAAATGTTTCTGGGAGCACTGGTTTGACATATTTGACTTGTGAATATAATTTTAATACATTAACATCAATAGATGTGTCTGGTTGCACTGGCTTGACATACTTGAATTGTTGGGCAAATCGTTTGACCTCCTTGAATGTTTCTGGTTGTACATCTTTGGAAGAATTACACTGTGCTGACAATCAATTGACTTCATTGGATATTTCTGATTGTGTCTCATTGACTTATTTGGTCTGTAACTACAATAAGCTGACTTCTTTAGATGTTTCTGGTTGTATAACATTGACGAATTTGGCATGTCGAGGCAATCAGTTAACTTCCTTGGATGTTTCTGGATGTACAGCATTAACAGATATATATTGTTATGATAATCAGATTACATCTTTGAATGTCTCTGGATGTACTGCATTAAAAAGCTTGAATTGCGAAAATAATAAAATAACAAGTGTCATTCCAGACTGGTTTTCTCAACTTGAGCATTTTTATTACGATCAAAGATATTGGTATTATGACGAGTTTATAAATGGGAAATGGGTGGTAACTAGTATAGAAGACCGAGGTTACGGTTGGTGGTATCCAGGAGAACCCGAAAAAGGATATCACGGCAAATAATGCTAAGCTCATAATGTAAAAGCTACAATGTCGGAGAGGACATATTCCAACCAGGATGTGCAATTGCACATCCTGGTTGGAATATGCTTGCAATATATATATGTTCAGACGAGTTCCTAAATATACAAAATCGTTGGTCAAGGAAAGTATGTCACCATCTAAATATTATATGACCGATATAGGTTTACGGAATGCTGTGCTATTATACAATTAGTATTGATTATATAACTATTTCAATGCCTTTTCTGACCAAATAATTCGGAGTGTGAGCCAAGTCTGACCAAACTT
>CAZTAX010000175.1:0-3091 GCA_964611765.1 uncultured Akkermansia sp. | reverse complement strand
TCGGAGCACGGGACTTCAGTCCCGATTAAAAGCACCGTGATTTCGGGACTGAAGTCCCGTGCTCCGAAAACAATTTCCTCTTTGCATCATTGCTTTCATGTTGTGCGGCATAGCGTTGGGGAAACTCGCACAAAAAACTAACTGCCAGCTGGTGCACAGCATCATTTTCCTGCAACCTTCCCGGAAGAAAAAGAGCGGAGATTGAGGTCAGGCCCCACCTCCGGGAAGCACAATGTGCAGCTGGCGGGCTCGTATGATACTTTCCACAAATGGAAAAGAATTCCGGCGCTCTGCGAAATTCCGGATATTAGTCTCTCTTTTATGCTTGACTTAACTCCAGCTATGCGGTAACGTGTAGTCAAGCATTATGACAAACCGTCGCATCGTTATTACAGGTATGGGCGCCCTTACCCCCCTCGGCAACAGTGTCGAGGAGACATGGGAGGGCATGAAAAATGGCCGCTCCGGTATCGGCAAGATTGAGGGCTGCGATGACAGCGCTCTGGGCATCCACATCGCCGGTGAGGTGCGCGGTTATGACCCCGCTCCGTATTTCAAGAAGGATCCGAAGTCCGTGCGCCGCTGCGACCGCTTCGAGCAGCTGACCATGGGTGCCGTAGCCGAGGCGCTGGAGAACTCCGGTCTGGACGTGGACAGCGTGGACAAAACCCGCGTGGGCGTGATGATCGGCTCCGGCATCGGTGGTCTGGGAATTCACGGCGATGGCTGCGCTGCGCTGATTAAATCCGGTCCCCGCCGCGTGAGCCCCTTCTGCATTCCGTACATGATTACGAACATGGCCTCCGGCATGGTGAGCATCGAGTACGGCTTCGGCGGCCCGAACATGAGCATTTCCACCGCCTGCGCCACCGCCAACCACTGCATCGGTGAAGCGTGGCGCATCATGAAGTTCGGCGATGCAGACGTGATGATCTGCGGCGGTGCCGAGGCAGCTATCATTCCCGTGGGTATTGCCGGTTTCGCCAACATGAAGGCTCTTTCCACCCGCAATGATGACCCCACCACTGCCTCCCGCCCGTATGATGTGGACCGCGATGGTTTCGTGATGGCGGAAGGCGCCGGCATCATCATTCTGGAGACGCTGGAGCACGCCAAGGCCCGCGGCGCCAGGATTCTGGCCGAACTGGTAGGCTATGGCCTGAGCGCCGATGCGTACCACCTGACCTCCCCCATGCCGGATGGCGAAGGCGCCGCCCGCTGCATGAACATGGCCATGGAGCACGCCGGCCTGAAGCCCACGGATATCCAGTATATCAACACGCACGGCACCTCCACCCCGCTGGGCGATATCTGCGAGACCAAGGCCATCAAGGCTTCTTTCGGCGACTACGCCACGAACGGCCTGGTGGTAAGCTCCACCAAGTCCATGACCGGTCACCTGCTGGGTGCAGCCGGTGCCGTGGAACTGCTGGCCTGCGTGAAGGCCATTCGGGACAATTTCGTGCCGCCCACCATCAACGTGTTCAACCAGGATCCCGAGTGTGACCTGGACGTGTGCCCGAACGTGGGCCGCAGCATGACCGTGGATGTGGCCCTGAGCAACTCTTTCGGCTTCGGCGGTCACAACGCTTCCCTCATCGTGAAGCGCTATGTGGATTAAGCTGATGCTTAACCTGTAAAACACTCAGCACGGCGGCAGTGGGCATCCACCGCCGCCGTGTCTGTACCTTCGATAAATCTCATGAAAAAAGCCCTTTTCGCCCTGCTGAACCGTCTGCGTGGCCTGCAACAGATGAACCGCACCGACCACCTGCTGCTGCACTGGGCCGGGCTGTGCCTGGCCGTGCTGGTGCTCATCGTGGTGCTCACCGCCGCCGGCGCCATGCAATTCCTGGAGTGGGAGCAGATCCGCTTCCTGGGCGGCGCACCCTTCTTCATCGGCGCCGAGGAAGCGCAGATCAGCCTGCTGGGGCCGGCCGGCACTTTCGGGCTCTGCCTGGCGGTCACCTTCTACCTCTCGCTGGTGCTGCTGCGGGAGCGCCACTTCACCGGGCGACTGCAGGTGGGGCTGCTGGCCGCAGTGGCGCTGGCCCTGCCGGGTGTGCTCTGCGTGCTCTGGGGCGGAGTGCTGAACATGAGTGCCCCGGTCATCTGCGCCCTGGCCTGCTGGCTGGGGGCTGAAATCCTTCACCTCTTCCGCCGCTGCCGCTCATGAAAGCCCAGGATTACCCGAAAGCCGTGCTGGAAATGATAGCGGCGCTTAAACGCATGCCCGGCGTGGGCACGCGCGGCGCCGAGCGGCTGGCCCTCTGGTTCCTGCAGCAGGGGCGCAACGAAGCCCGCCAGCTGGCCGGCGCCCTCACCACCGCGGCAGATACCGTGGGCAGCTGCCCGGAGTGCGGCTTCTTTGCCAAGCAAGGCTGCCGCTGCACCGCCTGCGATGATCCCACGCGCGATTCCTCCCTTCTCTGCGTGGTGGAGCAGCCCACGGATGTGCTCCCCATCGAGCGCTGCGGCACCTTCCGCGGGCTCTACCACTGCCTGGGCGGCAAAATTTCCCCGCTGGACGGCATCATGCCCGAAGACCTCGCCGTTGAAAAGCTCATCGAACGCGTGAAAGCCCACCCCGGCTGCGAGGTTATCCTGGCCGTGGGCAGCGATGTAGAGGGCGAAGCCACCGCCCTCTACCTGGCCGAGCAGCTCGGCGCCCTGCCCTGCCGCTGCACCCGCCTGGCCCAGGGCATGCCCGCCGGCGCCGGTCTCGGCCATGCGGATGCCATCACCCTCATGCGCGCCCTGGAGGGCCGCCGGGGTGTATGAGGTCCGCCCGACAGGGCGGATATCGTCTTGCCGCAGGCAAGATATCGTCCGGCGCAAGCCGGATATCGTCCAGCCCGTAGGGCTGGATATCGTTCAACCGATGGCGCTATGTCCCACATTATAGCAAGATTTGGGAATCTAAAAAACTCAGAATGAACCAATAAATTGGAATTGGGCTAGCCGCAGGTACCCTGTCTCGGCGGCCCGTCTCGGCGTAGCCCGCAGGGTGGAGACGGAAGCTTTAGCGGAGACGGAAGCGGAATTCTGAGCCCACGGAGTGGGCGGTATAGAGCAGGCAGGGGTGCAGCCG
>CAZTAX010000174.1:2177-3161 GCA_964611765.1 uncultured Akkermansia sp. | reverse complement strand
TTCAAGCCGCTTAGTGTCATAATTTTATAAAAATCTTCATGTGCGCGTGCGCACGTAAACCCGACCCGGGGCAAGGCATGTAACATGTCATCAGGCTCCCGGTCGGTTTTACGAAGGAACCGACCCCGCACCTGGCCAGGTGCACAACCACATCTCCGACAACTCCATGTCCAAACAAGAGCGAATCAGTTTCGGTACGATCAAGGAGGTCATTGACCCGCCCAACTTGATTGAGATTCAGACTAAGTCCTACGAAGAATTCCTTCAGCGTTTCACCGAGCCCGACAAGCGGGCCAAGATGGGTCTGCAGGCTGTTCTGTCCGAGCATTTCCCGATTGAAAGTTATGATGGGCAGATCCGCCTCGATTTCGTTTCGTACGAGATAGCTCCGCCCAAGACTTCCGATTTTGCTGCCATCCGCTGCGGCGAGACATACAGCGCAGCGCTGTATGTGAAGTTCAGCCTGAAGTGTGGTGACTACACGAGCGAGGAGAATGTGTACATGGGTGAGATTCCCATGATTACCGACCGTGGCACCTTTGTCATCAACGGCGCCGAGCGCGTGATTGTGGCTCAGCTGCACCGCTCTCCGGGTTTGTGCTTCGAGAAGACCCGTCACACGAACGGCAAGGACATCTACTCTTTCCGCATCATTCCTGACCGCGGTTCCTGGCTTGAGGTGCAGTTCGACACGAACGACCTCATGTATGTGTTCCTGGATCGCCGCCGCCGCCGTCGCAAGTTCCTGGCAACCACTTTCCTGCGCTACCTCGGCTATGAGACCGACCGGCAGATTGTGGAGCAGTTCTACAACATTGAGAAGCTGCACCTGGATGCCGTGGCCGGCCCTGAGCTGGAATACCTTGTGCCCTTTGAGGACGTGAAGTACGGCGAAGACCAGGAAGACCGCAAGGCTACCATCATTGCCAAGGCCTACGAGCCGCTCAGCCTGGCCACCATCCGCAAGATGCAGGAGCTGGGCAT
>CAZTAX010000174.1:0-2167 GCA_964611765.1 uncultured Akkermansia sp. | reverse complement strand
AGCGCGAAGAGGAGACCCTTGTGAAGACCCTGAAGAAGGATCTTGCACACGACCGCGAATCTGCGCTGAAGGAGATTTTCCGCAAGTTCCGCCCGGGTGATCCTTCCTCCGTGCAGCAGGCAGCCACCGCTCTTGACCGCCTGTTCAAGGATGAGAAGCGCTACGACCTGACCCGCGTGGGCCGCTACAAGATCAACCAGAAGCTCGGTCTGGATGTGCCGGAGGATTGCCGTCTCATTCAGCCGGTGGACTTCCTGGCTTCCCTCAAGTACCTGCTGCGCCTGACGCATGGCGAAGGGCAGGTGGACGATATCGACCACCTGGGCAACCGCCGCGTGCGCGCCGTGGGTGAACTTATCTCCAACCAGTGCCGCGTGGGCCTTGCCCGCACCGAGCGTCTGGTGAAGGAGCGCATGACCCTGTGCGATACCACCCGCAGCGATATCACCCCCAGCAAGCTCATCAACCCGAAGGCGCTCAGCGCCGTGGTGCGCGACTTCTTCGGCCGCAGCCAGCTTTCCCAGTTCATGGACCAGATTAACCCGCTGGCTGAGCTGACCCACAAGCGCCGTCTGTCTGCTCTTGGCCCGGGTGGTCTGAACCGCGACCGCGCCGGTTTCGAGGTGCGAGACGTGCATCCCTCCCACTATGGCCGTATCTGCCCGATTGAGACCCCTGAAGGTCCGAATATCGGTCTGATTAACTCCCTGTGCACCTACGCCCGCATTGATGAGTACGGTTTCATCGAGACGCCGTTCCGCCGCGTGAAGCACCTGGAGAAGAAGAACAAGAAGGGCGAGGTGGAGAGCGTGGAAACCATCGTGACCAACGAAGTGGTCTACCTCACCGCTGATAAGGAGGAGTACCACCTCATCGCTCAGGCCAACAACCCCATCGACAACGACAACGGCAGCGGCCACTTTACCGGCAAGCGCGTGACCGCACGCGAGCACGGTGAATTCATCGAAGTGGATCCCGCCAAGGTGGAGTTCATGGACGTGTCTCCCAAGCAGATTATCTCCATTGCGGCCGGTCTGATTCCTTTCCTCGAGCACGACGACGCCAACCGTGCACTCATGGGCGCGAACATGCAGCGCCAGGGTGTGCCGTTGATGGTGAACCAGGCTCCGCTGGTGGGCACCGGTATCGAGGCCAAGTGCGCCCGCGACAGTTGCGCAGTAGTGTGCGCTGTGGCTCCCGGTGTCGTGGCTTCTGCCACGGCTGAGTATGTGGTGACCACTCCCGATGGCGAACTTCCTGTCTCCCCGAATACCTGGCTGAGCGATCCCGAGAGCATCAAGACCGATGCTGATAAGGGCATCTATGTGTATCAACTGCGCAAGTTCATGCGTTCCAACGCCTCCACCTGCATCAACCAGAAGCCCATCGTTTCCCGCGGTGATGTGGTGAAGCCCGGCGATGTGCTGGCTGACGGTCCCTGCACGGACGGCGGCGAGCTGGCCCTGGGCCGCAACGTGCTGGTGGCATACATGTCCTGGTACGGATACAACTTCGAAGACGCCATCATTATCTCCGAGCGCCTGGTGCAGGAGGATGCCTATACCTCCATCCACATTGAGGAGTTCGAGGAGAAGGCGCGCGATACCAAGCTCGGGCCGGAAGAAATCACCCGCGATATCCCCAACGTGGGCGACGAGGCTCTCAAGAACCTGGGCAGCGACGGTGTGATCCGCATTGGTGCCGAGGTGAAGCCCGGCGACATCCTGGTGGGTAAGATTACTCCCAAGAGCGAGACCGACCTGGCTCCGGAAGAGCGCCTGCTGCGCGCCATTTTCGGTGAGAAGGCCGCCGATGTGAAGGATACCTCGCTGCGCGTGCCCCCGGGCACCACGGGCGTGGTGATGGATGTGCGCGTGGTGCGCTCCACTGCTCCCGGTGCTCCTGCCGTGGATCTGGAGAAGGAAGCCCAGAAACAGCGCAAGAAGGTGGACGCTGAGTACGAGCGCGATCGCGATGCCCTCATCGAGCAGCTTACCAGCAAGCTCTCCGACCGCCTGCTGGGCGAGAAGATTCCGCTGGAGGTGACCCGCGTGGGCTCCAACGAGCTCATCATCCCCGCCAACCGCAAGATTACCAAGACCCTGCTGCGCAAGCTGGCCGTGTGCCACGACCAGATTGAGATGAACGAAAGCCCGGTGCGCAACCA
>CAZTAX010000173.1:0-3190 GCA_964611765.1 uncultured Akkermansia sp. | reverse complement strand
GGCCTGCAGGGTGGAGGGCACCTCCGGCTTCACATCAATCTTGATTTCAGCCGTGCGCTCCTTGATGCGCTGCCAGGCCTTCGGGTCGAACACCTCTGCGGCGCGCGGGTCGGCCAGCTGCAGGGCATGCATGCGGTGCGTCTCGCCGGAAAGGTCGAAGGGATCCAGACCCAGCTTGGTAACAGCATCTCGCTGGGCATCATCCAGCTTGATTTCAAGGCGCATCCAGCGGCCATCGTCCATGCGCACATAGCCACCGCGGGCGGAGACCAGGGAGCGAATCTGCTCCTTGGTGAGGGTGACACCCTCCACATCAATGACCACGCGAAGGTCGAACCAGTCGATTTCCTGATTCACCACCTCGAAGCGGATGGCGGCGGCCACCGGGTCGGCCAGCAGGGACTTCAGGTTCTCGTCCATCTCCACATTGATGGTCTCCGGGATGGCCTTGGCCCATTCGGCAAACTTCTCGGGGAACTGCTTGGTGATGCGGCTCTTGAAAGCCTCCATCTGCGTGTCGTAGGTGAAGTTCATCTCCTCCAGCAGACCGGGAATGGGATAGAGGTAATCGCGGATGAAGCGAAGCAGCGTGTGATCCTTCACCGGCTGCTGCTCAATGAGTTCCCAGTCATCCTTACCGAGGCGCTCGCGGCGGCGCCCGGGGGCATCCTGGGCGGTCACCTCCAGCAGTACGTGCTCGGTATCAGCGCTGGTCAGGCCGCGCACAATCTTCATGCTGAAGGTGGGCTTCATCTCAATATCGATGACGCGCTCCTCCATGCTGGGCGGCAGGGTGGCACCAATCTTGCGAAGGAACTCCACGCCATCCAGGCTGTCTATCACCGTCTTGGGGATAGAGTAGCGCGGCTCCACTTCGGTGCCTTCCAGCCAGCGGGGCGGGCCGGGGAAGACGGTTTCGTCAGACTGGTAGAGCTCCACCTGCCCCGGCAGCTGACGCACTGAGTGGGTCACATGCACACCGGCAGCCGTGACCAGCTGCAGGCCGTAGCAATCCGGCACAATGGGGTCATCTATACAAATCCATTTCAGCGGCTCGCGCACCACCTTGAAATAGCACTCGTCCAGGTTCACCAGGTAGCCTTTCAGCGCAGGCTGGTGGAAAAGAATGTTCATCACGCGGCAGGCGGACTCATCATCCAGGTCAAGAATGACGGTATCCTGGCGCTCGGCATAGTCGCGCAGCACGTTGAGCAGAATATCTGTCTGCGGGTCGCACTTCAGTGCGCCGTTCAGGAATTCGGCGAGAATGGCATCCAGCTGACCACGCTCACGGATGGAAATCCAGTCTTCCTTCTCCTCGGAGCGGTACTCAAAGCGAGCCTCGTTGATGGTGGAGACCAGGCGCATGTAGAGCGGGTGACGCGGCGGCTGCGGCGGGCGCTCGTTCACGCTCTGAATCCGCTCGTACCAGGTGCCGACCTCCTTCTCACGCTCCCATTCGGAGATGCGCTTCTGTACTTTTTCCAGATCGGTCACCACATTCATGAACTCGGGATAAGCGATGCGCTTCTTGGTGAAGGCGTAGGCAATGTAGTTCCAGAATTCGAGAATATTGCGAGGCGGAGTGGGCCAGAGCTCCAGCGCCTCATACCCCGTAATCTCCCAGCGGGGGTTGAGACGCACCAGGTCATGGTCATGAATCTCCTGCTCGATGGCGAAACGGCGGTAGCGTTTCTCCAGCTTGGACACATAATCAGACTCGCGGTCATCCAGGTCGCGGTTCAGTTTCTCCTCCAGCAGATCGGAAAGGGGAACTTCGTTCAGCTCGTTCGGGCTCTCCGGCATATTGGCGCCGCGGTACATGCGCTCCACCATGGTGGCAATAAGGCAGGCACCGGCAACGCGGGCATCCTCTGCCGGGCAGGAACCGAACCAGCGGTTGCCCTGCAGGCGCAGGCTTGTGCGGAAAACGCCCACTCTCGTTTCAACCCGCCCCTGGATGTAGAGATGGTTGCCGAAAATTTGCGTCACAGCTCCATCCTTCTGGAGCTTTTCGCCCGCATTGCGCACCTGCTCAGAGTAGGCATTCAGGAAATTAAGCGTTGCGCGGTCGGGATTGAGTGCTGAACTTAACATGATGATTTGAGGGAGATTAAGAACGGATGAGCCAGCCGGGTGGATACAATCCGCCACATGTAGCGCATCGCGTGCATGGTGTAATAATAGCACACAAAAAGATATTTTGCAAGATGTCAGAGAAAGAAATTTCGCTTTTTTCCTTATTTTTAGCCGGGGTGGGCGTGATTTACAACGCTGACATCCGGCAGTCTTGCCAAATTTGCGCGGGTGCGTTATGCTGCGTGCGTGTACACGAGATTGCACCAGCTCCTCCTGACCTGCCTTTTTCTGCTGTGCTGCAGCGCCTGCTCCCAGCTGCCCCCGGCCAGCAGCCAGGCCATCATCGGCATTGCAGATGACTGGAACTCATCCCACGTAACCCTCACGCTGGTGGAGAAAAATACTGCCGGCAAGTGGCAGCGGGTGCTCGGCCCCTACCCCGGTCGCCTGGGGCGCAATGGCTGCGTGTGGGGGCTGGGTATGCACCGGAACCCCGCCGGCGCCACCACCAAGAAAGAGGGCGACGGGCGCTCCCCCGCCGGCATCTTCTCCCTGGGCGGGCTATGGGTGAATAATCCCACCCCGGTGCAGCACGACCCTGCCATCCCCTACGTGCAGGTGGGCCCGAATGATTTGTGGATAAGCGACCCGCGTCTGCCGCATCTCTACAACCGCCACCTGCGGCTGGATCATCCCGCCGCCACCCCCTGGGAACTGCACGAGCAGATGCGCCAGACCGATTACCCGCACAGCATCAAGCTGCTGGTGCATCACAACACGCCGGAGAGCGTGGGCAAACCCATTGTGGGCGCCGGCTCTTCCATCTTCTTCCACATCTGGCGGAGGGATGGCACCGCCCCCACCGCCGGCTGCACCAGCATGGATGAGCAGCACCTCCGCCAGTTCATCGCACGTCTCCGGGCCGACCGCAACCCCGTTTATATCCTCCTGCCCCGCAGCGAATACACCCGCCGCCGCAAAAGCTGGCAGCTCCCCTGAAAACGGGACTGCATCGTCCCCTTTCATCGCGGAACGGAACTACGTGATTCTAAAAAAAGGTACTCCATCATAACATTTGCGGAAATTCTGGGCATGTGAGTTCCCGAAGCTT
>CAZTAX010000172.1:0-3216 GCA_964611765.1 uncultured Akkermansia sp. | reverse complement strand
GCCCGCAGTTCTACTTCCGTACGACGGACGTGACCGGTAGCGTGACTCTGCCCGAGGGTACCGAAATGGTGATGCCCGGCGACAACGTGACCATCACTGTTCAGCTCATCACTCCGGTGGCCATGGAAGAGGGTATGCGTTTCGCTATCCGCGAAGGTGGTCGCACCGTTGGCGCCGGTAAGGTTGCCAGCATCAAGGCCTGAGTTGCCTTTCCGAAAACTTAAAAATGGGTGACCACCCCCGCTAGTGGGTGGCACCTCGGCCAGGGGGGATGGCCGCAAGGTCATCCCCCCTGTCAAGCCGGAACAAGACAGAGCAAGGTTATAGGGTAATAGCTCAATTGGTAGAGCAGCGGTCTCCAAAACCGCGTGTTGGGAGTTCGAGTCTCTCTTACCCTGCCAGCCTTCCTCTTTTTTTTTCTCAAAAAATATCCGCACCATCTCACGCTTACAATGTTCCGCAAGATTTCCCAATATATTTCTGCTGTAAAGGGCGAGTTGAAGAAGTGCTCCTGGCCCTGGGAGAGCGACCCGAAGATTACCGGGTTCAAGAAGTTCCGTGAGCTGTCCGGTTCGACGGTTGTAGTGCTCATCGCCATGGTGCTGCTGGGTGCTTATGTCGCATTCTTTGATTATGTGCTCTCGGCGGTGGTGACCCGTGCGATTGAGCTGCTTTCCTGATAAATTTTTCCCTTTCATATCACCTTTTTATGTCCCGCCCCTACGATCGCAAGTCCGCCACGGCCCGAGTGACCCCCGAGCCGCAAGACCAGTGGTACGTGCTGCACGTGCTTTCCAACAAGGAAGACCGCGCGGTGGAAAACCTCAATCGCCTGTTCAAGGAAGATGAGGAGATGAATGCCCTGTTGCAGAGCGCACCGCTGGTTCCCAAGGAAAAGGTGGAGGATGTTCGCAACGGCAAGAAGTACATTGTGAACCGCAAGCTCTATCCGGGCTATGTGTACCTCAACTTTGCCCTGCGCCGCCCGGATGGTTCCCTGAACAATGAGGCCTGGTACAAGATTCAGGCTGTCGATGGCGTCATCAGCTTTGCCTGCGGTCGCAATAAGGAGCCTCTCCCCATGCCCATCAAAGATGTGCAGGAGCTCATGGCCGAAATTGAGCGCCGCAGTGGTTCTGCCCGTCCGAAGGTTTCCTTCAACGTGGGCGAGGAAGTGGTGGTGCTGGATGGTGCTTTCCAGGGTGAGCACGGCATTGTGGAGATGGTGGACACCGAGCGCGGTCGTCTGCGTGTGGGTGTGAGCATGTTCGGCCGTTCCAACCCGCTTGATTTGTCCTACGCCCAGGTGCAGCTGGTTCCTGATGACGAGAAGGGCAAGAACCTGTAAGGAGAAGATTTCCCCCGCCGCCGGGGACCGGCACCTGCCGGTGAGTGCGGCAAACCCAAACTAACACAACCATGGCAAAAGAAGTAGTTAAAATCATTAAGCTGCAGATTCCTGCCGGCGCCGCGAATCCCTCGCCGCCCGTGGGCCCTGCTCTTGGTCAGGCCGGTGTTAACATCATGGGCTTCTGCAAAGAGTTCAACGCAAAGACTCAGAAGCAGGCCGGTGACGTTCTCCCCGTCGTGATCACCGTGTACAAGGACAAGTCCTTCGACTTCATCACCAAGCAGCCGCCGGCAGCCCTTCTTCTGAAGAAGGCAGCTGGTATCAAGTCCGGCTCCGGCGAGCCGAACAAGACCAAGGTGGCTAAGATCTCCAAGGAGAAGCTGATGGAAATTGTCAACACCAAGATGCCCGACTTTAACACCACGAGCCCCGAGGCTGCCGCCCGCATCATTGCCGGTCAGGCCCGCCAGATGGGTATCGAGGTTGAAGGCATGTAACCCCTTCGCAGGAGGGAAAACTAATATAAACCCCGAACGTACTGCTAAATTAATATGTCTACAAAACGCTCCAAGCGCTACAACGAGGCAGCCAAGCTTGTTGATTCCAGCAAGAATTACGCTGTCGAGGAGGCTGTGGAACTGATGAAGAGCTTTCCCGCTCCGAAGTTCGACCCCACGGTCACCGTTTCCTTCCACCTGACGGTGGATCCCCGCAAAGCCGACCAGATGGTGCGTGGCTCCGTAGCCCTGCCCCATGGTACCGGTAAGAATGTTCGCGTCATCGTGTTTGCTCAGGGTGAGGCCGCTCAGGCCGCTCTGGAAGCCGGTGCCGAGAAAGTTGGCCTGGAAGACCTGATTAAGGAAATCCAGGGAGGTTTCCTTGATTTCGACAGCGCAATCGCCACCCCGGATGCCATGGCCCAGGTGCGTAAGATTGCCCGTGTGCTCGGCCCGCGCGGCCTGATGCCCAACCCGAAGACCGGCACTGTGACGGATGACACCGCCAAGGCCGTGCGCGAGGTGAAGGCCGGTCGCGTTGACTTCAAGGTTGACAAGAACGCCAACATTTCTGCTGCTGTGGGCAAGCTTTCCTTCGAAAGCGACAAGCTCGTTGAGAACGCTCGTGCATTCATCTCCGCCGTTGTGAAGGCTCGCCCCTCTGGTGCCAAGGGCGCTTACATCGCCGGTGTGACCATGTCCAGCTCCATGAACCCCGGCCTGTCCATCAGCCAGGTGGAGTATTCCAAGAACTAACCTGAACCACAAGAACTAGTATGAGCAACGAAAAGAAACTCAATCCTCACAAGGGCGTTATCATCGATAGCCTCGTGGCCAAGGTTAACGCTTCTCCCTTCGTGCTGGTGTTCGATTACACCGGCGTGACGGTGCCCGAGTTCACCGCTCTGCGCGCTGCGCTGGCTGAAGCCGGTGCCAAGTGCGAGGTGGCCAAGAACACCTTCATGGCCAAGGCAATTGCCTCTGCCGGGCTGCCGGATATCTCCGCTTCCCTGAAGGGCCAGACCGCCTATGTCATGGGCAACAGCGATGTGTGCGCCGCCGCCAAGGCTGTGAACACTTTCGCCAAGAAGTCCAAGAAGGCTGACTGGAAGGCCGGTATCCTTGACGGTGCCGAACTGAGTCCCGAGAAGATCAAGGCCCTGGGCGACCTGCCCAGCCGCGAAGTCCTGCTGGCCACCCTGCTTGGTACCATCAATGGTGCCGGTGCTGCTCTGGCCCGCGTCATCCAGGCCTACGTCGACAAGGAAAATGGTGGTGCAACCGAGGAAACTTCCGCTGCAGAGTAAAAAAAGACTTGAACAGATGGCGGTGGTGTGGTATCAACTGCCCACCGCCTGAAAAAAATTA
>CAZTAX010000171.1:0-3293 GCA_964611765.1 uncultured Akkermansia sp. | reverse complement strand
ATCAATACCCGCAGCCTGCTATTTGCTCGCCATCACTCAATGCTCAAGCATTAGCGCCCATCACCATCAGCGCGATTCTCTTTGCGCTGTTTGCCAAATTGAAACTTCCTGATTCAAAAATCATAACCGCTATTTCTTCTATCAGCATCATCATCTATCTTTCTCACAATTATCTGCCGCTTCCCATTATCCGCTTTGGCCTGAAATGGTCCGGACTGTGGGACACACTGTACCGTGAGACTTTCAGTGTTACCCTTATCTGTTATCTCATCGCTGTACCTTTTGCAATAATTTGTGCATTTGTACTGCACAAAGGCGCAAAAATGCTCGCTCGTTCTCTCAGCCCGAAGCAGCGATAAAAACACCACCGCCGCACCAGCACAGCGACTGATGCGGCGGGGAAATAAATGAAAAGAAGGTCTGCTCAGTCCTTCTTGCCGGCGATGCCCATGGTGTAGCCGTTGTACTCGCGGAAGTTGTACAGGGGCTGGCCTTCGGGCACGGCGTAGCCGATGTTCTTGCGGATGGCGAGGAAGTCGGCAATGCCGGTTTCGTCCACCTGGTTGAGCTTGCCGCCGTGCATGTCGGCGAAGAGCACCATCTTGCAGTAGGCATCGGCATTTTCCATGAACCACTCGGCTTCCTCAATGTGGCGGGCACCGGTGATGACGCCGTGGTTTTCCATGAACACCACGGTGCTCTGGCGGGAGGCCTCGGCCACTGCGGCGGCGGTTTCCGGGGAGCCGGGGGTGCCGTAGGGAGCCAGGGGGATGTGGCCCAGGAAGATATCAGCCTCGGGGTTGATACCGTTGGGCGGCACCATGCCGGCAAAGAGGAAGGCATTGCAGCACGGGGGATGCGCGTGGATGCAGGCGTTCACGCCCACTTCCTTCATCATGGCGATGTGGGTCTTCACCTCGCTGGTGGCGGGCCGGTAGCCGCAGAGCTGGCCGGCGTTCATATCCACGAGGCAGATGTCGTCCACAGTCATGAAGCCCTTGGAGCAGAGCGTGGGGGAGCAGAGCACCAGATCCTTGGCCACGCGCACGGAGAGGTTGCCGCCGTTGCCGTCCACGTATTCGCGGGCCCAGAGGCGACGGCCCATGTCGACCATGCGCTCCTTGATAACGCGGATTTCGGGGCTGTTGAAGAAAGCATCGATTTCTTCGCGGGTCTGCGGGTCGTAGTTCTCCCAGGGGAAGATGCGGTCCGGCAGAGCGGGTTTGATGTAAAGTTCGGGATTAGCCATAGTTGTAGTGAATAATTAAGAATAGAGTTCAGCGTAGGCAGCCTGCTGTGCACCGGGGGTGATGGTGGTGTAGGTGATGCCGAAGGCATCGCGGCAGGATTCGGGGGAATCAAACACCCCTGCCCCGGCAAAGGCATACATGGCAGCCCCCAGCACCGTGCTTTCCGAAACATTGGAAATGCGGATGGGCAGGCCGAGGATATCGGCGCGCATCTGGGTCCACACCTTGTTGCGGGTGCCACCGCCCACCAGCAGCAGATCGGTGGACTTGAAGCCGCCCACCTTCTCCAGCTTCTCCAGGCGCTGCTTCAGGCGCAGGGTGAGGGCCTCCATGGCCGCGCGGTAGATATGGGCGCGGGTGCGACCCAGCACCAGGCCCTGAATGCTGCCGGGCACGGCATCGCTGGGCAGGAAATCGGGGATGAGCTTCACGCCATCGCATCCGGGGGCAATCTTCTCGGCCTCGGCATCCATGGTATCGAAGCTTTCGCCATTGTAGCAGGTGGCCTTCACCCACTCGATAATACCGCTGGCAATCCACTGCAGGCCGGGGTTGAGCAGTCCGGTCTTGCTGTCGTATTCCACAGTGGCACCGGCGGCGTAGTCCTCGGGCTCCAGGTTGGCCTTGGCGGTGCGCAGCATCAGGATTTCCCAGGTTCCGCTGGAGAGGAAGGGCTGATTCTCCTGCACGCCGCTGCCGAAGAGGGCAAACTGCGTGTCGTGGCCGGTGGAAATGACCGGCACGGCGTTCGGCAGGCCCAGCAGCTCACAGGCGGCGGGGGTAAGGGTGCCGATGGCATCGCCGGCATTCACCATGGGCGGGAAGAGTTCCTTGCGGATACCGATGGAGGAAAGAATCTCGCTGCTCCAGTCGCCGGTGCAGAGGTCGGTCATCTGGGAAGTGCCGGCCATGGTGCGGTCCGTGGCCATCACGCCGGTGAGGCGGTGGGCCAGGATATTGGAGATGAAGAGCCAGGCGTGTGCCTGCTCCACCAGCTCCGGGCGGTTCTCCTTGAGCCAGATGAGCTTGTAAATCGTATTGAACGCAAACTCACCCACGCCGGAAATGGAGTTCAGCATGCCCTGCGGCATATACTGAGCCACGCGCTTCATCACCTCAGCGGTGCGCGGGCATTTCCAGGAAATCACCGGGTAGAGCAGCTCGCCCGCCTCGTTCACCAGAGCACCATCCACACCAAAGGTGGTGATGGTCACGGCTTTCACCTGGGCGGCGTCAATCTGCGGCAGAATCTCGCGTGCGCAAGTGGCCAGCTGATTCAGGATGCGGTCGGCATTCCACACATGGAAATCCGGGTTCTCGCTCCCCGCATCGGTGGAGTTGGGCTGGCTGGATTTGGCCACCAGCTGCCCTTTATCATCAACAAGGATGGCGCGTACGTTGGTCGCGCCGCAGTCTAAGCAAAGTACGTATGCCATATCCGGAAAAAAGCAGACAAGCTGCCGGAGGCATTCCGGCAGCTTGCCCATGGGGTGAGGATTAATACTTACCGTAGATGGGGCCGAAGTTGGCGCAGGCGCGGAAGTCGGCGCTTTCGGGGCACTCGGTGCCGAAGAGGCTCCAGGCAGCCGGGCGGTACACCTGATCCTCGGGCACGTTGTGGGCATACACCGGAATGCGGAGCATGGAAGCCAGGGTGATGACATCTGCACCGATGTGGCCGTAGGTCCAGGCGCCGTGGTTGGCACCCATGTTGGCCATGACGGTGTACACGTCCTTGAAGCCGCCCTTGCCGGTCAGGCGCGGGGCAAACCAGGTGGTCGGCCAACCCGGGTCGGTGCGCTGGTCAAGCTTGTCGTTCACCTCCTGGGGCAGGTCGCAGGTCCAGCCTTCCACGATGGTGAGCACCGGGCCCTGGCCCTTCACCAGGTTCATGCGGATCATGGTCACAGGCACGCCGCCCTTGGACACGAAGTGCAGGCTGTAGCCGCCGCCGCGGAAGTATTCGCGGTTGGCCGGGCACCACTCGGAAGCCGCCATCATGGCTTCAATGTCAGCCTGGGTGGTCTCGCCGGTCTTCTTCAT
>CAZTAX010000170.1:0-3348 GCA_964611765.1 uncultured Akkermansia sp. | reverse complement strand
TGTCCTTTTTTATATCTATACGATTATGAAAAAACAAGTTTTCCGCAAAAAGATTTCATTTTATATAAAGAATATCACACCTTTTGACTAAATTTGTAGCAATTCCATTCCATAGTGGTGGCTTGGAGTTACTTTTTATTACAAAAGGTGTTATTGAAATTATCTTCTGAAATCAAATCTCGCACATTTGAATGTAGTATGAAGATGATAGCAGTAGCACCACATCTTAGGTTTGTATAGCCAATGTTGGCTTCTTACATATCCTTTGATGTGGGTTGCTATTGTTTTATCCATACTACAGGCAATGCGAGAGCCAGATTTCAGGATAAAGCAGATATAGTTCCCACACCTTTTTTATTTACCTGCTTTCATCTGGGAATTGGTTAGCTATAAAATTTATGTTTATGGATGATTTTAAAAATGAACTATGGCATGAGATGCTAACCACATACTGTCGTTTGATGCATTTCAAGAATGGAATAACATTACCTAACATGATAGGTGCATATTATTATTATGACAATACTATTGATTTATCATCAAGTCAATGCGTCATTCGCTTGTTAAATGACATAATTGCTAGTCAGAAAGATGTGAAGGTGTTAATTCAAAAATGTGGAAATATCCAAAACTATGTTTTGTCGCTATTGGAAAAGAGTGGTACAGAACTCCCAAATCTGAATAATAAGATATTTGTAAACATGTACGACCGATGTTTACATAATAATCTTTCAAGCGTAAATGAACTTGGAGAATATTTATACTCCCTTTATTCTAAAGAAATCATTGCAAATAAATTTTCAGTTATTGATAGCGTTTGGCATCCATTATCCAATACTGAAATCGTACATATAAAAAACATTATTAACTCCTTGTAGTTGTGTAACCTTAAAAATCTTTGATTGGAATTATTTACAAAAGTAAGTAAGTTCATCTATTGCTTATTTAATCCTGTCAATGGACGTTATGAATAAATATTGACAATATGGACAATAATACGGAAGTCGTTTTTGATAATATAGAGCAACGCATTCTTACAGAAATTAAAGAGGCACATTATTCCATATTTGTTTCTGTAGCTTGGTTTACTAACAAGAAACTTTTTGGAGCTTTGCTTGAAAAGGCAAAGAACAACTGCTATGTCTCAATAATAATACAATTAGACGAAATTAATTCTCAGTGCGGAATTGATTATGACCAAATAAAAATAGGACGTTCTGAATGTTTTAAAATTTCCAAGGATGCAGAATTGTTGCATGATAAGTTTTGCGTAATTGATTTCCAAAAGGTTATCACCGGTTCATATAACTGGACGTACAAAGCATCGCATAATAGTGAGAATATTCTTATATTAAATGACCCTTCTGTTGCGACTCAATACATCAGTAGATTTGAGCAACAGAAAGCCAAGTTCTGTCAGTCAGACAGTCAACAAAGTCCATCGTCTATTACTATATCAAATCATGTAAATAATTCCATAAAAAACACGACTTCAATAGAGCAAAGTGTACCCCAAAGTACAAGGCAATGTCCATCTTGCCATAGTACGATTGAATATAAATCTATTTTTTGCAGTAATTGTGGTTATGACATTCATAATAAATTAGATATAATAGACGTTGGCGTTATATGCAAAAAATGTTCTCGAAGACAGGAGGATGCCTTAAAAGATGCCACAAAGAGCAACTTTTGCACTTATTGTGGCAGTAATGAATTAAAATGGATTCCTCGATTTAAATGCTTAATCAAATAATTATGGCAACAACACCTAAAGAAGTTTTGAGTGGTAAATGTCCTCTTTGCAAGAAAGAATTTTCAACATGTTTTTGTCCTAATTGTGGAACACCGCTTAGTACAAATAATAACATGCGTCCAGAATATAAATCTTTTAATGAGTTCCAATTATGCGATAAATGCCACACAAAGAATCCATATGGAGCAAAATATTGCAGAAACTGTGGCGAAGATATAACCTTGCATGCCAAAGATAAATATGGACATGGTTGGATAGACCTTGGTCTTTCTGTCTTATGGTCTACTGAAAATATATGGCGTTACTATCTTTGGAATTATCCAGAAAAAAACTATTATTTAAAAGATGATTTCTCTTTGGAAGACTATAGTGAATATAGAAAATCAGAGAAGAAAGATGTTGCCACTTATAATTGGGGCAAGAAATGGAGAACACCAACTAAAGAGGAGTTTGAGGAACTTATAAATAATTGCAAGTGGGAAAAGTGTTTAGTTGCTAAGCAATATGCTTTAAAGGCTATAGGACCCAATGGAAATTCAATCATTTTACCAACGGACAATGGAGAATGTTGTTTATGGACTTCATCAAATTATGACAATAACGAACGGGCAGCATACTGTTTCTTCTTTAAAGATTGGTTTGAGCGTCTTTATTCTATTGTAGATGGGTGTACTTTAGGCTTATATAATAAAAGTAATGAAGAAAAAAATAAATATTGGAACCACGTCCAACGAGGTTTAAATGAGGCTTTTGAGTTTATCAAGCAAATGAAAAAGAATAAGGATGTAAAGACTTCCTTGTTATCTGAAATTCCATTTGTGTCGAATCTCAAAGAAATCGAAGACATAGTGACACGGACGACAAAATGGAATAATCTAATAGAAAAACAAACTAAGGAGTGGAAATGGGATTTATTTCATTTTAGTTGGCAAGAAAAGGAAAGATTATGGTTAGAAACGCCTATTAAGATTTCTTGTGATGAAAACTCTTTTTTTAGAAATATTACGCGAAGGGTTAAACAGAGCCCTTTAGGTGTTCGTCCTGTGGCAGACAAAAAATGGCAAGGTAAATTATAATACAAATATTCATTTATAAATTGTAAGCCCTTAAAGGATTCAATCTTATGGCAAGAACAATATATCTCAAGAAGGAAGAGAAATTAGCAATGTTAAAAATAATGGTTGACATAAGCAATCATTACAATGAGCGTTTGCCAGATGCTTTTAAAACAATACAAGAAACTGCTGTTTTATTCAACATGCCTATTGAAACATCAGAAGTTGATAAAATGTCTGTTTCTGAAGCTCAAAACATAATATACGCTTTTAAGCATGATTCCCTCAAAAGGAATTTTCTTAAAGAACTTTTAGGAAAGATGTTACAGTTCTCAGATTTTGGAATTTTCAAAAAGCTAGAAGATGAAGAATATGAAGTGGATGCTGAAGACATAATGAATGCATTTAAGACAGAATGGAATTATGTCTATCAATTATTAGGAGATATTATATCGTTTGGAGATAAAGAAGACAAAGACCTTTTCACAATTGATATGATAAGTTGGCGATATATCTACATGCATTTTGAAGACTGGATAG
>CAZTAX010000169.1:0-3364 GCA_964611765.1 uncultured Akkermansia sp. | reverse complement strand
CATGCGGGGGTGGAAGTGCATAACGGTGCGGATGTCGCTCTTGCCGTCCTTGCCCAGTTCCTCTTCATCGAAGGCCTCGCAGATGACGGCCAGCACGGAGCGGTCGCAACCGGCAGAAGGTTCCACCACATGCGGGATGAAGCGCTCGCGGGTGGTCTCGTCGAAGTATTCCATGGGTTTGCCGGAGCCTTCCTGGTGGCGGCCCAGGTCGTAATCCGTGCGGTAGGCGATACCCATGAGCTCCTGCACACCGAAGGGGAACTCGTACTCGAGGTCGTAGGTCTTCTTGGAGTAGAAGGCGCGTTCCTCTTCCGGCACATCGAGGATGTGAATCTTATCGCGGGCAATACCGATATTCTCGTAGAACTGGAGGCTCTTCTCCAGCCACTCGTCGGTCAGGCGGAAGCCATCCTCCTCGCGGCAGAAGTACTCCACCTCCATCTGCTCGAACTCGCGGGAACGGAAGGTGAAGTTGCGCGGGTTGATTTCGTTGCGGAAGGACTTACCAATCTGGGCGATGCCGAAGGGAATCTTATTGCGTGAGGAATCGAGGATGTTCTTGTACTGGCAGAAGATGCTCTGGGCAGTCTCCGGGCGCAGCCAGCCGGTGCTGGCGGGGTCGTTCTCATCAGAGGTGGCGCCGATGGTGGTCTTGAACATCAGGTTGAAGGAGCGGGCCTCCGTGACCAGCGAGCCGTTGGCCGGGTTGTAGCGCACGGAATCGGTCACCTCCTCGGTGCGCTCCTCGATAAGCTCCAGGTCGGCAGGCTGGGTGCCCTTGCCGGCAATCTGGCTGTAGTACTGGAGCGCCCCCTTGCGGGCGGTCTTGGCGGACTTATCGTCCGTGCCCTCCACCAGCATGGAGAATTCCTTCTTCGTGCTCCAGGAGCCATCCTTGCGGGCAGCGCCCTTCCACCAGTAGGCCACACCGCTCTGGGCGGGAATCTGGTCAGCGCGCAGGCGCTCCTTGGTGAGCAGGCAGTCGCACAGCGGGTCGCAGAAACCACCCACGTGGCCGGATGCCACCAGCACCGAGTTGTGCGTGAGGATAGAACCATCCATACCCACGATATCGGGGCGTTCCTGCACATGGACACGCCACCAGTAGTCCTTCAGATTGCGCTTGAGTTCCACACCCAGGGGACCGTAGTCCCAGCAACCGTTGAGACCGCCATAAATCTCTGCGGCCTGAAAGATGAACCCTCTGCGCTTGCAAAGGCTGACGATTTTTTCCATGCGGACGGGATCAGTCTGTGTACGGTCTGCCATAACGCGGGGTATTCTACTATAAAAACAATGATTTGCAAGCAAAATCACTGGTTTTTCATTGAGCCGCAACTCGGCTCAATGATTCAGCACAGACACCTCCGCCGCGGGATTCTGCCCCTCCGGAATGGCCCAGATGAGCTCATGCAGACCGGGTTCCAGGCGGTAGAGCACCAGGGCATTGAAATCCTTTCCCTTACCGCCGCCGGCATGCACCAGGGATGTTCCCTGCCGTCCCTGGGTGACGAGCTGGGAACCCTGGTAATTCTTCAGGGTAATCAGCACGGCGTAAATCCCGCGCTGGGGCGCCTGCAGGATGAGGTGAGCGGCCACAAATCCCTCCGTATTCGATTTCCGCCAGCGGAGCGGGTACTTCTGCGGGCGGCGCTGGGCATGGTGCAGCCCGGGAGTGGCAGGGCGATAGCTGCGGCGCACTTCACGCTCGCGCCAGGCCTTGCGAACCACGCCGATGGTCACAAAAAGCTGCACGAGGAAGCCGCAGCTCAGCCAGCCGTAGATGGCCAGGGCCGAGGCCGCCTCACTTCCCCAGAACAGGATACCCACCAGCGCAGCACAGAACGCCAGCGTAATCCCCATACCCACCTTGTATCCGAACACCATGCCCGGAAACAGCAGAAACAGGATGAGGTAGCGCAGGAAGAACTTGATATTCAGCGGCGTGCTCTGCAGCAAATCGCGGCGCAGCACCTGTTCGCTCAGTTTCAACAGCTGTTCCTGCGTGGTGTGGGCGTCTATCTTCACGAGCAGGAGATTAGCACATTTCCCCCATCCGGGCAAGCGCGAATCAACGGAAGCTCACGGTCAGGCGGGCGGCGCTGCGGGCCTGAACCAGCACGCTGAGCAGGTGGCAGCCGGGCTCCAGCCGGTAGGCAGCAGCGTGCGCATTGGTCAGGCCGGGCACGCATTCATGCTCCTCCATGCAGGCGCAGCCGTCAAAACCGACGTTGATCTGCGAGTTCCCTTCCTCCACCGCCACTTTGAGTACATACACCCCCCGCCGGGGCACCTGCACCACCAGGGGCAGCTTGTGGCTTTCCCCCTTCTCCAATTCCCGGACGATGCGACCGCCGGGGTTCAAATCGGGTTCATCCTCCGCCTCCGCCTGCAGAAAATCCTTGAACTGGCAATACTCCCACACCCCCATTACGAATCGGAACATGAGCAGCAGTGCCCAGTCAACCGCAGCCCAGATAAGCCAGAACCAGAGGAAGGAATCCAGCGCCTGCGGCGTGGACCACAGCCACAGATAAGCCGCCACCCCGGCCAGCACCGCCGTGCCGGCAATGCCCGGCACCGGCCCCAGAATGGCCGCCGGCAGCAACACAAAGTACAGCGCATACAGGAACACACGCGGCAGATTCAGCGGAGACTGGGCAAACAGATTGCGGCGCAGCTCCTTATCAGTGAGCTGCATCAGTTCATCCTGCGTTCTGGCATGGTCAAGTTTCATAGTGGTAAAAGCGGAAGGCACCAACACTTGTAAGCGTTGGTGCCTTCATTCAGCGGAGCGGGGGGGATTCGAACCCCCGGTACTGTTTAACGCAGTACGTCCATTTAGCAAACGGGTGCTTTCAGCCTCTCAGCCACCGCTCCAGATGCTGTGTGCCGCCAACGATACCAGCTCCCCCGCCTTTCGTCAACTCCTTTTTTAATCATTTATCACTTTTTTCAAAAAACATGACACTTGCTCCCTGATGCGCACACTTTAGGATTGACTCTGACGGCGTATGCCTTAAAATATTCCGCGTTATGAAGAAACCCGTAACTGTGACCGTGACCGGCGCCGCCGGCAACATTTCCTATTCCCTTCTGTTCCGCATTGCAGCCGGTGAGATGCTGGGTGCTGATCAGCCCGTGATTCTGAAGCTCCTCGAAATCACCCCCTGCCTGGAGAAGCTCCAGGGTGTGGTGATGGAGCTCGAGGACTGCGCCTTCCCGCTGGTGAAGGAAATCGTGGCTACCGACGACCCCGCCGTGGCTTTCAAGGATGCCGACTGGTGCATGCTGGTGGGTTCCGTGCCGCGCAAGGCCGGTATGGAGCGCAAGGATCTCCTGAGCATCAACGGTAAAGTGTTCG
>CAZTAX010000168.1:0-3378 GCA_964611765.1 uncultured Akkermansia sp. | reverse complement strand
AACCGTTTCCCGCAGAATCTAACTTAGATTTCAGGGAGACCGTTAATTATTCCAATGCGTGAAGTTGCATTTCTCTTGTATACGTTTATGTACGGTTATAGTAATAGAAAGTGCTGATAAATCAACACTTAATCGTTCATAAGCGTATACAGGAGTTATAGCCCCGGTAGGAATCGAACCTACATCAGAGGTACCGGAAACCTCCGTCCTATCCATTGAACGACGGGGCCGTCGAACGCTGCGTATCATGCCACAGTGTGCATGATATGTCAAGCGGTGAAGTCTGACATGCAGGTCCGGGAATGACGGAAAAATCAAAAAATCAAAATTCCTGCATAGTCTTTCACTTGACTTGGCGCTGCGCTCTTGGTACCATGCAGTGATATGAGTATCCCGCGCATTGTAGAAGCCCGCATCGAAATCCCCATGGGGAGCCGCAATAAGTATGAGGTGGACGAAAAGACCGGCCGCATCAAGCTGGATCGTGTGCTGTATTCTTCCGTCTACTACCCGGCGGAGTATGGCTTTGTGGAAGATACGCGGTATCTGGATGGTGATCCGCTGGATATTCTGGTGTTTACCTCCGCTCCTACTTTCCCGGGCTGCTATGTGGACTGCCGCATCATCGGCGGTATGGATATGATTGACTGCGGCAAACCGGACGTGAAAATCCTTGCGGTGAATGTGGGTGACCCACGCTATGAGCATGTGAACACCCTGGATGATCTCCCCCCGCACTACCTGCAGGAAATTCAGAACTTTTTCCTCACCTACAAAACGCTTCAGAACAAGAAGACCGAAGTAGGCGATTTCTTCGGCGTGGAGACCGCCTGCCGCATTCTGGATGCCTCCATCGAGCGCTTCGCTGCGGAAAAGTGAAGCGGAGCGGGTTGGCGGGTGCCTCCCGCTTCCCGGGTGGGAGACTTATTTCTGCTGCTGTTGGGGCAGGGGAATTTCGACGGAACGTTGTTCGGACGATTCTGAGCAGGAGTTGAACCAGAAGGCGGCCACGTAGATGATATAGAAAGCGGTAATGCAGGTGCCGGCTCCGTTGATGATGGAGCCGAGCATGCGCCAGCGGGTGATGAGCGCCACCGCCAGCACCACCAGGGCAATGATTACCCCCAGCACGCAGAGCCAGGCGGCCCGCATCACATCGTGCGGGTCAGTGGTGGCATAGCAGATGATGCCGGGAGTCACGCCCAGCATGAGGGTTGCGCCGAAGCAGTCCCAGCTGTTGAAGGCGCTCATGTCTTCCTGTGTATCACTCATGCACGGGCAGTATACCGCGCCCGCCGCTTCATGGCAAACTCTTTTTTTACCCGGGTCTGCCATAGTGCGTTCGCGAAGAAGTTTTTGCTTTACAAATGCGGCTTAATAGGGCATTCTCTGCGCCGTCTATGTCATTTTCTGAACTTGGTATCTGCCCGGAGATTCTGGAGGCCATTGAGGTCCTGGGATTTGAAACCCCTTCTCCCATTCAGGAGCGTGCCATCCCCCCGGCGCTGGCGGGAGCCGATATTCTGGGCCTTTCCCACACCGGTTCGGGCAAGACGCTGGCGTTTTCCATTCCGGCGCTGGAGTGCATAGACCCCACGCTGCGCGAGGTGCAGGTGCTCTGCCTGGCGCCCACGCGTGAGCTTGCGGTGCAGATCTGCCGCGAGGTGGATAAGCTTGCCCTTTTCCTGGATGGCGTATCCGCCGTGCCGATTTATGGCGGCGCCTCCTTTGCCCCGCAGCTGGCGGCACTGAAGCGCGGGGTGCAGTTTGTGGTGGGGACTCCCGGTCGCGTGATTGACCTGATGGAACAGGGCGAGCTGAAGCCGGATAACATTTCCATGCTCATCCTGGACGAGGCTGATGAGATGCTGGACATGGGCTTCCAGGAGGACATCGACCGCGTGGTGGCCCTGCTGCCGGAGGAACGCCAGACTCTGCTGTTCTCCGCCACCATGTCCCCCGCCATCCGCACGCTGGTGAATTCGGTGGCGCAGGAGCCTCAGGAGATTGCCATAGAGCGGCCGCAGCTCACCGTGCCGACCTGCGAGCAGTGCGTGTACGAGGTGGTGTTTTCCTCCCGTATCGAGGTGCTCAGCCGTCTCATCGAGATGGGGCGTATGAAACGCGGGCTGGTCTTTGCCAACACGAAGCGCGTGGTGGACGATATTGTGGATGGTCTGCTGGCCCGCGGCTATGCGGTGGACCGCCTGCACGGCGACATGCCCCAGACGCTGCGCGAACGCGTGATGGATTCCTTCCGCAAGGGTAACCTGAATGTGCTGGTGGCCACGGATATTGCTGCCCGCGGCCTGGATATCGACGATGTGGATACGGTGGTGAACTTTGAGCTGCCGCGCGACCCGGAGGACTACGTGCACCGCATTGGCCGCACGGCTCGCGCCGGGCGCAAGGGCAGGGCGGTTTCCTTCATCGGCCGCCGTGATTTCTCCCTGCTGGCGCGTCTGGAGCGCTTTGTGGGGGTGCGCATGCAGCGCGAGAAAGTGATGACCGGCACCCAGGTGGAGGAGGTGCGCCGTGAATCCCTGGTGGATGAGATTCTGGAGACTGCTGCTACCGCAACGGAGCTGCCGGAGGAATTGCACGATATTGATATGCCTGCGGAGCAGCTGATGGCGGCCATGTTCAACCTGCTGGTGGTCAAGACGAGCCGCGAGCTGCAGCCTATCCCTGAGGACCGCCCGAGTAAGTTTGCCCGCAATCCCCGCCCGGTGGAGGAGGGGGATGCCCCCGTGGAAAAGGGCAATGACTGGAGCTCCCTGCAGCAGAGTGTGACCCTGTTCATGAACGGTGGCAAGCTCCTGGGGCTGCGGCCCAAGGATATCGCCGGACTGTTCTACAACGAAGGGGGCGCTCCCAAGGGAACGGTGGGGGATATCCGCCTCTTCCTGAAGCACTCCCTCATCGAGGTGACGCCGGAGATTGCCCCGCAGCTCATCGAGCGCCTGGGCACCTGCCAGATCTGCGGCTATGAGGTGAACGTGCGCGAGGACAAGGGGCGCCCTGAGGGGGGCAATGCTTCATACGAACGCGAGTTCCGCCCCCGCGAGCGTGAGCGCCGCGGCGCTTCCTATGCCGGGCGTGGCAATACCAATTTCCGCCGCGAGCGCGGTGACCGCCGTGACTCGCGCGAATCCCGCAACGGTGAACGCAGCGAGCGTGCGTTCTACGATAAGTTCAGCCGCCGCCCCCGCCGCCGCGAGTGGTAAAGACGTGACTGAGCAGGAATTGAAAGGAATATCAACGCACAGAGATTCATCTCTGTGCGTTTCGATTTGCTCGGCCGCAAGCTAAGTAGGAAAGCTGCGATAAATTGGAATTTGGCGTTCCGCCAAAATTACGAGTTACGAATTATAAGCT
>CAZTAX010000167.1:0-3385 GCA_964611765.1 uncultured Akkermansia sp. | reverse complement strand
TATAATTCGTAATTCGTAACTCGTAATTTTGGCGGAACGCCAAATTCCAATTTATTGGTTCATTCTGAGTTTTTAGAAGTTCCCTTCATGGTATAAGGGTATGCGCCGCATTGTACCATTACCTTTCATGGTGTATATAAAAAGCCTGCATTCACACCCGCAGAAAAGCCCTATGGCGGAACAGGAACCACAAGACAAGCCACAACAAGGCGTAGCTGAGGCACTCATAAAGGAGCGGCGATTCCGCCCAGCGGAAAAGTGGATAGGAAATGCAGCCCCAGAGGCTCCGGCCTCCCACCCCGGGCGTATTGGTCAGCATGTAGGCCAGCAAGGCATTGCACCCGACCACCTGAAAGGGATACGCCAGCCAGCCGGTGCGCGGCAACATATCAAACAGCACATGGAAAAGAGCCAGCAGCAACAGACACCAGCCTCCGCTCCACAGCACCATGGTCGTGGTGAACAGATGCTTGATAAGCGGCGTATCATACTCCAGCAGCGCGGCAGCCCCCAGGCAGAGAACGCCACCACCGCACAAAATGGCAGCAGCTCTGATACCCCGCATACGGAATATCACCCCACCACCCAGCACGCCCATAAGGGTGATGGCTCCGAAGTTGAGTGTGGTGAGAATCCAGGTGTAGGGCGTGCCGTCCTGCCAAGGTCCCTGCAATGCGCAGTCGATGAAATACGCCAGATTATCATCCGGGCGGAAAAGGCCGCCGGGCTGTCCATTGTACGGCACAAAGCGGAGCAAGGCCCAGTATGCCGTCATGAGCACCAGGCAGCTGACCAGCTGCCCCCGCCAGTTCCAGAGCATGAGCACCGCCGCGCTCACCAGATAGCCCGCAGCAATCGCCTGCAGCGTATTGCAGAACAAGCTCATGTGCTCCGGCTCACCGCTGCACAGGTTGCCCTGCACCACCATGCCCAGCACAAAAAGCAACACCACACGCCGCAGCACTCGCCAGGCGGTGCGCAACCGGCCCTGCTCCCGGTAGCGGCTGAAGGCAATGGGCATGGAGCAGCCGGTAATGAACAGGAAAAGCGGCATCACCAGATCCCAGCAGGTGAATCCGCAGCCCCACTCCGCATGCCGGAACTGCTCCGCCAGCCATGCCGGCACCTCATTACCCCACCCTGCCCGGCATAATTGCCACAGCACCGCCGCTCCTCCCGATAACAGCACCATATCCAGCCCGCGCAAGGCATCAATGCTCACAATTCGCCGCTTTTCCTCAGACATGTGACCAGTCTACACGAAATTTCCACCGGCTTGAAGAAAAAAACTAAATACTTCTTGATTTTTCCCCCGCTCAGCGTAGAATAGGCGGCAGACCATATCAACATATATCATGAAAGTACTCATCACCGGCGGTGCCGGCTTCATCGGGTCTCACATTGCTGAGCATTATCAGGGAATCGCAGAGGAAATCCGCGTGCTGGATAACCTGCGCACCGGTTACAAGAAGAACCTGGACGGCCTGAATGTGACCTTCATCGAAGGCTCCATCACCGACCGCGAACTCGTGGCCAAGGCCGTGGAGGGCGTGGACTACATTTTCCACATGGCCGCCATGGTTTCCGTGCCGGAGTCCATGCAGAAACCGCGCGAGACCGTGGATCTGAACGTGAACGGCCTGCTCACCGTGCTGGAGGAAGCCTCCAAGGCCGGTGTGAAGAAGGTAGTGCTTGCCTCCTCCGCCGCTATCTACGGCGATAACCCCATCGTGCCCAAGGTGGAGACCATGTACCCGGAGCCGAAGAGCCCCTACGGCATCACCAAGCTCGATGGTGAGTACTACATGGAGATGTTCCGCACCACCGGCCAGGTGAACACCGGCTGCTGCCGCTTCTTCAACGTGTTCGGTCCGCGTCAGGATCCGAAGGGCGCCTATGCTGCCGCCGTGCCGATTTTCATGGAAAAGGCCATCAAGGGTGAGGATATCACCGTATTCGGTGATGGTGAGCAGACCCGCGACTTCATCTATGTGAAGGACATCGTGGGCGGACTCACCTTCGTGGCCGAGCATCCGGAGGTAACGGGTGTCTACAATGTGGGCTACGGTGGTCAGATCACCATCAACGACCTCGCCAACATCATCATCGATGCCGCCGGCTCCAGCTCCAAGGTGGTGCACCTGCCTGAGCGCCCCGGCGATGTGAAGCACTCCCGCTCCTGCGCCGATAAGCTGCGCAACGCCGGCTGGGCTCCCAAGCACACGCTGGAGGAGGGCCTCAAAACCACGCTGGAATACTTCAAAAGCGTGACCAAGTAAAGCATTTATCCCACCGGCCGGGGTTCCTACAGGAGCCCCGGCTTTTTTATACGCTCCATGTGCTGCGATGACCTCCGCCCCCGGCTTAAAGCCGCCGACCTGCAGAAACTGACCGAAACCCGCCGGACTGAACTTCTGGCTGATGGGGTGGAACTGCACCCGGTGCAGAACAGCACCCGCAAGCTTGCCTCGCATTTCTGGGGCAGTGCCTGGATGAAGCAACTCGCGCACTGTGAATCCGGCGGCATGTGCCTGGCACCCGGCCGTACCCTGCTGCGCCACGGCTGCGTGCTGGATGTGCGCATCTCACGCTGCGCCATCCACGCCCTGGTGAGTGCTGAGGAACTCTGCGAGGTGGAACTGAAGCTCACCCAGCTGGAGGACGAGCGGCTGGAAAGCCTGGCGGCAGCCTGCGCCGGGCACATTGATTCCTTGCTGGCCCTGCTGGATGGCAAAATTGATGAGTCCGTGCTGCAACAACTCTGCCACCCGGAAACCGGCCTGCTCCCCACCCCCGGCGACTGGCGCATGCACTGCAGCTGCCCGGACTGGGCCGAGCCCTGCCCCCACGCCGCAGCCGCCATTTATGCCGCAGGCTGCCTTATCGATGCTGATCCTTCCCTGCTCTTTACCCTGCGCGGCATCGGACCTGCCCAACTGCTCCGCCAGCCTGAAAGCGCCGTGGAACTGGACTCCGCCAATCTCTCCGCCATGTTCGGCATCGACCTGGACATGGGCGAACGTTGAATCGGACATCTCTAAAAAAACACCGAATTGGAGTTTTACAGAATGGACAATTGACGCGTGGCAACTTCTGAAAAGTCGGCGAATTGTCTTTTGCGGGCTGAAAGCCCGAGGAATTCTGAGCCCGGAAGGGCGGAATTTACATAACCCGGGGTGTTGCCCCCGGTATGGTATAGTCATGAAATCAGAACACCGCCAGCAGGCGGGGAGCCGTTAATATTTGGGGACCTAAAAACTCAGAATGAACCAAAAATTGGAACGCGTTGGAACAATTATTCTGCAACTGAATATTCACCCTCTCCGGCAAGTAAACCGATTGATAAATAAGAGTTTAGCGGACTCGTTGCGAGCGTAAGAGAGAG
>CAZTAX010000166.1:0-3493 GCA_964611765.1 uncultured Akkermansia sp. | reverse complement strand
AGGGCGTTTGCAGGAGAAAGTCAGGCTCGAAACCGCTACTATTTCGCAGCAGAAGGTATATAAAACTCTTGTTCCTGTTTGCGGGTCGAAGTCTTTAACCATGAAAAACGACTCGAATACGCCCGGCAAGGGGGGCCAGCTTGCCAGACTGGGTGTTTTTACCCTGGCCATGATTAATGTGTCTGCTATTGTGAGCTTGCGCGGCTTGCCGGCGGAAACGACTTATGGGCTGAGCTCGGCCTTTTACTATATCTTCGCGGCGTTGTTTTTCCTGATGCCGGTTTCGCTGGTGGCGGCGGAGCTGACGACGGGCTGGCCGCAGAAGGGCGGTGTGTTCCGCTGGGTGGGCGAGGCATTCGGCGCGCGCCTGGGCTTTCTGGCTATCTGGCTGCAGTGGATTCAGACGACCATCTGGTTCCCGACGGTGCTGACTTTTGCGGCGGTTTCGCTGGCTTTCATGGGCCCGGACCAGCGCTGGGACCACGCGCTTGCCTCCAACAGCGTCTATGTCATTATCATTGTGCTGCTGGTGTACTGGGCTGCCACTTTCCTGAACATGCGCGGCATGCAGACCAGCGGCGGTATCACGAAGTGGGGCGGTCTCATCGGCACGGTGATTCCGGCGGCGCTGCTGGTGCTCATGGGCATGGTGTACTGGGGGCAGGGTAACCCCATCGATATCAGCATGGAGGCTCGCGACTTCATCCCCGATTTGTCGAACTTCAACAACATCGTGCTGGCAGCGAGCATCTTCCTCTTTTACGCCGGCATGGAAATGAGTGCCGTGCATGTGAAGGAATGCGAGAACCCCAGCCGCGACTACCCGCTGGCCATCGCCATTGCTTCGGTCGTGACGGTCTGCATCTTCGTGTTCGGCACACTGGCTATCGGCTTCATCATCCCGCACAACCAGATTACGCTCACGCAGAGTCTGCTCATTGCCTTCGATAAGCTTTTCGATTACTTCTCAGCTTCCTGGATGGCCCCCATCATGGCCTGCTGCCTTGCGTTCGGTGTGTTGGCGCAGGTGGTGGCCTGGGTGGGTGGCCCGTCCAAGGGGCTGCTGCAGGTGGGCTGCGCGGGGTATCTGCCGCGCTTCATGCAGCGCACGAATAAGAACGGGGTGCAGGTGGGCATTCTCATCATCCAGGGCTGCATCGTGACTCTGCTTTCGGTGTTGTTTGTGGTGCTGCCGAGCGTGCAGACGGCGTATCAGATTATTTCGCAGCTCACGATTCTGCTCTACCTCATCATGTACATGCTTATGTTTGCTGCAGGTATCTATCTGCGCTATGCGGCTCCGGAGGTGCCGCGCGCTTTCCGCATTCCCGGCGGCAAGACCCTGGGCATGTGGCTTATCGGCGGTCTGGGTATGCTGGGCAGTATGGTAGCTTTTATCTTCAGCTTCATTCCGCCCGGTCAGATTCCGGTGGGCAGCCCGGTGGTGTATGTAGGCATTCTGGTGGTGGGTACCATCGTATTCGCCGGCATCCCCTTTGTCATCTATGCTCTGCGCAAGCCCACCTGGGCCGACCCCAAGGCAGTGGCTGATTTTGAGCCCTTCTCCTGGGAGAAGAAGTGAGCATGATTGTAAGAGGTGCAAGGTAAAACGCAACGCGGGCCATTGGCCCGCGTTTTTTTCAGAAAACTCCGCGTAGCTTGATAAAGGCAGGTTGGTTCTCCGTTTTACAGGATATACCGCATTTTTTCCGCGGTAGTGCGGAAGCGCAGCACGGTGTTGAGACGCTCGTTTTCCAGCAGCGAGACGAAGCGGCCTTCTTTCACCATGGTGCGCAGACCGGGGTCGCGGAAGAGGTCGAGCAGGCGGGTAGGCTGGGGAATGCCGCGGCCGGCCAGCTGGGTGTTGTAGAAGCTGGTGAAGGTGGGCTCATCCAGCGTGCAGCCGAAGGCTACGAGGCAGGCCAGGTTGGTCTGGGCGGGGTCGTCGATGGGGTCGAGGCTCTGCATCCAGCCGGTGACTTTGGAGCTGCGCAGGGCGGTGGAGACGCGGGTGAACCAGGGCACGGCGGGCATTTCCACGGAGGGGTTGGAGATGCGCTGCATCTGGGCTTCTGCCAGTTCGTGGTAGTAGCGGATGCGGCACACATTACCGTAGTAACAGATACCCATCATGGTGACCCAGAGCATGATGAGGCTCATGAAGATGGTGGTGAGCACGCCGCCCAGCCCGAACTTTTTCTTGAAGGAAAAGAGCTGTGATATCCACACCATGCCGTGGAAGAATACCAGCAGAATGAAGATGGCCACACTCCAGGCCAGCGCCTGCACCATCCACGGCTCCGGAGAGTCGGTCACGAAGGCCACATAGGTGAAGCCATTTTTCTGCAGGAACACCCATGAGGCCACGGCTCCGGAAACAGCCAGAGCGAGCAGCACCATTTTGATGACGCCTTTCATGAGCGCAAAGAGGAAGATGGCCACGGCGATGATGGCCAGGACGGTGAGGATGATGTGTGAGGTTTCCATATGTTCGGATAGAGAAGGGGTGAATCAGCGGATGTAGTTCTGCAGCTGCCGCGAGGCTTCGGCGGCGTGGGCGTGCTGCGGGTCGAGTTTCAGGGCTTTCTGCATGGCGCGCAGGGCAGGGCGGTATTGCCCGATTTCGATGAGACTGAGCCCCAGACGGTACTGCACCTCCGCATTCTGCGGGTGCTCGCGGGCACAGGCCAGCATCTGCTTCAGGGCATCCATCGGGCGGTTCTGCTGCGCGAGGAACACGGCGTAGTCCATGCGGGCTACGGCGCTGGCGGGGTCGCGCTCCACCGCGCGGCGGTACTGGGCATCTGCCGTGGCGGCATCGCCCCGGGCACCGACCAGCATGGCCAGCTGCATGGCGCCGGTGGGCTGGTCGGCCTGGTGGGTGGCGGTCTCCTGCATTTCCTGCAGCACCGGGTGGCCCGCCGGCAGATTTGGGAAGAGCTGCCAGCCGGCGGCGTGGCGCACGCTGCGCGTCTTATCTGCCAGCGCCTTGCGGGCGGCATCGCCCCCCAGCAGTTCCACCGCAGCGGTGCGCACCAGGGCATCCGGATCCTGTGTGGCACCCAGCGCCACGGCCTGCACCTCCGGGGTGAGGGGGAACTGAGCCATCAGCCCCAGCAGGGTGGCCCGCCAGGCGGCAATCTCCTCCGCTTTGTAGGCCTCCAGCAGCTCCTGCGCGCTGCCCTTGCCCTGCAAGGCGTGACCCGCGGCGCGGAAACGCTGGCGGTATTTGCCCAAGCGTTCGATTTTGTAGCGTTTTTCCAGATACTCCAGGCACCACTGGTGGTCCTTGTCCTGGTGGCAGTTCAGGCAGGCATTCGGCACGCCGAGCTCGATGCTCATGCGCGGATCCGGCCAGTGCAGGCCGTGGTCGCGGCGCGGGTCGCGGCCCATGTAGGTCATCCTGGGCATGTGGCATTCGATGCAGGGCATGGCCTTGCCGCCGCAGAGTTTGTTGTGGCCCACCTGCGGGGCCAGCACGCCGTTCACCACT
>CAZTAX010000165.1:0-3590 GCA_964611765.1 uncultured Akkermansia sp. | reverse complement strand
ATCCCATGACACGCCAAACATTCCTGTATAGCTATAGTATAGTACGGGAATTAGAGTGAGTCCCAAGAGGAAGCCGGTAAGCTTTGCGCACCAAAAGTTTTCGTATTCATTACCAATGAAATGGCGTTCTATTAAGGCGAAGACAAACATAGGGAAATAGAGCAGTTTCATGTGTTCCCAGATGGATTCGTTTATTGCAGAAAAAGGGGCAACAAGAGTAATTTGATTGCTCCAATCATAAAGAAAATGTAGCAAAGTTCCTGCAATCGCTGTGAATATAAAACCTGTAAATTGCCAAAAGGATAGTGACTTTTTCATACAAATGGCCTCCAAAAAACTCTCTACGAGAAAGTATATTCCAACATAAAAAATATATTCAATTAAAAAGATGCATGAAGATAAAAGTTTTTGCGAACAACGCAACATTTGTTATAGATTCATGCAAAAATGATTGACAATATAAATAGTTTTGTATATAATACATTTAACAATTAGGTTAAATGTTAAATGAAAGAGGTGAGGATGTGGGATTACACAACACACTAAAAGCCCTTGCAGACCCCATACGTCGCGAGATTTTGAATCTCCTCAAAAGTGGGAAAATGTCTGCGGGAGAGATTACGGACCATTTTGAGGTCACAGGAGCATCCATATCGCGACATTTATCTGTACTCAAAGAAGCAGACTTGATACGCGATACGCGGGAAGGAAAATTTATCATCTATGAATTAAATGCTTCTGTATTAGAAGAAATCATGTTATGGATTACGGATTTGAAAGGGGACAGCGAAAATGATTAAAGAAAATAAAAAGAAATTGATTTCGACATCGATTATAATTTTACTGCCGATATTAGTAGGATTGATTTTATGGAATAAGCTACCGGACAAACTGCCGACGCACTGGAATGCAGAGGGTGTGGTAGACGGATGGAGTAGCAAAATATTTGCAGTATTTGGCTTGCCGGGCTTCTTGTTTGCGGTGCATTGGGTATGCGTGTTGGCAACAAGTGCTGATCCGAAAAAGCAGAACATCGAAGGTAAAGTTTTGAATATTGTATTTTGGATTTGCCCGATTATATCTGTCTTGGGAGCTGTTTTGATTTACGGAACAGCACTCGGAGTGGAATTTAAAGTGGATAAAATTATGTTGGTGCTTATGGGAATTATGTTTATTGTGATAGGAAATTATCTTCCGAAATGTAAGCAAAGTTACACGATGGGAATTAAACTTCCGTGGACATTAAATGATGAGGAAAACTGGAACCGTACACATAGAATGGGCGGAAAGCTCTGGGTGGCAAGCGGATTTATTATGATTCTGTGCATATTACTTCCTGCAAATGCGATGAGCGTGGTGTTGATTATCATTCTCTTTTCGGCAATGATTGTGCCGACGGTTTATTCTTATCGATTACACAAAATGAAAGAAAAAAGTGAAGAATAGAATACTAAATACCAAAACGTCACCGAGAAATCTGTGGCG
This sequence comes from uncultured Akkermansia sp., assembly GCA_964611765.1. Classification (GTDB taxonomy): domain Bacteria; phylum Verrucomicrobiota; class Verrucomicrobiia; order Verrucomicrobiales; family Akkermansiaceae; genus Akkermansia. The sequence goes on along the minus strand of CAZTAX010000165.1, from coordinate 2,105 downwards.
TTTTGAATTTTAAAGGTGTATAATGATAAAAACTTAAAATTTAATGGAGAATATGTTCAATTAACACGATGAGAAAATATAAGGATATGCCGACGAAGAATCATCTTCGCTGGTTTCGTTTAGATAACGCGGCCAAGATTTATCCGGCTGCAAGAAATGAAAAATGGAGCAATGTATTTCGCGTTTCTGCCACATTGAAGGAAGAGGTGGATGTCGAGATTCTTCGTTCAGCCTTAGAGGTTACAATACGGAGGTTTCCGTCTATCGGAGTGCGACTCCGAAAAGGTGCGTTTTGGTATTATTTGGAGCAACTGGCGACAGCTCCGGATATTCGTGAGGAAAGCAGTTATCCACTCACAAGGATGTCTAAGAAAGAGACGAGAAAATGTGCATTTCGTGTCATTGTATATCATCGGAGAATCGCTATTGAGATTTTTCATTCTTTGACGGATGGAAACGGAGCAATGGTGTTTTTGAAGAGTTTGATTGCGGAATATTTAGAGCAAAAGTATGGGATTCATATACCGGCAGAAGAAGGTGTGCTTGGAAGAATGGAGGAACCTTCGGAGGAAGAGTTGGAGGACAGATTCCAAAAACATGCAGGAAAACTCTGTGCAAGCCGTAAGGAGAGAACAGCCTTTCGCTGGGGTGGAACGCCGGAATCGAGAGGATTTTTGCATCTTACTTGTTTTAAATTATCGGTGGAACAGGTGCTTGAAAAGGCACATGAGTATGGGGTGAGTCTGACAACATTCCTGTGTGCAGCAATGATGCAGGCACTTCAGAATATTCAAAAAGAAAAAGTGTCAAACCCAAATCGGCGAAAACCAATTAAGGTGTTAATTCCGGTGAATTTAAGAAAACTATTTCCGAGCCGGAGTCTTAGAAATTTTGTGTTATACACAATCCCGGAGATTTTACCGAAGCTTGGTGAATATAGCTTTGAGGAAATATGTCATGTAATCAAAAGCAAGATGAGTACAGACATTACGGCGAAGAACATGAGCATGATGATTGCCACTAATATCAGTAGTGAGCGTCTTATGGCGGTGCGAGTGATGCCACTATTTGTGAAAAATTTTGTGATGAAAGCGGTGTTCGATTCTGTAGGAGAGAAAAAGTCATGTCTTAGTATGTCGAATCTTGGTGCAGTGAAAATGCCGGAGGTAATGAGGCAATACGTAGAACGTCTGGATTTTATCTTAGGTGTTCAGGCAACTGCACCGTATAATTGTGGTGTGGTTTCGTTTGGAGACATCTTGTACGTTAACTTTATTCGCAACATCCGGGAAGCAGAGCTGGAATATCATTTTTATGAAGTTTTGCGGGAAATGGGAATCTTGGTAGAAGTAGAAAGTAATCAGACATCGAAGTGAAGAGGGAGAACAATATGTATTGTATAAAATGTGGTGTCAAGTTGGCAGATATAGAGAAGAACTGTCCATTGTGTGGGACGAGTGTATATCATCCGGAACTTGTGCAGGGCGAAGGAGAGAAGACATATCCAAGGGGAAAGTATCCAAAAGCGGATGCACACGCCATTGGTTTGCCGATTTTTTTAACGGTTGTATTTTTAATTCCATTTATCATAACCTTGCTGTGTGATTTGAGGCTTAATCAGTCTGTCACATGGTCCGGATATGTAATTGGAGCATTGCTTCTTGCTTACATAATCTTTGTTTTACCGACATGGTTTAGGTGGGCTAATCCGGTCATCTTTGTTCCGTGTTCGTTTGCGGCAGTGGGATTATATTTACTTTATGTCAATTGTGCAACGGGCGGTGACTGGTTTTTAAGTTTTGCCTTTCCGATAACCGGATGCACTGGAGTGATTGTCACTGTGGTGACGGTGTTGCTTCAGTATTTGAGAAGTGGCAGGTTTTATATTATCGGAGGAGCAATGGTTGCTTTGGGAGCAGTAGCGCTTTTGATGGAGTTTTTGCTGTCTTATACATTTGATTCATATCAATTTGTGGGATGGTCGTTTTACACACTGATCGGCGTGGCGATGATTGGAGGATATTTGATATTCTTGGGATTCTGTCGACCGGCAAGAGAATTCATGGAGAGAAAGTTTTTTGTATAATACGTTATGTCAGAGAAGG
>CAZTAX010000164.1:0-3631 GCA_964611765.1 uncultured Akkermansia sp. | reverse complement strand
CGGCCCCAGCACCACATCGATGCCCGGGAAGCGGTTCCACGGGAACACGGCCTCCTTCACGGTGTAGTAGGGCGGCACCACTTCCTTGGTGAAGCCCAGGTCCTTGAGCTTGCAGCCGCTCATCACCTTGGCAGCCAGCTTGGCCAGCGGCACACCGATGGACTTGGACACGAAGGGCACCGTGCGGGAAGCGCGGGGATTCACCTCAATCACATACAGCTCTTCATCCTTGATGGCGAACTGGCAATTCATGAGGCCCTTCACATTCAGCCTGGCGGCCAGTTCCTTGGCGGCGCGCATCATCTCCTTGTGCATGCCCACAGACACGCGGTTCGGCGGAATCATGCAGGCCGAGTCACCGGAGTGGATACCGGCTGGCTCCACGTGCTGCATGATGGCACCCACCACGCTCGTCTCGCCGTCGGCAATCACGTCCACGTCAATCTCCATGGCGTGCTCCAGGAAGCGGTCCACCAGCACCGGGCGCTCGGGGGAGGCATCCACAGCCTCGCGCATGTAGGTGCGCAGCTCCTTCTCATCGTACACGATCATCATGGCGCGACCACCCAGCACGAAGCTCGGGCGCACCAGCACCGGGTAACCGATGCGGCTGGCCACGGCCACAGCCTCGTCCTCATTCGTGGCGGTGCCGGCCTCGGCCTGCTTCAGGCCGATTTCATCCAGCAGGGCAGAGAAGTACTTGCGGTCCTCAGCCAGCTCGATGCTGCGGGGGCTGGTACCGATGATGGGCACACCGCGCTCCTGCAGGGCAGCAGCCAGGTTCAGCGGGGTCTGACCACCGAACTGCACGATGACGCCATCCGGCTTCTCCTGGTCGCAGATGTTCAGCACATCTTCCAGGGTGAGCGGTTCGAAGTAAAGCTTATCAGAGGTATCGAAGTCGGTGGAGACGGTTTCCGGGTTGGAGTTCACCATGATGGTCTCGTAGCCCAGTTCCTTCAGTGCGAAGGAGGCGTGCGAGCAGCAGTAGTCGAACTCAATACCCTGGCCGATGCGGTTCGGACCACCGCCCAGAATCATTATCTTCTTCTTATCCGTCTTTCGGGCCTCATTCTCCTCACCGTAAGAGGAATAGAAGTACGGCGTGATAGCCTCGAACTCCGCAGAGCAGCTGTCCACCAGGCGGTAGCAGGGCACCACACCCTGCGCCTTGCGGGCCGCGCGCACCTCGTCCTCAGTGCAGCCGCGGGCCAGGGCAATCTGGCGGTCGGAGAAGCCCATCTTCTTGGCTTCCAGCAAGTCAAGCTCCTTCAGCTTCATGCCGGCCTCAGCCAGTTGCTTCAGCTGGTCCAGGAACCAGGGGTCAATGTCCGTCAGGTCCTGGATTTCCTCCAGCGTCCAGCCGTTCACGTAGGCCGTCTGAATCCAGAAGATGCGGTCCGCATTCGGCACCGCCAGCTTGGCGGCAATCTCATCGCGGGTCGGGTTCTTCGGGTCCTTCAGGTCAAAACCGAAGCCCCAGCGGCCCGTCTCCAGCGAGCGCAGCGCCTTCTGCAGGGATTCCTTGAATGTGCGGCCGATGCTCATCACCTCGCCCACGCTCTTCATGGCGGTGGTCAGGCGCTCATCGGCCTTCTTGAACTTCTCGAAAGTGAAGCGCGGCACCTTCACCACCACGTAGTCGATAGTCGGCTCGAAGGAAGCCGGGGTCACCTTGGTGATATCGTTGCGCAGCTCATCCAGCGTGTAGCCGATAGCCAGCTTCGCGGCAAACTTCGCGATGGGGAAACCGGTGGCCTTGGAAGCCAGGGCAGAGGAACGGCTCACGCGCGGGTTCATCTCAATCACCACCAGGCGCCCGGTGCGCGGGCACATGGCGAACTGAATGTTGCTGCCGCCGCTCTTCACGCCGATTTCGCGGATGATATCGAACGAAGCCTGGCGCACCAGTGCATACTCGCGGGCCGTCAGCGTCATGGCCGGGGCCACGGTGATGGAGTCGCCGGTGTGAATGCCCATGGGGTCCAGGTTCTCGATGGAGCAGATCGCGATGCAGTTATCCGCACAGTCGCGCATCACCTCCATTTCGATTTCCTTCCAGCCCAGCAGACTCTCCTCAATCAGCACCTCGTGCACCGGGGAAAGATCAAGACCGCGGGAAACGAGTTCCTCGAACTCCGGCTTGTTGTAGGCTACACCGCCGCCCGGGCCACCCAGCGTGAAGGCCGGGCGGATAATCATCGGGTAGTTGCCCACCACATTCTTCGCAATGTCCCAGGCCTCAGCCATGCTGTGGGCCACGCCGCTGGCCGGCAGATCCAGGCCGATGCGCATCATCGCATCCTTGAAACTCTGGCGGTCTTCGCCTTTGTCGATTGCCTCCGCATCCGCACCAATCATGCGCACGCCGTATTTCTCCAGCGTGCCGGCTCTGTGCAGCGCCATGGCGCAGTTCAGCGCTGTCTGGCCACCCAGGGTGGGCAGCATGGCATCCGGCCGCTCGCGGGCAATGATTTTTTCTACATATTCGGGCGTAATCGGTTCCACGTAAGTGCGGGGCGCCGTCTCCGGGTCAGTCATGATGGTGGCCGGGTTGGAGTTCACCAACACCACTTCATAACCTTCCTGTTTCAGTGCCTTGCAGGCCTGCGTTCCGGAGTAGTCAAACTCACACCCCTGACCGATAACAATGGGGCCCGAGCCAATGACGAGAATCTTCTTGATAGATGTGTCTTTAGGCATGGTCAGTGTAAACTTGCAGATATATGCCACATCTCAACCCAAATTGCAAGACTTATATGCTCCGTACCCCGAAAAAAATTAACGGATAAACCCATTTGAGTGCAGCATGTACCGTAAATATGCAGGGGGAGCATCCTGTGTGGCGCGCTTTGTACTCTCCGGCTTTCGCGCCGGAGCACTCGGCACTCAGTGCCGCTTTCATACCGCCGCTGGCGGTATTTCATGCACAGCTCACCTGGGTGGGCATAGGCTTGCCGAAGCCCCTGAGCCCCGTCATCCGACGGGGCGGCAGAACTATAGCCCAGGGTAGAGCCGCAGGCGGAACCCTGGGTACCCGATAAAAAAAATCGAAACCCCTGGTAACAGATAAAACAAAAAGGAACCCCGCAAGGGGTGGCATAAAGCCTTGCACCATATTGTTCTACGCATTATACCACCCATTCCATGGGTTCCGATTCCTTCTTCATTTAACCAGGGGTTCCGCCGCTGCGCGGCTCCACCCCTGTCTACTTTATAACGCCTCTCCGAGGCTCAGAATTCCGCGGGCTTTCACCCCGCTGCACCGATTCTTTTACCTTACTTTGGAATCGTTCTAATAGGCGGAGTGGGAGGGATGGGCTGACGAGGGGGGCGGCGGGTTGTTTTTTTGCGGGGCGGTGCTACTCGCGTGCGTTGCGTGCGCTCGCGAGCTCGCGCATTTGGGGTGGTCGCTGCGCTCACCCCGAATTTCCATGCGGCGCGGGGTGGCAGAAATGCAAGAGCGGGGAAATTCCGAGCCCACGGAGTGGGCTAAAGACCTTAGGCAGGGGTAAGAGCGCGTCAGCGCTCGCAGCCCCTGTTAACGGATAAAAAGAGATATCAGAGCCCGCGAAGCGGGTGAAAGAACCGTGGCTCTAACTTGCTGCAACTCTTCTGTCACCCGCTTCGC
>CAZTAX010000163.1:0-3715 GCA_964611765.1 uncultured Akkermansia sp. | reverse complement strand
TGAAGTCCGTGGGGCGGTTTTCGGCGTCGTAGCTCACAGTCCAGATGCCGGTGCCTGTCTTCACGCGTGTCTGATTGCCATCCACCGTCACTGACTCAGCGGTGATGGTACTAGTGGGAACTGAGCTGCACTGAACATGTTTCGTATTCTCACTATACTCTGACCACTGGGCGGAAGTCAAGCCACGCTCGCTAACAAAAATGGATTTCGACTCCAGCGTGGGCGAAAGCTGCGAGATGAGCTGCTTCTGCACGCTGGAGAGCGGCTGGCCGGCGGCATTATAGCGCGTGGTAGTGGTGAGACTGTACACACCATCCTCCAGAGATTCCGACCGAAAGAAGTTTCGGTAATGGGGGAGTTCTCCGGCGATGGCAGCTCTGCCAGGGCGAGAGTCTGTTTCACCACATTGCCCATGGAGTCGTACTGCAATTGACAATTATATTCCTCATCATCGCGGCTCCTTGCAACTCTCGCAGTAGTACGGATATCGCGCCGATTGTACTAAAGCAGGAGAGGGGGGGCCTCTCCTGCTCCAAATCCGCTCTTATAGCATCGATTCCTAATTACGCATCTTTTTTGCCAGCTCCATCTTTGATGATATCTGGTTCACGATACTACCCCACTCCTTTGGGCGGTTTATCGAGAGCAATGCGTGAAAATATGAAGGATGCTCAGATATAGATAGCACTACTTTCTCATTGCAAATAAACCGAAAATCTCCCGTCTTCTGCATCATTATATCGGCAACAACGGCTGCAGGTGTAGGTACCATCATCTCTTCTTCTGACATTTGACTTAATAGCTCAAGACTTCTTGCGACAGCAATCTTCTCAGAGAAAGACAATTCTACATGCGGCAGCTTCATGAGCTCCTGAGCATTTAACTCAAATTCATCATATGAACTCCACACAACTGCTATATTGTTGTCCAGAATATTGCTATTACAGTAATTGCACTTCATAAGCAATAAAGACAATACACTTATACATATCAACGATAGTTTCTTCATATATTTATTGATTCATCAGTTCTTTCAAGGTTGCATAAAACACATCCTCTTGAAAATCCTTAGTAGAACGTTTCACTGCTGACTTTAACGCCTCGATAAAATCTTTATCGGTGGCACTGCCCTGTTTTAAGTTAAAGAAGTAATACGCTCGCGTTTCTTTTATCGTTCTGTTACGGATAGTCGCGCACCAATCAATCGCGTGCTGCGCTTCATGTAACATGAGAGCATCTTTCTGCCAGTTGTGATCCACCCCCTTTCCATCTCTATATTTCCCTTTATTTCCACAATAATCGCATACAGAAAAAATAGTAGACGATTTATGTCTTGAAGAGATTTTTTTAAATCAAATGCGTATGCAGGTACATCACTTGCCGCAGCATCAGCCTTTTTTATGCAGCGATACTGTATGGTACAAGTCATATTCAAAGGTGCAACGAACTTCGCGTGTATAAGCTGTTTCACCTTTTCAAATTGCTTATCACAATCTTTGCATACGCTTTCCGTTGAGCTTTCTGTGTGTTTTTCTACTATAATCTCTCCAGGGGAATCTTGCTTCTGCAAAAACCAATCAAGTAGAACATCCCAAAGAAGCCCCATGTAATCGGTTCTATACAGAGGTTTATTTTTAACTAAGCAATACAGATTCCTATCCGAAAAATAGGAAATAGGATCTCGCCCCGTCCACCGGCCATCCATCGGATTATAGTGGCGGTAATTGTAGTAAACCAGGCCTGGCTCGGTATCGTTGAACTCGCTGGACCACTGGATAGGCTGGGTGACATCACCCTCCGCGGTGACTTCACCGTAGGGCGTGTAGGTATAGGCGGTGCGGATATAGCCGGAGGGGCCGTAGAGTTCGCAGATGTTCTTGGTGAGATCCCAGCCGTAGGTGAACCAGGTTCCGTCCTTCTGGATGGCCAGCGGGCGGGTGGCTACGGACTGAGTCGGATCCCAGGTGATGAACCACAGGGCCGGGTGGTGGCTGCGAGTGAGGTCGATACAGGCGATTTGCAGATATCCGCGGTAGATGTAGCGCTGCTGCAGCGTGACATTGTTACCTACGGTGACCATCTTCGTGGTGCGGCGGCCCATGTAGTCATACTCACAGTGCACGGTGGTGATGGTGCCGTCTGCCGCCTGGCTGGTGAAGTCCGTGGGGCGGTTTTCGGCGTCGTAGCTCACAGTCCAGATGCCGGTGCCGGTCTTCACGCGTGTCTGATTGCCGTCGGCATCGTACTCCGGCTGGAAGTCCACGTCTCCATTCACCGTAAGGGCGGTGTACTGGTTGAGGTTATTAGCCGTGTAGCCGGTAATCTCTTCCGTTGCCTCCTGTGCTGTCTTTCGATTACCGATATTGTCGTAATCGTAGGCATAGGAACCGCCGTTCACCGTGGCGGTGGTGAGCTCGCTGCGGTTGTTGTATCCGAAGCTGTCGTTCACCGTCTGGCCATTGCGGGCGGTGCTGCGGGTGAGCGGGCGGCCGAGCGTATCGTAGGTATAGGTGCGCTGAGCCACGGTGGTATTGCTGCGTTTGTAGAGCATGCCGGTGAGCAGGTCGCGCTGCGGCTCGTAACTCTGCGTGAGCGTCATGTTATTCGGCTTGGTGAGCGTCTGCAACAGGTGCGTGCCGGGCAGGTAAGCGTACGTAAACTGCCGCTCCACGCCACCATGCAGGAAGCCGGCGGAGCTAATGCGGCCATCGGTGCCGTAGCCGGTAGTCACGGTCTGCTGGGTGGTGCCGTTCTTGCTGTATACATAGCCGGTGGAGCGACCCAGGGTATCGCGCGTTTCGGTGATGAGGTGGGTATCGTCATCCACTACCAGCGCATCTGTTTCCTGCTCGCCATACTGGTTGTAACCGATGGTGCGGGTTCCTGCATCGTCAACAACCTGCGTGAGCTGGCCCAGGTGGTTGTAGGTGAAGCTGCGGGCGGGGGATGCACTGTCGATGACTGCCTCCTCGCCTTCCACTGCGGGGTAGTACCAGGTGGTATTGAGCAGCAGGCCGCGGGTGTGCTCGTAGCTATGCACCTTCACCTTGCCGCGGGCGTTGGTTTCGGTCGACAGGCGGTTGTGGGCATCGTAGGTTTTCACCACGGCGGTGTTATCCGCGTATGCCTTGCGAATTTCCAGCCCTGTGGCGGGGTCGAAGATCCAGGTGGTAACATCGCCCGTCAGATTGGTCGGGTCGGAGCTGAGCACGGCGTCCGGGTTGCGATAAGTCGTGAGGCTCGTCATATTCCCGGCATCATCGTAGCCGAAAGCTGCCGGCTGAATACCCGTGCCCCATTCCGCCACCTTGAGGCCGCGGAGGTCATAGCGGTAGCAGGTAGTGTTGCCCTGTGCATCGGTAATAGCGGCAGGCAGGTCGCAGCAGTCGCAATAAACCGTGGTGGTCACGTTACCCATCGCATCTGTCACCATGAGGGCGCGCCCGGCCTTATCCGTCACTGTGGTGGTCATGTTGCCGCGACCATCCGTCTGCGTGAGCACCATGCCGTTTGCTGTGTAGCTGCGCGTGGCGGTGGAGGTGATGCCGGCGGTATCCTTCTGCGAGAGGGTAAAGCCATCCACCGTCACCGTCTCGGCGGTAACAGTGCTGGAGGGTACGCTACTGTATTGCACTCGTTTCGTACCTGCACTATACACCGTCCACTGAGTGGAAGTCAAGCCACGCTCGCTAACAAAAATGGATTTCGACTCCAG
>CAZTAX010000162.1:0-3719 GCA_964611765.1 uncultured Akkermansia sp. | reverse complement strand
TGCCCATTTGGAAACCGCAACTACAATTCAAGCTATGAATCAGAAAATAACAGAAGAAGAATATGCAGCGGTCATCATATTGAGACAGACGGGAGTGAATCCGGTGGATGCAGCGTTAATTGCGAAAGAAGCCTTGGAGAAAGGGCATGGACGGTTGCGGCGAACGCGCAAATGTCTGGTGGCTGGTGCGGAGGAGCTGCGGAGACAGGAAAAGACGGTGAGCTTTCAGAAAGCAGTAGCAACAGCGCTGGAAGCCCGTAAGTGCCGCAGGAGACGTACGCAAGTGGATTTCCGCTATTTCTGCAATCGTCTCATGAGGTTGAATCCCGGACTTGCAAGTCGCCGGGTGCGCAGCATTCGAGCAGAAGAGTGTGCGGAGTGGCTGAGAAAGGCCTTTGAGTCGCTACACCAGCGCCGCAAGGCGCGGGCTATTCTCAGTGGGGTATTCAGCACGGCCGTAAAGCATGGTTGGTGCGGTTCAAATCCAGTTTTTCTGGTGGAGCGGCCCGAAGTCGTTGAAAACAAGGTTCCTATACTGACTCCGGATGAAATCGAGTCGTTGGTGAACGCCGCCAGGGAATACGCGGGTGGCATGTGCCTTGCAGCAGTGGGAATGATGCTCTATGCCGGAATCCGTCCGCACGAGGTAGCACGGCTTACCTGGTCACAGGTAGATCTGGAGAATCGGGCCATTTACATTCAACCGCGCCATAGTAAGACCGGAGGCGCACGCAAAGTGTGCATTCATGCGCCTCTGGTGTCCATTCTCTCAAGCATCAAGAAGCGGACGGGAGATTCTATTTGTCCGGTCAATTGGTTGCTGCATTGGCGCCATCTACGCCAAATGGCGGGATGGACAGGAAGCAAGCTGTGGCACCAGGATGCGTTGAGGCACACCTATGCCAGCTATCACCTGGGCTATTTCCGCTCGTACTCTGAGCTGCAGTGCGAAATAGGCCACCGGGATGCCTCCCTGCTGCGCACTCGCTATGTGGACATGCGTGGAGTTCAGGATGTTGCCGCGTTCTGGAAAGCTGGCTAAAAGCTACTGTTATGATTGATCAATATCTACGCCGTGCAGCCAATAAAAAAGCGGGCTGCCAGCCCGCTTAAATTATACCACTCACACTATCGTGAGCACCAGCATGAGGCTCATGATGATGAGCTTGGCGAGCACGCCGGCGAGCAGACCCAGGGTGGCGCCCAGACCGGAGCGCGCGGAGTCTTTCGCTGTCTTGCTCTGGTATTTGTACTCTGCAATGAAGGCGCCCAGGAAGGGGCCGATGATGATGCCGAAGGGGAAGATGAAGAAGGCACCCACGAAGAGCCCAATCATGCTGCCCCAGAAGGCCTGCTTGCTGCCGCCGAACTTGCGCGCACCCAGCGCGGTGGTGATATTATCTGCCAGGGTGCCGATGATGGCCAGCCCGGTCAGAATGCCCCAGAACCACCAGGCGGGGTAGGGCGCGCCTGCGGCCAGGGCATAGCACACACTGCCGCCCAGCGCCACAAAGCAGCCGGGGTAGGGCAGCACCGCCCCCATGAAGCCTGCGATATACAGCGCCAAAGCGGCCACATACAGCGCACCGCTTCCGTAATCCACGCCCGCCAGCCAGTTCCAGAACTCAGTCAACATAACACTTCGTACTTCGGACTTCGTACCTCGTACTTATCCCAGGTTTGCTTCCTGAATGCCGGCGCGTTTGCGGGCGGTGGCATCCAGAATGCGCTTGCGCATGCGGATGAAATGCGGCGTGGCTTCCACCAGCTCGTCGGGCTCGATGTATTCGATGGCGCGCTCCAGCGAGAACACGCGCGGCGGCGTGAGCTGGATGGAATCGTTCTTGGTGGCGGAGCGGTGGTTGGTGAGGTGCTTCTCGCGGGTGGGGTTCACCGGAATATCGATGGGTTTCGGGTTTTCGCCCACAATCATGCCTTCGTACACCTCATCGCCGGGGGCAATGAAGAGCGAGCCGCGTTCCTCCATGGCCTGCAGCGCGTAGGGGCGGGCAATGCCGTTCTCCATGGAGATGAGCGTGCTGGTTTGGCGGGTGGTGATTTCGCCGGCGTAGGGGGCGTATTCCTTGAAAAGGTGGGAGAAGATGCCGTGGCCGCTGGTCAGGTTCACCAGCTCGAACTCGAAGCCGATGAGACCGCGCGTGGGGATGGTGGCCTGGATGGTGGTGCGGCCGCTGCCGTTGGCCTCCATGTTTTCCAGAATACCGCGGCGGTTGCCCAGGATGCGCACCGTGCCGTTGGCGCATTCATCCGGCACCTCGATATAGACCGTCTCGAAAGGCTCGCAGTTCACGCCGTCAATCTCGCGCACAATCACCTTCGGGCGGGAGACCAGCACCTCGTAATTCTCGCGGCGCATCTGCTCCACCAGAATCGCAATCTGCATGGTGCCGCGGGCAGAGACCATGAACACACCGGCCAGATCCGTATCCTCCACCTTGATGGAGATATTCGTGCGCATCTCGCGCATCAGGCGGTCACGGATGACGCGGCTGGTCACATTCTTGCCATCGCGGCCACCCAGCGGACCATCGTTGATGCTGAACTCCATTTGCACCGTGGGCGGCTCAATCTTCACAAAGGGCAGGGGCTCGCCCTCCGGGTCGGCCACCAGTGTCTGGCCGATATCCACATCCTCGAAACCGGAAAGACCGATGATGTTGCCGGCTTCGCCCACGGTCGAGTCAGTGGTCTGCAGACCGCTGTATTCGAAAAGTTTTGTCACCTTGGCCTGCTGTCGGCTGCCATCCTGGCGGATGAGGTGCAGCGTGTCGCCTTTCTGCACGCGGCCGCTGGTGATGCGGCCCACCGCCACGCGGCCCACGTAGTCATCCCAGTCGATATTGGAGATAAGCATCTTGAAGGGCTTGTCCGGGTCGGCATCCTGCGGGGCGGGGATGTGCTTCACAATCTGGTGCAGCAGCGGGGAGCAATCCACCGGCGCCTCACCTTCCGGACTGTTCATGAAATAACCGTCTCGGGCCGAGCCGTACACGAAGGGAGCCTCGAACTGTTCCTCTGTCGCATTCAGATCCAGCAGCAGCTCCAGCACCTGGTCGTGCACCTTCATCGGGTCTGCGTGCGGGCGGTCAATCTTGTTGATGACCACGATAGGCAGCAAGCCCTCCTCCAGCGCCTTGCGCAGCACAAAACGCGTCTGCGCCTGCGGCCCTTCGTAGGCATCCACCACCAGAATCACGCCGTCCACCATCTTCATCACTCGCTCCACCTCGGCACCGAAATCCGCGTGCCCGGGCGTATCCACGATGTTGATGGTGTAGTCATTCCAGTGGATGGACGTATTCTTCGCCTTGATGGTGATACCCTTCTCGCGCTCCAGATCCATGGAATCCATGGCGCGATCCTGCACCTCCTGGTTCTCGCGGTAAGTGCCGCCAGCCTTAAGCAGCTGGTCCACCAGCGTGGTCTTACCATGGTCTACATGCGCGATAATCGCCAGATTGCGGAATTTGCTCGGGTCACTCATAATGAAACAAAAACTACTCCCAGCCACCTGCTGCGGCTGCGCCGCAGAGTCTAGCACATTCATCCCCACTTGAAAAGCCCAAAGAGTGGGAAATTACGAATTACGAGTTAACCGAGTCAATTATAATTTTAGCAAAATCTGATTTTTTGTAAAAAAAAAGATTTTGGAGTGATGCAATGCCTAAATTTGGGCATTGCTGTCGCTGGACTTGGGA
>CAZTAX010000161.1:0-3726 GCA_964611765.1 uncultured Akkermansia sp. | reverse complement strand
GACGATATCTGCCTGCGGCAGACGATATCCGCGAGCCGGGGCTCGCGGACGGGGGACGCGGACGGAGGGCGCACGAATGATTTACAACCCAAGTTTGGCGAGGATGATTTCGGTCACCATCCTGGGATTGGGCTTGGGGTTGCTCACTTTCATCACCTTGCCGGTGAGGGCGTTGATGAGCTTCATGTTGCCCCCTTTCACAATGGCCACCATATCCGGGTTCTCGTCCAGCACCTGAGCCACCACGGCATCCAGCGCACCGGTATCGGTCTTCTTGAAGCCCATGGCATCGGCCGCAGCGGCGGCGGTCATGCCGGTTTCCCACATCTTCTCCAGCACCTCGCGGGCCTGGTTGTTGGAAACCAGACCATCCTCGATGATTTCCACCAGTCCGGCCAGGGCCTTGGGAGCCAGCGGGCAGGTCTCGATGTTCAGTTCCTTCTCGGCCAGTACGGCGGTCAGGTTGTTGATGACCCAGTTGGCCACCTTGCGGGGGAATTTGCTGCCGGCGGCGGCTTCCTCGAAGTAGCGGCAGAGCTTGAAATCGCCCACCAAGGTATTGGCATCTGCCACCGGCAGGCCGTATGCACTCTGCAGGCGGGCATGCAGGGCATCCGGCAGTTCGGGCAGCTCGTCCTTTACCTTCTCCACGAGCGGAGCGGTCTGCACCGGGATGAGGTCCGGGCAGGTGTGGTAGCGGTAGTCGTGGGCGTTCTCCTTGGTGCGCATCACGATGCTTTCTCCCAGCGCATCATCCCAGCGGCGGGTGGACTGCACCTGGGCAATGCCCATGTCCAGCTCCTCGGCCTGGCGGTGAATTTCGTAGATGAGCGCACGGCGGGCGGCAGACATGGAGTTGATGTTCTTCATCTCAATCTTGGCTCCGAGCTCCTTCTGGCCCTTGGGACGCAGGGAGACGTTCACATCGCAGCGCATCTGGCCTTTCTCCATGTCGGCATCGGAGATACCGGCGCAGATCATCATCTGCTGCAGGCTCTTCAAGTAAGCGTAGGTTTCCTCCGGGCTGGTCAGATCCGGGGCGGAGACGATTTCCATGAGCGGGGTGCCGCCGCGGTTGTAGTCCACTACGGAATAACCGTTGTAGTGGGTAAGCTTGGCGGCATCCTCCTCCAGGTGGATGTGGTCAAGCTTCACCGTGCGCACCACCGGGCCATCAGCCTTCACCTTGCAATCGGCAGGGTAGGCCCAGGCATACAGCGGCACCTCGCCACCGATGCAGAGCGGCAGATCCAGCTGGCTGGTCTGGTAGTTCTTGGGCATATCGGCGTAGAAATAATTCTTACGGTCCCACTTGGAAACAGGCGGAGTGGTGCAACCCAGCATCATGCCGGTGAGAATGGTGCGCTCAATGGCAAACTTGTTGAGCACCGGCAGCGCACCGGGCATCCCCAGACAGGTGGGGCACACGTTCGTGTTCGGTTCGTAGCCAAAACCGGCCTTGCAGGAGCAGAACATTTTGGTCTCTGTCTTAATCTGGCAGTGAACTTCCAGACCGATGGTTACGAGGTAATCAGAAACAGGCATGTGTGACGATGGAGTGTTTATTGTGAAGAGATAGTGTTCTCCCGGAGCGCGTTGTCCAGGTCCGTGCGGAATGAGGCATCGAATACAGAATCGAAGAGATTGGTGTGCGTGGCGTCCAGGCTTTCAAACACCAGGTCAAGAGCCACGGAAAAATCATCGTAAGTCTCGGCTTCGTAGCCCGGCAGCGCCGCAATGCGCACAATTTCGCTGCGAATGGCCCACAGAATGGGCTCCAGCGGGGCCAGCACGGCCTGCGCCGCTGCGGCAGATTCCGGCGCGAACTCGCGGTGGGCCATATCGGCAGCGGGAATCAGCGGCTTAAGTTGCAGAGAGAGAGAAGTGAGCTTCACCGCAGCTTTTGAGGCCTCCTTCTCATCCTGCACTTTTTCCAGCACTTGCAGCACCTCTCTATCGGGCTCTTCCAGGCGATCCAGGCGGGCAATTTCAGCACGGGCTTCTTCCTCCGACAGCGGTGCACCGGGGGATTCCAGCAGTTTCCGGTCTTCCTCGGCAAACATGCCCAGTTCGATAGCCTGTTCAAACGCCTTCACCAGAGCCTCGGATCCGTAACAGTGAGCCCGGCAGATGCTCAGGAACTCCACATGCAGGTCATCCATGGTTTCCAGGATGCGCAGCTGCACAGAATCCATCATGCCCGCGCATTCAGCCTCCGGCGTCACCAGCGGGAGGGCACTGAGGCGATTATCCAGCTCAAAGGTGATGCTGACCAGCTCCGAAAAGCGGGCGGCGGCGGCATCCGCATCCTTCTTACTGCTCACGGCGGAGAGAAGCATCCACATCTCGGAAGCAGTCTGGAGAAACTCCTGCCCCAGCCGGCGGGCCTCGGTCGCCTCCTCCGTGACGGGCTGCGGTTCATCCGGTTCCAGCACAGTCACAGCCTGCGCCGGGCTCATATTCCCCAGCGCCAGTGATATACCGGCCATGTACAGCAATTTCCGCATGTGAATTACGCCCGGGCATTATACACTTTTCCGAAAAAATGGCAAGCCGAGATTCCCGATACTCACTACAAATTATTGACAACCTGCACAGTGAGTGTTAGATTCACGGGCAGGTCATGACAGGAAGCGCCGAACAGAACCGCCCGGTATGGGGCATCAGTCTCCATGGGGTCACCGTCATTTCACTTCTGTATCTGGCCCTGCCCTGCATGCTTTTCTTCAGCAGCTGGTTCACCCCCTGGGTGGCATGGCCCGTCAATCTGGGAATTTTTCTGACTCTGTATGTATACGCCCGCAAAGGAGGTGACTGCCGGCAGAGATGGACTCCCGGAATCAGAGGTTGCACTGGGTTGTTATTCACAGCCACTGCCTGCGCAGCGTGTTTTTTCGCATCCGGTCTGACAGGATATATCACACCGCACCCGGACGTTCAGATTTTCCGTGAAGCCCTCTACAATAATCTGATTCAGGATCCATGGCCGTTGGTCTTGCCGGATGGGAAGGAAATGAGTTACTATCTGGCCGGCATGCTGCCCCCCGCGCTGCTGGCGCGTCTGACGGAAGACTACACACTCCAGCGAGTACTTGCCCTCCTGTGGTATACACTTGGCACTTTTCTGGCCCTGCTGCTTTTCTTCTGTCGGCATCAGAAATTCTCGCTCCTTTTCGTACTGTTCATCGTAGCGTTCAAAGACCCGGGCTATATCATCATCAACAGCTTTGCGGGCACAGGCGATGTGTGGAGCGCCGCAGGCCAATTCATTCCTCTTCCGGAAAACCACTACCACGGGGTTCCTGAAGCCTTCGCAACTCTGAACAAACACGCTCAGGGATACAACTTCATTCCCTGCACATTGCTGACCGGTGCGCTTATCATCAACGTCAACCAACATCGGCACATACTGATTCCGCTAGTGTCTTGTTTAGCAAGTTTTACACAATGCTCTCCGCGCATAAGCATTTGTGCCATAAAGGGTAAATGAGATTTCTTATTGTAAAGGATAAACTCTACGAGACACTAGGCATCGCGCTACTGCTTCCATGCTCACCATTAGGAAGTACGGGCTGCGCGCTTCTGGGAATAGGCGCTATATTTCAACAGAAAGATTTCACCTGGAAAAAGCTCATTACGCGTTGGAACAATTATTCTGCAACTGGATATTTACCCTCTCCGGCAAGTAAACCGATTGATAAATAAGAGTTTAGCGGACTCGTTGCG
>CAZTAX010000160.1:0-3731 GCA_964611765.1 uncultured Akkermansia sp. | reverse complement strand
ACTCAGAATCTTGGATTGTTCAAAGTGTCATATTTCACAATGCGTCACCCCTGAGGTGTTTGGTATGTTGCTTGCAGCCGGTGTGTTGTTTGTCTGTGTGCGTTTGAGGTGGGTCGGGCTGGTTGTTTTTTGCGTTTTGTGGCTTGTTTTTTGTGGGTTGCATTATGCCTACCGGGAATTTGGGTATGAAGTCGGGTTCGAGTTGATAAGTGCCATTTTTCAGACAAATGCACACGAATTAAGTGGCTTTCTGAATCTTTCGTTTTATGTGACATTCGCCGTAGCTGTATGTGCGCTGATTCTTGTTTTTGGCCTTGCCGTTTATGCATTGGGATGGAAGCCATATACTTGGAGCCGTGCATTGCAGGTGCTGCTGGTTATTTTGGTATGGAGCGGGATATACATCATTCCCGAACTGACTATAGGAAAGCGAAATGGATTTTATCGCAAAATGTCAGACAACACGCTTAGGGCTAACCATGAATTGTTTATTGCTGGTCATCGTTATGTGGCTGTGCGTCGCTGGTGCGGGCCGTATAGTAATGTTTCTGAGCTTGCCGGGGGGTGGAAAGAGTATTTCCGTGAAGTTAACATTGAGGAGGCTGCTTCATATCCCTCAATTGACAAGCGCGAGGGTGAAGACCTGGTTTTCATTCTTGTGTTTGGTGAAAGTGTGCGGGCTGACCATGTGCAAGCGGGTGGATATTTCCGTAATACGATGCCATATGTGACATCTGAACCTGGCGCTTTCTTTTTTACGAGGATGTACTCTTATGCATCAGCCACGTACAATAGTGTGGCAGCCATGCTTTCCGGTACTATTCAGGCGGGAGAAAAAGAGAGGGTGACGTCATATGCCGGAATCATGAAAAAACATGGATTTGAAGGACGCCTGTATTCCGAGAATACGATGAATATCACGGCTGGCAAACGCATCCATGTGATGCTTGGGCAATATCTTGTATCACAAAATGAATGCAGAGCGCCCATCATGGACGTATGCAGGACTATTGTGCATGATATACAGGCATGCGAAAGTGGAAGACAGTTGGTGATTATTGAAAATGGGACAGGACATTTCCCTTATATTAACGAGGATGAACACGACATATATCACCCGTGTAATATGAATTGGATGGCAGCTTTACCGGAAAATAAACGGGAGATCCTTACTAATGATTATGATAACTGTATCGTAAGCGTAGATAAGTTTCTGGCTGGAATCATAGACGGAGTGCGCGATCGTAATGCTGTCATGTTGTATGTGTCTGACCATGGTCAGCTGTTGTATGAGAATGATAAACTGATGCATGGAGACCCCTCCAATGTGTTGTTGCGCCATCCTGCAGCGTTTATCTGGTTCTCAGATACATATCAACAACGTCATCCTGAACTGGTGGAGATGATGCGGGCTGTAAAGGATAAACCGTTGGTGCATGGCCAGGTGTATGCTACGGTGCTCAGACTTGCCGGCATCGAGTCTGCTGTTCCTTTGCCGATAGGAGATTTTGTGAATGATGATGTGCGCCGTTATGAGCATAATGTGCCCTCGGAGTTGCTACAGAAAGATGGCACGGAGGATAATTGAAATGGAGCATGTTTCAAATAAACGCTCCATAGCTGCGTCATATTCGCGTGTAGAAAACACGCGGGCTTGCAAATGACCGGGGCTTGTGGTACAATCGCGCACCGCATGCCGCGTGCGCGGGCGTGTCGCGTAGTGTCATCTGATATTTTCTGATAGTTTTTCGATATGATTAAGTGGATTCTGAACAAAATCGTGGGTTCCAAGAACCAGCGTGAAGTGCGTAAGTTGAAGCCGGTGGTGCGCCGCATCCTGGAGCTGGAGAAATCCTGGGAGGAGAAGGATCGCGATTTCCTGCTGGGCAAGACCCGCGAGTGGCAGGCGCATCTGCACCGCTTCACCCCCATGGACCTGCCCACGCGCGGCGTGGTGCTGGCCTCATCTGCTGAGCAGCTCAAGGGGTATGCTGACCAGCTGAACGCCCGCTTTGAATCCCTGGCTCCGGAGTTCCCTAAGCTGCCCAAGGTGGAGCCCACGGTGGAATCCATTGAGGCCGGCAAGAAAGCTCTGGCAGAAATTGAGCCGAAGTTTGCCAAGCTTCGCGCCAAGTATCTGGAAACGATTCTGCCGGAGGCATTTGCCGTGGTGAAGTGCGGTGCGCGCCTCCTCTGCGGGCAGACGGTGGATGTGTGCGGCACGCCCATCAAGTGGGACATGGTGCACTTCGATGTGCAGCTCATCGGCGGTATTGCTCTGCACCGTGGCTTCATTGCGGAAATGGCTACGGGTGAGGGTAAGACCCTGGTGGCAACGCTTCCGGTTTATCTGAACGCCCTCACCGGCATGGGCGTGCATGTGGTCACGGTGAACGACTACCTGGCCCGCCGCGACTCCATGTGGATGGGTGCGCTCTTCTCCTTCCTGGGCCTTACCATCGGCTGCATTCAGAGCATGATGCCCAGCGACCTGCGCCGCCGCCAGTATGCCCAGGATATTACCTACGGCACCAACTCGGAGTTCGGGTTCGACTACCTGCGCGACAACGGCATGGCCTCCAGCAAGGATGCCCAGGTGCAGCGTGGCCATTATTTTGCCATCATCGATGAGGTGGACTCCATCCTTATCGACGAAGCCCGCACGCCGCTCATCATTTCCGGCCCCGCCGTCATTGAGCATGAGCAGCAGTATGATACCCTTAAACCGCTGATTGAAAAAGTGGTGAAAAAGCAGGTGGAACTCTGCAACGGCCTCATGGAAAAGGCTATCGAGTACGCCAAGGCCGGCGATACCGAGCGCGCCGGGCGCTGCCTGTTCAAGGTGAAGCTGGGCCAGCCGCGCAACCGTGCGTTCATGCGTTCCCAGCAGGACCCCGAGTACCGCCGCATGGTGGAGAAGTATGAGCTTTTCCTCTACCAGGATCCTCGCAAGATTGAGCTCTTCAAGCTGAAGGAAGAACTTTACTACACCATCGATGAGAAGACCCACGATGCCGACCTCATGGAAATGGGCCGCGAGGTCATCAGCCCCGGGCACCCGGAGAATTTCGTGCTGCCGGATATCGGCACCGAGTTCGTGAACATCGATGAGGATGAGAAACTGAGCGAGCGCGAGAAAGAAGCCCGCAAGACCGCCCTCATGAAGCGTCTGGATGAGACCGGCGTGCGCCTGCACACCACCAGCCAGCTGCTGAAGGCCTACACCATCTACGAAAAGGACGTGGAGTACGTGGTGAAGGATAACAAGATTGTCATCATCGACCAGAATACGGGCCGCGAGATGCCGGGACGCCGCTGGAGCGAAGGGCTGCACCAGGCCGTGGAAGCCAAGGAAGGCGTGGAGGTGGAGGCCGAGAACATGACCTACGCCACCATCACCATCCAGAACTACTTCCGCCTGTACAGCCGTCTGGCCGGTATGACCGGTACCGCGGAGACGGAAGCCGCTGAGTTCCACGATATCTACAAGCTGGACGTGCTGCCTATCCCCACGAACCGCCCCTGCATCCGCGAGGATCAGAACGACCTCATTTTCCGCAGCCGCCGCGAGAAGTTCAACGCTGTGGTGGCGAAGATTGTGGAGCTGCATAAGAAGGGACAGCCCGTGCTGGTGGGTACCGCCAGTGTGGAAGCCTCCGAGACTCTTTCCCGCATGCTCAGCTTTGCCAAGGTGCCGCATGAGGTGCTGAACGCCAAGAACCACCAGCGCG
>CAZTAX010000159.1:0-3788 GCA_964611765.1 uncultured Akkermansia sp. | reverse complement strand
GTATAAAGAGAGCCTTTCAACTGGGCTCGATGTTTGATGAGCATGCTGCGATATCATCTAAACCAGTGCAAAATGAGGTGCGAAGTGGAAAATACCGTGCGCACGGTTTCATTGAATCAGAATGGAATCCGGAATTTTCTGAGCATCGCCTTGTAGGCATCCTGCGCGGTCAGGCAGGTATCCCTCAGGTACCCCCTGATATTCGGCCACTGCTGCAAGCCCCGGTAATAAAACATTTTCAATTCATCTGTGATGATAAACGGCACAATCCCGTTTGCCAGGCATTCCTTGAACATCAGAAGACGCCCTACGCGCCCATTACCATCTTGAAAAGGGTGAATGCGTTCAAAGCGGTAGTGCATATGGAGAATATTGTCTAAATCTTTAATCTTGATACTATTGTATTCTCTGAGTAATGCCCGCATCTCAGAAGCAACTTCCTCTGGCGGCGTTGTATCAATACCCCCCACCTCATTTGGCAGCTTCTTATAGTCTCCCACCGCAAACCAATCGCGCCGGCTGTCGGAGGTCCCTCCCTTCAACACCGCGTGTAACTCCTTGATAAAACCCTCCGTCACCCTTTCCATAGCCCGGTCAATCACCATATCCAGGCATCGGAAGTGATTCACCGTTTCCAGGATATCGTCCACATTCACGGACTCATCCCCCAGACCTATCGTGTTGGTCTCGAAGATATGGCGCGTCTGCTCATGCGTGAGCCTGCTGCCCTCGATATGATTCGAGTTATAGGCCAGATCAACCTGTGTGCGGTGATAGATGCCCCCTCCGAGCCTCATCTCCTTCTGTTCCCGCAGGAAACGCAGTAAAGGCGTGCAAGCGGCAGCCTGCCCACGTTTGACAGGCAACCCCGCATTCTCGGGGATATTCCAGGTCTTACCCGTCAGAAAAGCCCCCGGAATCTTTCCCGTGGCGCAGTAATTCCGCGCTGTGCGCTGCGGCACCCCATACTTTTCCGCAAACTCTGCTACTGATATATACCCCATGGCTGTCATTATCGGCAAGTTTTTCTCAACTCTACACCCGAAATATAGCATTTCTTGCCGATATCGGCAAGAAAAAATGCTAAATAAGGTACGAAGCGGAGGGTGCGGAGAATCAAAAACGTATTGACTTATCTGAATAGCAGACTGTGACGAGGGCTCAGGCGCACCAGGAGAAAATGTGGTTCAGCTCGGTCTGGAAATCTTTGAGCCGCGCAAAATAGTTGGGATAGGCCTTTTCCAGTTTCTGGATGGAATCCATCTTGACCAGCACCACCTGACGTGTGCTTTCCTGGCTGCTGCGCTGTTCCTCTCGCACATAAGCCTCATAGGCGAGGTTATAATGATCCTTGTGATAAATCGTAACGTTGGCAGATTTTGTGACACTGTCGAAAATCATCAGCGCCAAGCCGCCTTTCTGTCGATATCGGGGGGCCAGATTATTCGCCGCCAGAGAGAAACTTTTCATGATGAGCCCCACTTGCAACTCATCTGCCTGCTGCCTGATTTTTTGCGCCAGCTCCTGACGTGTCAGCAGAGCATGCTCCGGCAAGGGAACCTGCTTTTCTTTCAAGGCAAACGCACTGGATACCAGTGCAAAGAAATCGAGCCATTCCTGGGCACCCTGACTGGATTTAAATTTCTCGCCCATAAATGCCTCAAAAGTTTCCACGGCAGTAGCCCAGGTGTGTTGCAGCTGGGTGCGCAGCTGCATTTCAATGCGCAACCCATTGTACCCCTCCTTATCCTCCTTCTTGGTCTGATAACGGAAAACGAGGTGAATCCCACGGTACCCGGAACTTTTGGGCGTGGCAATGTAGTCATCGACGCGTTGCATCTCGTGCAGCAGCCTGTGGGAACCAGCGGTATAAAGCTCGCGTAATTTCTGCAATTCTGCCATGCTGCCCACAATGGCGCGTATGCCGCCAATGTCGTCCATCTGGTCCAGACGCATCGAGCGGAACCGCTGCAGCTTTTCCAGAATAGTAGGTTTGCGTTTGATTCGCTGTGCTACAATGGCGTCCTCCAACTCCAGCTTTTTGAGCCTTGCGCGTAGTGTATTCTGGAGCACATTCAGAGGCTCTGCATGCAGTGCCCGGAAATTATCGAGCACTCGCATTGCCCACTCCACCTTATCAGTAGATGATGAGGTGTCGCGCAAAATACTTCCCGCCTTGGCTATCTGTGTGGCTGAGAATAGACACTGTTCCGTGGGTGTCATTCCGTATCCATATATTTAGCACATTTACACTGAAAGTCAAGGCACTCCTCCACCTTGTTACGAAAAAACACAAATAGCAAGAAACCGTAGCAAGCAAAATGCTTTTCCAATCATCCTCTCAACCCGATCCCTACGGGACTCGAACCCATCCTCTCACTTTTCGGCTAAAATCACATTTTTATGTAGAATTATGTGAGCGGAGTCACGATTTTATGTGAAAAAGTGTGATTTTGAGGGGGCGTCAGGGTAGCTTGTTGAGCTCCTCGATAAAGGCGGGACGGTTTCTGTACTCGGAGCGGAGTCTGGCCACCAGTGCCTCAGTCAACACCCGGGCTCCGGGGAGCTTTGCCAGCTCCCGGATGCGGCTTGCAATCTGGGTGTATTCCTTGCGATTGCCGGCCCGCGGGGCTTCGCTTGCCAGGTCATATATTGCCCGCTGCAGCAGGGGCTCATGATATTCCTCCGGCATGTTCGGTAAATGCGATTTCACCAGTTGCTGAATGTTGCAATCCGCATCCATAATCGCTTGGAAGAGCTCCGGATAATCCTTTTCCGCAGCATAGAGCCGAATCAGGAAATCCTCATCACCGGATTGATTTTTAATCAGTTCATATTGTGCCGGCCATTCCTTCTGTGGTACAAGCTCTTTCAACTTGTAGTAATAGTGGAAGGTATTCCAACGCGCTGTCAGCAGAGAGCGGTATAGATTGATGAGGGCAGGGGTATCGCCTACGCGTTGCAGGAAGCGGATCCGCCGCTCCTCCATGAACGAATCCGCCTTGCCCTGCATCTTGGCCAGGTCAATCAGATTCAGTGCCGCGTAGTCCTCGCCCCGGGAATAGAGACGCTCCAGCTCCGCATCCAGCACCGATTGAAAGCAGAGATGGGTGCGAATGATATCCTGTGCCTCGCGTTCCCTGCCGGATTGCCGCAGCAGCGCCACATGCTTGTGCACCATGTCTGCGGATTGATGCCCCTTAGCCGCTTCCCGGTTCAGATGTTCCAGCGCCTCTTCCGGGGATTGCATGTGGACGAGATAATCGGCGAAGAATGAGGTAGTCAGGATGTCGAATATCTTCATGTTTTTCGAGTGGCATATCCCGTGAAGCCTGGGGTACAGCGCTTTTTTCTCCACCTGCGGAACCTCCGGGTGCTGCACCCACTGCGTCAGCAAGTCCTCGCACGCTTCTCTAGCCGCCGAAATATCGCCCTCATCCTCGCTCATGAAATCTTCCTCATGTTCGCCCAGCAGCTGGTAGAACCGCAGCACCGGCGGAACCACAACGGCATGAACTCCGGCCGCCAGATTCTCGCTCAGCGTGTGCACCAGCTTCTCCATCCCCGTGTCAATGGCATCCCAATCCAGCCCCTCATCATCATAGTACCGACTCCTGTTATACCCGCGATATTTCTCCTCCGTCAGGCAGAAAAGCTGCTCCACCTGTGCCACGTAAGTGGCGGCATCGTTTGCGTGCCGGGCATACTTGCTCATCAGCCACAGGCTCAGCTTTAGGCGGCGCAATTTTTTTGCTGTAAAATCTCTGTCATCGGGGCAAAACACGCTT
>CAZTAX010000158.1:0-3841 GCA_964611765.1 uncultured Akkermansia sp. | reverse complement strand
CCTACGGCGTGGATATCGTCCGGCGCAGCCGGATATCGTTCCCCATAGAGCCCCCATATCCTTTTCCCGCAAGCAACGGGAAACCATTACCAACCATCGAGGAGGCGCGCGCCCAGGACATGGGTAACAAAAAAGTACCACCACATAGGTAACACAAGTTCCAAGACATAGGTTACACTTTTGGATAGACATGTGGCATAATCTCATTATGCCATGGAACACCAAGAGTAGTAATCAAATGAGAATCGAATTCATAAAGCTTGTAAGTCAGCCGGAGATGTCCATGGCTGAAGCGTGCCGGTTGTATAACATCAGTCGAAAAACAGGATACAAATGGCTCAGAAGATATGAAAAAGATGGCGATTCAGGGTTGGCAGATCAAAGCCGGCGGCCTGTGAATCAACCAACTAAGCTATCTGAGAAGGTGCTGTTACGCATAGTCAACATACGTGTCGCCCACAAGCATTGGGGAGCTGATAAGATACGTGCCATTTTGAAAAGAGAACACTTTTCTCCGCTGCCCGGACGCACGACCATTCATCGAGTATTGAGGCAGGCTTGAGGTGCGCCGTAAGCGCATAGCCAGACTTGATAATTTGCGTCTTGTTCAAAATGGGGGGCCTGACCTGCAGGTTAATGATGAGTGGACAATTGATTTTAAGGGATGGTGGAGGTCAAAGGATGGGGAAAGGAAGTGTTACCCTTTGACAATAAGAGATGCAAAAAGCCGTTTCATCCTAGTGTCTCGTAGAGTTTATCCTTTACAATAAGAAATCTCATTTACCCTTTATGGCACAAATGCTTATGCGCGGAGAGCATTGTGTAAAACTTGCTAAACAAGACACTAGGGGTAACAAGCCACTCTTGAAAAAATACATCGTGAAAACCGAAAGCAGTGAGGTGAGTCGCCGGTTGTTATCTGATAGCGAATGTTTTATAAATAAGCTATGCAAATCGAAAGTCGGACTTTCGATTTGCGGAATCTTTTCCCGATGCGCGGGTGATGACCGGACAAGGCAGAATAGGGAACGATATTCCGACCGGCGGTCGGAACGATATCCGGCTGCACCGGACGATATTCAGGCCGTCGGCCTGAACGATATCCGCGAGCCTTGCGGCTCGCGGACGTTGAGGAAATCAGGCGAACATGCTGAGCACGCGCTCGATGATGGGGGCCATGTCGTAGTACTTGTACTCGGCAAGGCGGCCGCCGAAGATGACGCGTGATTCGGCATCGGCGAGTTCCTTATATTGGGCGTAGAGGGCGTTGTTCTTCTCGTCGTTGACGGGGTAGAAAGGCTCGCTGCCCGGGGTCCACTCAGTGGAGAATTCGTGAGTGACCACGGTTTTGGGGATGGAGTAGACGGCATCGCCGAAGTGCTCGAAGTGTTTGTGCTCGATGACGCGGGTGTAGGGCACCTGGCGCTCGGTGTAGTTCACGACGGCGCAGCCCTGGTGGTTGGGGGTGTCGAGGGTTTCTTCCTCGAAGTAGACGGTGCGGTACTCGAGCCGGCCAAAGCGGTAGCCGTAGAATTCATCAATCTTGCCGGTGAAGACAATCTTCTCCGCCTGGGATTCCCAGTATTCGCGGCGGGTGAAGAAGTCCTCGTTCACGCGGCATTCGATGCCCTCCAGCAGGGCGGCGGTGAGCTTGTTGAAGCCGCCGATGGGGATTCCCTGGTAGGCGTCATTGAAGTAGTTGTTGTCGTAGACGAAGCGGACGGGGAGGCGGCGGATGATGAAGGCGGGGAGCTCGGAGCAGGGGCGACCCCATTGCTTTTCGGTGTAGCCTTTGATGAGCTTTTCGTAGATATCCCGGCCGACGAGGGAGAGGGCCTGTTCCTCCAGGTTGCGGGGGGCGGTGGCACCGGCGGCGCGCATGGCGGCCAGGGCTTCCTGCTTCTGCTCTTCGATGATGGCCCGGGCTTCTGCCGGTGTGGTGCAGCCCCACATCTGGTAGAAGGTGTTCATGTTGAAGGGCAGGTTGTAGCGCTTGCCTTCAAACTCCGCCACAGGGGAGTTGGTGAAGCGGTTGAAGGGGACGAGCGAGTTGACGAAATCCCACACCTGCTTGCAGGAGGTGTGGAAGATGTGGCAGCCGTACTTGTGCACGTTGATGCCGTGCTGCTCCTCGCAATAGATATTGCCGCCGAGCTGCGGTCGCTTGTCGATGACCAGGCAGCGCTTGCCCTCCTTGTGTGCAAGGTGGGCAAAGGTGGTGCCGAACAGCCCGGATCCGACTATGAGGTAGTCGTAGGGCTTCATGTTCAGCCGATGCGCTTGTAGGTGAAACCTTCTTCGGTAGCTTCCTCTGTGTCGTAGAGGTTGCGTCCGTCCACAATCAGGCGGCCTCGCATGGTCTTGCGCAGCACGGCCCAGCTGGGCACGCGGAACTGTTTCCAATCGGTGACGATGACGAGGGCATCGGCATCAATGCAGGCTTCGTACATGTCATTGCAGTAGGTGATGGTGCCCTCACCCAGGCGGCGCTTGGCTTCCTCTGTGGCCACGGGGTCGAAGGTGCGCACGTTGCAGCCGTTTTCCAGCAGGGAAGCAATGAGGGTGAGGGAGGGGGCCTCGCGCATATCGTCCGTGCCGGGTTTGAAGGCCAGGCCCCACACGGCGATGTTCTTGCCCCGCAGCTCAGGCATGGCGGCCTTCAGCTTGGTGAAGGGGATGGTCTTCTGCTTCTCGTTCACGTTCTCCACGGCTTCGAGGATGCGCATGCGGTAGCCGAGTTCGGCGCCGCTGCGGATGAGGGCCTTCACGTCCTTCGGGAAGCAGGAACCGCCGTAACCGCAGCCGGGGTAGAGGAATTTCTTGCCGATGCGGTCATCGGAGCCGATACCTCGGCGCACGGCATCCACATTGGCGCCCACGAGTTCGCAGAGGTTGGCCACATCGTTCATGAAGGAGATGCGGGTGGCCAGCATGCTGTTGGCTGCATACTTGATCATCTCAGCACTGGGGATATCGCAGATCTGCACGCGGTCTCCGGTGAGCATGAAGGGGCGGTAGAGGTGGCGCATGAGCTTGGCGGCGCGCTCATCTTCCACGCCGACCACCACGCGGTCGGGCTTGGTGAAGTCTTCGATAGCGGTGCCTTCCTTAAGGAATTCGGGGTTGCTGGCCACACCGAAGGGGACGCTGACGCCGCGCTTGTCCAGCTCTTCCTGCACGGCGGTTTTCACCTTGGCCCAGGTGCCGACAGGCACGGTGCTCTTGGTGATGAGCAGGGTGTATTTCTTGATGTTTCGGCCGAATTCGCGGGCTACCTCGAGCACATAGCGCAGGTCGGCAGAACCATCCTCATCGGGCGGGGTGCCTACGGCAGAGAAGACAACATCAGCATCATCAATGCAGGCGGCCAGACTGGTGGAGAAGCGCAGACGCCCGGCTTCGGCATTCTGCAGCACCATTTCCTTGAGACCCGGTTCGTAGATGGGCATGATGCCCTTTTTGAGGTCTTCGATTTTCTTTTCGTTGATGTCCACGCAAGTGACGGTGTTACCCATTTCTGCGAAGCAAGTGCCGCTGACCAGGCCCACATAGCCTGTGCCTACCATTGCGATGTTCATAATGTGTATATAGCTATATCGTGAAAAAGGACGAGACGGAACGGACTTCTGCAAAGACCGTCATCACTGCTCATTTTATAATTCTCAACACGCTGAGTCAAGAGCATTATCAGGTACAGAAGGCTGAATGCTGCTTTTTTGTTGTTATTTCACACGTGTGCTTCAAAGGTTAGGCAGAGCGATAAATTGGAATTTGGCGTTCCGCCAAAATTACGAGTTACGAATTATAAGCTCCGCTCGCCTAAGGCTCGCCATTGTATATC
>CAZTAX010000157.1:0-3919 GCA_964611765.1 uncultured Akkermansia sp. | reverse complement strand
GCTGCACCCCTGCCTGCTCTATACCGCCCACTCCGTGGGCTCAGAATTCCGCTCATCTGCGGCTCGCCCAATTCCAATTTATTGGTTCATTCTGAGTTTTTAGAGATTCCCAATTTATCGTTTTCGTTGGAGCATCCATCTGCAATTGCTCGTGCAATAGGGACTAAATGCCTGGAGACTTTTGCGGTGTATCTCATTCCCCAGTCTGTGCAGGTGCTGGTCTGGCGGCTGAGAATCAGCGTTTCCGCATGCTGGCGGGCAGGATGCGGAGCTGGTCGCGGTATTTGGCCACGGTGCGGCGGGCGATGGTGATTCCCTCCGTGGCCAGCAACTGCTCCAGCTTTGCATCGGAAAGCGGTTTGCGCGGGTCTTCGTTTTCAATCAATTCGCGGAGGCGGGCCTGCACGGCTTCCGGGGAGACGGAATCGCCCAGGTCGGCGGTGAAGAAGTGGCGCAGCTCGAATACTCCCCAGGTGCATTTCAGGAATTTGCCATTCACCGCGCGGGAAATGGTGGAAACATGCAGCCCGGTGGCTTCTGCCACCTGTTCCATGCGCAGGGGTGCCAGGGCGGCGGGCCCTTGCAGGAAAAACGCCCGTTGCTGCCGCACAATTTCCTGCGCTACCTTCAGGATGGTTTCCTGCCGCTGCGCAATGGCCTTGATGAGCTCCCGCCCCTCACTGAAGCAGCGGGAGAGATAGCGGCGCACCTCCGGTTTGTCGGCCTGTTCAGCCATCATTTCCCGGTATTCGGCAGAAAGGGCCAGGCGGGGGATGTTGGCGTGGGTCAGGCTCACCTCCAGCTTGTCACCCTTGCGGGTTACGAGCACGTCCGGCTCAATGGCGCTGTTGTCCTCGCGGGCAAAGGCGGCACCGGGATTGGGATTAAGCTGGGAGATGCGGCGGGCTGCCCCGGCCACGGCCGGTTCGCTTTCGCCCAGTTCGCGGGCGGCATCTGCATAGCGGTGCTGCACCAGCTGCGGCCAGAAATCCTGCAACAGTCGCATGGCCAGTGAGCTTTCCTCGCCCTCGCGGCGGAGCTGCAGCATCAGGCTTTCGCGTAAATCAATCGCACCCACTCCGGCGGGGTCCAGGTCCTGCACAGCGCGCAGGGCTTTGCCCAGCAGGGCAGCGCTCCAGCCGCTCTGGCGGGCAATGTCGGCGGGCGTTTCGCTGAAATAACCGCGTGTATCCAGCTGCTGCACCAGCTGCAGCGCGGCTTCTTCTATTTTGGCAGGCAGGGCGCTGCGCCGGATCTGTTCCTCCAGGTGGGCAGCGAGACTCGGGGCTTCCGTCAGCGAATCCAGCAGGAAATCATGGCGGCGGGTGGCTGCGGTATCGGTCTCCAGTTGCTCGCGTTCTTCATCGGACGGCGGCAGTTCCTCCAGCGCCGGGTTGGCGGCCATGGCCTGGGTGGTGAGTGTGCGCAGCTCCATATTGGTGGCCTGCAGGGTGCGCATGAACTGCTGCATTGCGGCCGTGGCCACCATGCTCTGCCTCATGCCCTGCTGCATCCCTGCGTTGCTCATGCTTCAGAAGCCTTGTACCAGATTGCCGCCCCGCTTTCAAGCGCAAAGCGCGTGTGCGTAGATGCTGGCAGTTAAATATGGACTTTATCCTATAAGTTAATAAAAGTGTCATAAAAATACTTTTATTCTTGACACCCCCCCTATTGTTTAGAATGCAATGCGCTAACACTACACTCTTATGAAAAAGACTATTTTTATCAGCTCAATTTTGGCAGCTTGCGTTGCATGTGCAGCGGAAGTTAAAGTCCAAGAAACGACAATTGGCGATAACAACTATCAATATTTGTATGTCAAAGGAGGCGAGGGGAATTTTGATGAATTGACCATTAACCATATTAAACTCGAGTCACGCTATGAGAGTACCATTACAGTTGATGGCAAAACCACCATCAATTCCAACATTCCATCAGGCAACTTCTATGGATGTATCTTCGGACATGCTACTACTTTTATATCCGATTCAATTGAATTTAACTGCTTAACCACATACTATCCAAGCTCTATCAGCATACAAGGTACCGTGCAAACCGATAGTTTTACTGTTAACGCAACTGAGGTTTACCCAGTCACAATCAACATCACCGATAGTGGCAAACTCGAAGCGAGGGAGGAACGTGAAGCGAATCCTTTCACAATCGGTGCAAATGTTTCTGTCAAGGTAGGTAATGCAACCGAAACAGCTAAAGGAAGCATTGGTTTGAAAACGGTGGTTGATGGAGGTTCTCTTCATGTGAATCACTACGCCTCTTTGAATGGAATCTCGTTGAAAAAAGGCGATGTCCTCATTAATCTGGATAACTTTGTAAGTGATAATTATGCCGGAGTCCCCTTAACAGAATCCATAAACCTTGGCGACATCACCGTGGAGGGCGGTACTATGACTCTTGATGGAACCTCCATCACATCCGACATAACGATGACCAGCGGTGCAGACGGAACAAGCGGCACTCTCAACATTTTAGGAGATGTTAAAACGGGTGCTCTCACTTTAAACAGTGGTACTATTAACGTGGGGAGCGAGCTCAAGAAAGCAGCGCTGAGCACGACTGGCGACTTATTGGTGGACGGTGCTACGCTGAACCTTATCAATGGTGATCTGAAGGCCGTCAGCATGAACAGTGGTAGCATTGTTGTGAGTACCGGCTGCACTATCGAGACCCTCACATTGAGTGGAGGTTCTCTTTACGGTGATCTTTCCGGATGCAAGATGACAACCGCAGACGATGACGAGGAGAGTGTCAAGGTGAGCGTCGATGTGACGAATGGTGATATCACCGCCGTCGAGGGTACCGAACTTTCCGGTACTATTTCCGAAGGCGAACTGACAACAGAGGCTGGTTCAATGGTGTGCGCCGACATCAAGGACACTGAAATCACCGCCGAGGGTGGCGAGATTTCCGGCACCATCAGCGGTACTTCTTCTGTGACGGTTAACAGCGGCACGACCACGATTTCCGGTGCGAATAATGACTACAGCGGCGGCACGGTGATTAAGGGGGCTACACTGGTACTGAAAGAAGGCTCCAGTGTTGGTACCGGCGCTATTGAACTCACTAGCACAGATACAGACTGCGGTGTGTTTGATATGGGGGGCAATGCCCTGACCAATGACCTGATTGTGACCGGCTGCATCATACGGAATGCTGAAAACTACGATGGCGACATGGATGTGAGCCATGAGCTGGTGGTGGAAGGTGTGGCCAGGGCCAGAAAGGTAACGCTGACGGGCGAAGGTACGCTTGTGCGCGATGAGAAGCTGGGCGGTTCGATGACCACAGGTGAGATTGATGTGCAGACAATGGGTGATGCCAACCTGGAGGTCGACTTGACCATCAACGACAACGGCTCGGTGACGCTGAACGATGGCAAGGTGCTGTCGGTGAAGGGCAGCCTGACGCTGGGTAACGGTGTTTCGGTGGTCCTCACAGATGACGATTATGGCGTGGGCGACAAGCTGCTGAGCAGCACGGGTACGCTGACCATGGGCGATGTAACCTTGGTGTACAACGACAGCACGGTGGAGCTGGAGCTGCAGGGTAACAGCCTGGTGCTGGTGAGCAAGTTTAAGCAGGACAAGGCCGATGCCGTGGCCCAGGCCAACTGGGGCATTGCCACCGCCAGCCGCACCTTTGTGAACACCGTGCGCGGCCAGCGCACCAACACCGGCTGCATTGCCAACGGCCGCGGCACCGCCTGGGCTGCCGTGCTGGGTGGCACGAGCGGTATCGGTAACGGCGATATCGACCTGAAGGGTGCCGCCGTGGGTGCTGATATGAAGGTGGGCGAGAAGAGCAGCCTGGGTGTGGCCTTCGGCTACATCGATGGCGAAGCCAAGGTTCCCGGCCTGCGCAAGGCTGAGCAGGATGGCACCTACGTGGCCCTCTACGGCGA
>CAZTAX010000156.1:0-3970 GCA_964611765.1 uncultured Akkermansia sp. | reverse complement strand
TTTGTTACCTCACATGAGCGTACAACACATCAATCTTTAATTGCCAGAGCAATAACTCAGGCAGGCGCATGCGACTATACCGTGCGCCGCTGACATTCGCCTTGCTCCGCGCGGGTGAATGTGATAGAATGCGCGCAACATGAAAATTGCCGTTATAGGAAAAGGTGGGCGCGAGCAGGCTCTTGTCGAGACCCTGGCCGCCAGCCCGTGCAAACCCGAGCTTTACACGTTCCCCGGCAGCGATGCCATCTGCCGGATCGCCACGCGCATCGAGGCCGATGGTTTCGACTCCCTCATCCAGTGGATGGTGGACAACAAGATGGACCTCTGCGTGGCAGGCGAGGAAAGCTACCTCGTGAAGGAAGACGGACTGGCCAATCGCTGCGCTGCAGCCGGCATCCCCTGCTGGGGCCCGCAGAAGGAGAGCGCTCAGCTGGAGGCCTCCAAGGAATTTGCCAAGAATTTCCTGCTGCGCCACAGTATTCCCACCGGCATGGCTACCGCCGTGGAGAGCTATGATGAAGCCATCGCCGCCATCAATGGCCGGTACCCCACCGTGTTGAAGTTCGATGGCCTGGCCGCCGGCAAGGGCGTGGCCGTGTGCCCGGATGCCGCCAGCGCAGAGGAGTTCCTGAACGAGGTGTTCATCCAGAAGCGTTTCGGGGCCGGTCGCCTGCTGGTGGAGGAGTTCCTCACCGGCCCGGAGATTTCCATCTTCGGCGCCATCTGCGATGATAAGTACCTCATCCTCTGCCCGGCGCGCGACTACAAGCGCCTGGAGGTGGGCGATGCCGGCCCCAACACCGGCGGCATGGGGGCTGTGGCTTCCCGCCAGCTGGCCTCGCCGGAGCTCATCAAGACCATCGAGGAAACCATCGTGGCTCCCACTGTGCGCGGCTTGCTGGCAGATGGCCTCCCCTACCGCGGATTCCTGTATTTCGGCCTCATGCTCACCCCGCAGGGCCCCAAGGTCATTGAGTACAACTGCCGCTTCGGCGACCCCGAGTGCGAGGCCGTGATGCCCCTGCTGCAGGGCGACCTCGCCACCTTCTGCCTGAAGGGCGCCCAGGGTGATTTTGCCCCGGAACTTATTTCCTTCAACGAGGGCTGGAGCATCTGCTGCATCCTCGCCAGCGCCGGTTATCCCGCCGGCTCCCACAGCGGCGACCTCATCTCCGGTCTGGAGAACTGCGAAGCCCGCGTCTTCCACTGCGGCACCAAGAAAACCCCCGAGGGCTGGGTGACTGCCGGTGGCCGCGTGCTTGCCATCGTGGCCCAGGGCGATACGCTCGATGCCGCCCGCACCAAGGCCCATGCCGAGGCGACCAAGGTCGATTTTGCCGGCTCCCAGCGCCGCTCCGATATCGGCTATGCCAATATGTAAAAGCAGCATGCAGATAGAACACCGGGGCCTGGAGTGGAAATCTACCTGGAAGGATGACCATGGCCGGGTCACGGGTGTTCTTCAATCTGCGGAAAATGCTGTTTCGGAGGGTATGGGACTGAGTATTGCGATGCTGAAACGAGAGTTCGATGAACTCACAAAACTTGGCGTGCTGGTGCGTGAAGGGGATAAAAAATCGGCCAGATGGAAAATTTTAGGATGATAAATTATTGAAGAAATCAATGAGCCGATAAATGAGCCTGTAAAATGATTGCAGAAGTATGTAAGATGATAATATAAATCATTTATTATAAATAAGTAGTATTGAAACCAAGCGTGAGAGGCGATGTTGGCTGAGCCTGTAAGTGAGCCGACCAATGAGCCGATAAATGAGCCGATAAATGACAAGATAAAATGACCATGAACGAGAAATCTGCTGAATTCCTGAGCGAATATCTGGAGACTCCGGCGCCAACGGGGCTGGAGATGGATGCCCAGCGTCTGTGGGCGGACTATATCCGCCCGTATACGGACGAGGTGCAGTGCGATGCGTACGGTTCCACCTGGGCGCTGCTGCGCGCGGCGGCGGAGAAGGGCGCCCCCACCCTGATGCTTGATGCGCATGCCGATGAAATCGGCTTCTCCATCCGCTATATTGATGAGAGCGGCTTTGCGCGCGTGGAGCGCGTGGGCGGCAGCGATGTGGCTATTGCGCGCGGGCGCCGCATCCGCTTCCTGGGTACGGATGGCGAGGTGATCGGCATCACCGGCAACACGGCTATCCACCTGCGCGGTGGCGCGGCGGATGAGAAAGCTCCCAAGCTCCACGAGCTGTATGTGGATTTCGGCTGCGATTCCCGTGAGGAGGTGGAGGCCCTGGGCCTGCGCGTGGGCAGCGTGGGTGTGTACTGCGATGGCCCGCTCATGCTGAACGATGGCCGCCGCCTGGTCTGCCGCGCGCTGGATGACCGCCTCTGCGGCTTTATCCTGGCAGAGGTGGCCCGTACCCTGGCTGAGAAGTGTATCAAACCCGCCTGGAATGTGGTCTTTGCCAACACGGTGCAGGAGGAAATCGGCTGCGTGGGCGCCGGCATGCTGGCCTTCCGTCTGCAACCGGATGCCGCCATCTGCCTGGATGTGACTCACGCCACCGACTCCCCCGGCCTGGATAAGGGCCGCTATGGCGATGTGCGCCTGGGGCAGGGCGGGTGCCTCAGCTTCGGCCCCGTCTGCCACCCGAATGTGAATGCCCGCCTGGAGCTCCTCTCCTACGAGCAGGAAATCCCCATGCAGCGCGAAACGACGGGGCGTTCCACCGGCACCAACACGGATCAGGTCTACCGCTCCCGCAGCGGCGTGCCGGCCACCTGCTTCTCGCTCCCCCTGCGCTATATGCACAGTCCGGTGGAAACCGCCGATATGCGGGATGTGCAGAGCTGCATCGACCTCCTCGTGGCATTTGTCGCCAGCCTTACCCCGCAGGACGACTTCCGCCACCGGCTGTGATGCGTCTCTGCTCGTGCACCGCTCCACTTTCGCCCTGTTGGCAGAACAAAGGCAGGCTCTCTTCCGCGAGCCTGCCTTTGTGTGAAAATCTGTTTTCCGGGCTTTACCTGTTATTCCGCTGCATTGAAAAGGTGCTTAAGCGGGCCTTTAACATAAATCCCCGATGCGTATATCTTATTGACGTCTACCTCCTCCGTCGCGTTGCCGTTGTTATCGAAACCATTCGCTGTGCCCTGCCACATCAGACTGCCATTTCCATCTTCATCAAATGTCAGTGTCATGGTCAGTTCCTTTATTGCGCATCCGGAACTTGATAAAGTTGGGACACCCAGCAAACTGGCGGCTTCAGAGGACGAAATTGTCCATTTGCCGCTTTGGAAACCAAAGTCGCCTTTAAGGGTAACTTTTCCATCTGTTGTCTGCTGGGGATACCCCGGATGAAGCGAGAACGAGGTCGGTGTTGTATCCGAACCCACCGTTGCATTACAATCATAATTGCCTGACTTCCCGTGCCTGGTAATGAATTCTACCTCAAAACCAGGAGTGGAACCAGAAAGTATCACAGTCAAACCTTCAAGGCTTGGTGAATCGCCGCTGCCACCACCGCCGCCGCAGGAGGTG
Source organism: uncultured Akkermansia sp. (assembly GCA_964611765.1). GTDB lineage: Bacteria > Verrucomicrobiota > Verrucomicrobiia > Verrucomicrobiales > Akkermansiaceae > Akkermansia. Next base: position 459 of record CAZTAX010000156.1, on the reverse strand, counting down.
AGGGTGAGACCGACTACCATGCCCGCCAGGGCCAGGAGAGATGCAAAGATTTTTTTCATATGTATTCTGATTGGGGGGAAAGGTGTAATGAGCCTTACTAAGTCCGTAGTCTACCATGCGATTCAGGGAAAGCAAGAAAAAAAAACGTGTGCTGAAAAAAATCGGCACTGCGCTGCGTCAGATTTCATGAGAAATCGCCAAATTGATGTTTGTCGTTTTCGAAGCACGGGACTTCAGTCCCGAATTCACGGTGCTTTTAACCGGGACTGAAGTCCCGAGCTCCGACAAAGTTCCGCCCCAAAAAATCCCAATTTGTTGCACCTCCGATGCGGATAACGCATTTATGGGAACCTCTAAAAACTCAGAATGAACCAATAAATTGGAATTGGGCGAGCCGTAGGCGGGCGACCTCTAAAGCCCGTGAAACGGGCGACATATCAATAGCGAGTGGTGTAGCAT
>CAZTAX010000155.1:0-4021 GCA_964611765.1 uncultured Akkermansia sp. | reverse complement strand
GATATCTCTTTTTATCCGTTAACAGGGGCTGCGAGCGCTGACGCGCTCTTACCCCGGCCTAAGGTCTTTCACCTCACTCCGTGGGCTCAAAATCCCGCGGACGTTCCGTCCGCCAACCGCCCGATAAATTCCAATTTGTCGGGCAGGAGTGAGTTTTTAGGTCCCCGATTCAATAACTGCAAAAGCCCCATGGCAGGGGCTTTTGGTGCGAAATCAGTCGTTTTTCTTGTCGCCGATTATGCTGGGATGCTGCGATTTTATATGTTTCAGCATCTCCGTAACGTGTCGGTAGCGCGACCGGAGCTTGGATTTGGGATGGAACAGGCTGCGCAAGTAACTCACCTTGATGCAGTGGTTCAGTTCCTCCAGGCTGGGATAGGGCATAACGTATTGGAGCTTGCCGATGCTTGCTTTGACTTCAGCGCAGATGGCTTCAAATCGCTCACGATGGGCATCATCGGTCCCTACCTTTTGAATCGAATCCAGTATCCCGGTGGTATCTTCCCACATCAGCACATTGGTGTCTACGGGAGCCAGCCATTTGTAGAGGCAGAGTTTCAGGATATTGCTGAAGAATGATATGCGTTTTGTATTTCCTCGTTTGGCTGATAGCTGGCAATCTATGAGAATGACGCGCCCGTTGTGCAGCAGCATGTTTTTCAGGGCGAAATCGCAGTGCACAATATCGGCTCGCTGCAGCGCCTGGAATATGCTGTACAAGTCTTCTACTATCTGGGCTTTCTGTTCGGCGGAGAGGGATACTCCGCCCTCCAGTTCGATAAGTGTGCGCAAATCTTTGCCGGGGCGGTATTCCGCGCTGCAGAAAGCATGCTTTTTGCCGGCGTAGTATGCCAGCGGCTTGGCAAAGTTCTCCGGGGCCTGCTCCCAGAGTGCCATGGTGCAGCGGTATTCGTTTTCGCTCATGTCGCCGTAGCGGCAGGCTTTGATGAAAATGTCCCTGCCGTCGCGGTCTTTTGCCAGGAATATGGAGTTGAGCCGACTGGAGAATTTCTTGGGAACTGTATATTGCCGGACATCGGTGTAGCCGTAATTTTCCTTCAGGAAACGGCTGAAAGCATTTTGCCGGACAATGAGCTTGGGAACTGGTCTTTTCTTGTGGGCCATGGAAAACGATGCGGTTACTGCATATACGGGGAGGGGGGATTACGAAAGCTCAGCAAGGAAACCGCTTTCATCCAGATAGATGTGGGATGGCAGGGTATAATCCGTGCGCAGAGAAGGCGCACTGATGATGGCGTTGGAGCCCTCTGCCGAGGCCTCCACCCGGTACCCTGGCAGAAGCAGGCCTCGCGTGCGGGGGCGTACACCAAGCTGGATGGTGCCATCGCTCATCTTGAAGACGCTGTGGCACATGCTCATGGAGATGATATTGCCCATGGAGGTGCACAGGCAGGGGCGCCAGCGCATGTTCGGGGTGGAAATGGCCGGGCCGCCGCTGAAATCGTAGAAGGGAATCTGGCGCGGCGGAATGGTGGTGAGCAGAATCCGGCGCATGTGGGCCCCACCCACAATCTGCGAGATGGTGGAATCCAGCGTCTCCTGCGGGTTTTCAATCAAGTGCACCGGGGTGCGTGTGATGAGGGGCCAGAGAACGGCCAGCACCAGTTCCTGCGGCTCGCCGTGCCCTACGGTGGTGAGCAGGTGGTGGCGCCCTTCCTTCAGAGCGTTCACCCGGCGCACCTGGCAGGTGTTCAGCCAGTAGCGGTGCAGGGCGAGCAGATCTTCTGTGCCATCGATAAGGAGCTTCAACCACTTGCGGGCCAGGGGCGGAAATTGCTCATCTGCCTGGCGGCCGATAAGCGCCGCTGCAATCTGAATAGCGGTGAGCGAGCCGCCGGGGAAGAAGACGAGCGATTTGTTGCCACGCTCTTCCAGCATGCGGATGAGACCTTCGCGGCTGATATCATCTGCCGTTTCCAGACAGGTGGCGGAAAGCTCGCGGAACGATCGCAGCACAGTGCGGCTGTTGAAGGTTTCCTGGTCAAGCGGCGCCCCGAATGCTACGGTGAAATTGTAGTTCAGGGTCTTGGGCAGCTTGGTGAAGAAACGGTTGCGTGAGAAGGAGAAGATGCTGCCCCAGAGACCGTCCATATACACCGGAATGATCGGGGCCTTGGCGCGGCGGGCTATCATTTCCATGCCGCGGCGGATGGGGGTGAGGCAGCCGCTGCGCGTGAGCTGCCCTTCCGGGAAGATGCAGATGATATCGCCGTTCTCGATGGCTTTGGCCGCTTTCACAATGGCCTCGCGCGGGTTACGGGAGGAAATGGGCAGGGAGTTGAAGATTTCCAGTGCCCAGCCCAGCAGACGCATGGCCATGAATTCCTCTGCCACGATGAAGCGCACCGGGCGCGGGCATACCATGGTGAGGAAGAGCGCGTCAGCGTATGTCACATGGTTCACCACCAGCAGGGCACCGCCGCGCATGGGCAGACGCTCCAGATTGATGGTGCGCGGGCGGTACACCAGCTGCAGACACCAGATGCCGATCATGCGGATGAACTCCTGGGGTATCAGTCGCAGCGAGCAGATGAGGATGAAGAAGCTCATCAGGAACAGCACAAAGAACTGCTGCTGCGGGCTGGCACCGAAGATTTCATACATCACCCACATGAGCGCCACGGCCACCAGGCCCATCAGGTTATCAATGAGGTTACCGGCGGCGATGATATTGCCGCGGTTGTTGGGGTCACAGTTATCCTGCAGGAATGCATTGAGCGGCACAAGGTAGGCTGCGCCGAAAGCTCCGGTGAGACCCAGCAGGGCATTGCTGGTGTAGGTGTTGACATCAAAGAAGGTGAGCAGAAGTGTGCAGAGGGTGATGCCGATGGCCCCGAAGGGAATGAGCCCGAGCTCATTCTTGCCCTTGCAGAGCTGCGAGGCCACCACGCCGCCCAGCACCACACCGCCGGTCATCCAGGCCATCAGAATGCCGCACTGCAGCGAGAAATCCACGTTCGGGTCTGCGGCCTGCATGCTCTTGGCTATCTGAATCAGAATGAGGAACAGTGAGCCGGCCAGACACCAGAAATACGCAATGCCCAGCTCGCTGAGACGCAGCAGACGATCCTGCCACAGGTACTTGATCTGCCCGAAGTGCTCGTAGAACAGGCTCCAGCTGAAAGGGCGCGCTTTCTTGGCCGGGTAGCGGGGCACCAGGAAAGATGCAGCGCATACCAGACACGCCAGACCGATGAAGATCCAGGTGGGCAGGATGACCGAATCCCAGCCGGCGAGTAGCTCGGCATTGTAGGTGGGGGAGTTCTGCGCCTCGTACGAGGTCAGCAGGTAGGAGAACCAGAAGAATACACCAATCTGGGCGGCAAGCAGCACGAACACCAGACTCATCTCGATGATACCGGAGCCGAAACCAATGTATTTAGACCCCAGCAAATCCTTTACAATGCCCTTTTTGGCAGGGGAAAGAATGGTTGCCTGCGTGGCAAAGATGGCAAACCAGAGAATGGCGGCATACATATCATGCTGGTAGAAGCAGAACAGCATGCAGCTCATGATGAATATCTGGATGACGCTCATCACCTGCACGATGCGCGTCTTGCAGAAACAGTCAGATAACCACCCTACCAGCGGTGAGAACAGAATGTACGGAAGCACGAAAATGGCGCCCAGTATGTATTCAAGCGTGCTGCCATCCGCGCCCCAGAGCCAGACCCCCAGCGGAATGAGCAGGAACTGCACCGCTTTCTCATTAAAGGCGTTCTGCGCCTGGACTGCCACGAGTGTCCAGAACCCGGCCCACTCCTTGCGGGTCGGCTCTTTGTAAAAATCCTCTTCTTCTTCTGCCATAAGATGAGCTCAATCCAGACTCATTATCGCATAAAACCTGCTTTTATCAAGCATAAAGCGGCTCTACGTGTGAAAAAGCACGCGTGTCCCATAGATTATGTGAGCAATAGATATATCTGCGCCATTTTGAAGAAGCCCCCCCCCCTCAGCTCGATAAATTGGAATTTGGCGTTCCGCCAAAATTACGAGTTAC
>CAZTAX010000154.1:640-4149 GCA_964611765.1 uncultured Akkermansia sp. | reverse complement strand
TTTCCCGCAGAATCTAACTTAGATTTCAGGGAGACCGTTAATTATTCCAACGCGTAATAATATAAATAGGGAACCCGTGAAACGGGTGACAGCAGGCGTAGCTCTATGACATGCAACCGTTTCTGTCACCCGTTTCACGGGTTCTGGTTCTATTTTTTACTGTACGAGTGGTTCCGCACGCCCCGCTGACGCGTGGCATGCTACACCACTCGCTATTGATATGTCGCCCGTTTCACGGGCTTTAGAGGTCGCTCGCCTGCGGCTCGCCCAATTCCAATTTATTGGTTCATTCTGAGTTTTTAGAAGTTCCCTTCTGAGCAAACCAATCCGAAACAGCAGCCTGAACAGCAGAAACAGCGTACAAAGGGAGATCCAGCACGGTGTAGGAATGCCCGGAAGTCAATTGAACAATGGATTGGCCATAGCCGGACATGGACATGCGCAGGGCGAGATCACATTCAAAACGTTTACAGAAGCTTCTCAAGCTCTTAGCCTGAAGATTCAGCTCCGCCTTAACCTCGAGAGGAATGACTCGGCGGGCCTGCGAAAACAGGAAATCGACTTCAGCCTGGGCTTTCTCCGCAGTCCAGTAGAAGGGTGAGATTCCATGCTCGGAGCGCAGTTGTTGCTGCACATATTGCTCTGTGAGAGCTCCCTTATATTGCATGAAAATGCTGTTTTCTTCCAGAAGGGTATCGGCATCCAACTCACATTTTGCAGCCAGGAGGCCGACATCCAGGAAGTACATCTTGAATGCGTTGTCGGCATAAGCCAAGAGAGGTATCTCAGGATGAGAAACCCTGTGCACCAACTGAACAAGGCCAGCATCATCCAACCAGCGGATAGGGCCGCGGAGTTTCGCCGCACGCAAACCGGGTTCTACAGCGGAAGCGACAAAGCGTTTATCCTCCCGGGACAATTGGGCCGGCAATGACTTCCATATCTGGCTGATCAGATGGGTTTCAACTGAGCCGGCATGTTTACTGAAGTCCTGTCTGTAGTCTTCCAGCAGGGTCAATTGGACCTGACGCACAGTATCAACATTGCGCGTTTCAATGTACGCCGCCACGGCTTCCGGCATGCCGCCCACATAGTAGTATGTTCGCAGCAATTCTGTGAATTTCAGATGAAAGGTATGCATCATTTGCCAATCACGACGATGAAGAAGCTCAACTAATACCTCATTGCCTGTAGCCGCCAGGAACTCAGTAAAACTCATCGGATACATGTAGATGCGGTCTACTTTGCCCACAGGGAAGCCCGTGCCGGTATGTTCCGCCACCCCCAACAGAGAACCAGCCGCAATGATATGTAGCTCACGGGCTTCCTCGCAAAAATACTTCAGTGAAGTGAGCGCACGGGGACATTCCTGCACTTCATCCAGAATGATGAGAGTCTCTCCCGGCACGATGCTCAGCCGGCTCCGCACATGCAGAGCATCCAGCAAACGGGTTATATCATAATCCTGCTCAAAAGACCGGCGCATATATTCATCGTTATCAAAGCGGATATACACGATGCTCTTGAAATGCCGCCGTCCGAACTCCTGCATGAGCCAGGTTTTTCCCACCTGGCGGGCACCCAGCAGGAGAAGCGGCTTGCGGCGCGGATTCTGTTTCCACGCCTCGAGTTGTTTCATGCTCCAACGTTCCATATTGCTGACCTTTCGCGCAGTTTTATTTTTGTCTGATTCTTATTTATCACTTTTTGCCTTATCAGTCAATGATATTCGGAGGAAGGAGAACAAAATTCGAAGGACTCTTGAGCAAATTCTGTACAAAAATCGAAGGACTTTTGGACAAAATCAGTACAAAAGTCGAAGGACTTTTGAATGAGGAGGGAGGGAGCTGACCGACAAATTGGAATTACGAATTACGAGTTACGAAGTACGAGTAAAAAGTTCCGCGGGCATTCGCCCGCAAAATTCAAAGACTGGCGCGGGCCCGGATTCATTTCTGCAGGGCATTCTCCAGCGCTTCCCTGAAATCGGGACGCACGAAATAGATGCCGCGGGTCACGCGTTCGTGGCGGTGGGGTCCATCCTCCCATTCATCAAAGAGGTAGCTGCAGAGGCCATCGCGGTAATCGATGCGGCGGGCCCTGGCCAGGGTTTCGAGCGGGAACTGGCGCACACGACTGCTCAGCACGCGGGCCTTGAACACGCGGCGGTCCGTGATGATGTAGAAGGTATGCCGCAGCATGTAGGCCCGCACAAAGGGCAGCAGCACAAAGAGCGCCCCGAACACGAGTACGAGCTCGCGGGGGAAGGCCTCCGTGAGGAACATGGCCCAGTCTGCGAGCGGAATGCCCGGTGCGCCACAGTAAAACCACCCGGCCAGTCCCAGCAGCAGGAGACCGGGAATCACACGGGTGAAGAAGAGCCCGCGGAAATACACCATGCGCGGGCTGCCTGCCCAGAGTACCTGCTCATCCGCCAGCTTGTTCTGCTCCACCCAGTTACGAAATCCGGCCTTGTTCATAGTATCAATCTACCATACGGGCACCGCAAGGCAAGATTTTTCCGAAGTTAAGCCGGAATTAACATGACTTTGAGCACTTTTCCTGCCAGCAGATGGGGAAAAGGTTGCCAAGGCGTGCATTCTCTGCTAGACTGACCGCAGCGGCGGTGTGCACCGGCGCTCTGTATCATATTATCATTTTCCCATGAGCCTTCCGTTTTTCAGCAAACTGCGTAACAAGAAAGCCTACATGCGCATCGTGGAGACCGAACTGCAGAAAGTCCGGGACACCATCGATGCCCAGACGGAGCATTTCTCGCCCTACATGCGGGAGTACATGCACCAGGTGTGCAAAGGCAAGGGAAAAATGATCCGCCCGGGACTAGTGCTGCTCACCGCAGCGGCCACCGGCGGTATCAAAAAGGAGCACACCACCTTCGCCGCCATGCTGGAAATGCTGCACATGGCCTCCCTCATTCATGACGACGTGCTGGATAAGGCGGATACCCGCCGCGACCAGCCCACGCCGAATGCCCTGTGGGGCAATGAACTGGCTGTGCTGCTGGGTGATTCCATGCTCGCCCAGGCCATGGTGATGGGCTCTGAAATCGGCGACTCGCGCTTCATCCGCCGCATGGCCCTGGGGGTGCGCGACCTGTGCGAGGGCGAGGTGGAGCAGTCCACCCGGCTGTGGGATATGGAGATGAGCCGCGCGGATTACTACGAGCTTATCCGCAAGAAGACGGCCACCCTCTTTGCCATGGCGATGGCCGGCGCTGCCTTCCTGCAGGGGCTGGATGATGAGATGACAGAGCAGCTGAACCGCATGGGCACCCTGCTGGGTATCTCCTACCAGATATACGATGACTGCCTGGACCTGACCGGCACGGATGACACCGCCGGCAAGACCCTGGGCACGGATAACGAAAAGGGCAAGCTCACCCTGCCGGTGTATTTCCTCATGGAATCCAGCAGTGAGGATGTGGCCGAATATGCCCGCAGCTGCGTGGAGAAGCACGAGGAGATTGACTACTCCCGCCTGCGCGATAC
>CAZTAX010000154.1:0-630 GCA_964611765.1 uncultured Akkermansia sp. | reverse complement strand
AGAAGGGCTTTCCCGCAACGAAGAGGCCCGCGAGGTGCTCTGGATGCTGCCGGAATCCCCCGCCCGCGAGGCACTGGCCGAAATGACCTACCGCCTGGATGAAATGCTCAGCGACTGCTGCGTGGATTAATCAACAGCCCCCCCCTGCCCCCCATGTTACGCCCGGAAAAAATGGTGCCTCAGCAGCCGGATCTCGCCAGGAGAATCTGGGATGATATCTATGCCGCCGCCGAAACCGCCGCCGGGCAGGAGCCCAAGCTCACCGGCCTGCTGGATGATGTGGTGCTGAGCCGCAACAAGCTGGCCACCGCCGTCTCGGTGCGCCTGGCGCGCAAGCTTTCCCGCCGCGATATCGGGCGCGATGACCTGGAGCCCCTCATCCGCTCCCTGCTGAAGAGCGACCCCATGGCCGTGGAAATGATGGCCGCGGACCTGCAGGCCGTGGTGGAGCGCGATGCCGCCTGCCACAACGCGCTGGAGCCGCTCATGTTCTTCAAGGGTTTCCACGCCCTGGCCACCTACCGCCTGGCACACATTCTGTGGAAGCAGGAGCGCTACATGCTCGCCCTGCTCTTCCAGAGCGTGGGCAGCGAGGTATTCGGCATCGATATTCACCCCGCCGCCCGCATC
>CAZTAX010000153.1:0-4269 GCA_964611765.1 uncultured Akkermansia sp. | reverse complement strand
GCAAGAAAAATCTCCCTGCCCAAACCACGGGCAGGGAGACTGATGTGTGGAACATAGAAAAGAGAATTTCTGTGTTCCACAACACTACCTAGTGCGCAAGAGAAGTTTAAACCCAATTCCAAATATCGTGGAACTCGGCAATATACCACGATTGGCCAATTTTCACCAAGTGCACATAGCTTCGGTTAAGGGGCTTTTCGTCCATTTCATCATCATAGTTCATATATGTGATCGTGGGATCGAAGCTTATGATGACAACTTCCTTAATTCCGTCGCCATGTTCGCCAAAATTCCGTAGCACTTCGTCATAGGTCTGGTCATTATCTCCTTTTTTAGCGCTTCTTTCGCTGACGATCTCATATGAGTAGGACCATGTATCTTCGTCATAGTAATATTCGAATTGGTAGTCAAGAGCGCTTTGAACAATGCGAGCCATATCACGTCTGTTGTCAATTTTACCTTTGTCTATTAATTCTTCAATGTATTCATCTGGCATTAATTCAACGATTGCTTCGGCATCAAGGTTGGAATAGGCTTCTATAAATTTATCAAAGGTATCCTCTTGACTACGTCTACCAGTCAAGGAAAGAATGATTATTACGGCTAGAACAACGACAGCGATTACGTATGGGTTAAGCTTAAATGGAAGCTTATTAAGGAACTCTTTAATTTTGGGCATCTTTATTTACCTCGCTCATCTGTTTCTCCATTTCCTCAATTTCTACCAACAATTTAGCATCCTGATCGATTTTAGCAGCAGCATCTTCGGGACTTTGCTTAGGAGGTGCTTTCTTCTCGGCACCTGTAATAGACAGCATTGCATGCACAAGTGTTCCGTTGAGCGTTAACACATCCCAGACCTTCTTCAAGTTGTTATAATACACTAGCAAAATAGCACCAATTGCCGCAACCGCAAGACTTAATACCAAACCTAGATCAGCAATAAGCAGAATAATTCCCAGTATGACTGCGCCAACACCGATATACATAGCCAGCTTTGTAGATGATTGTTGAAATTGTTGAGCTTTTTTTATGTTTTCTTCATTACAAGTCTTCAGTGCGGAAAGGTACTTGTTTCCACTTGCTGTGCGTTTCTTACTTTGAACGAATTGCACGGATTTTTCAATTTGCTCTGCGTTATGGATATCTGTGTTTAGATAAACATTATCAAATATCTCACCATCTTCGGCAGACCAAATGGCTTCTATTCTTGCTCGAATTCCGTGGATGAACTTACTCTTGTTCTTTTCCAGTGCGTCATAAGCCTCAATGGATTTTAACATTGAATTGCATGTAGCTTCATCGGCAGTTTGATAGTTTGGGCAAAGGCGCTGAATACAATCGCACTCTAGAGCATTAAAAGTTGCGCTATCTTTTACGTTTAAAGCTAGCATGATAGTTTTGATTCTAGTTTTAGCCTTTTGTGCTTCGGCTTCATTATTCTTTGCAGCTGGAATATATGCCGCAGAAAGAATCTTCTCCACCTCTTCGGTACTAAAGCTAACATGGTATTTTTTTGCAAGTTCCCAAACACCTTTATTATGGATGATGACTGCCTTGTTCTGCTCGGTTGCATCGTATGCATCCAGCTTATCAAACATCTCGTTCCGGGCCTGATCTTTTGCGGTATCATAGCCGCTCAAAATCCGAGAGACACCATCGCGCTCAATGCGATCAATGGTTCCGCTTACGGTAATCCCAAGCTCCTTCATTTGAGTGAGGATATCCTGTTTGACAGCCTGTGCGGCATCTTCCGAATTTCGTGCGTTGCCGGTATACATCTTAGAGAAACAATCCTCGGCAACCTGATGCAGGTCTACATGGAATCGTTTGGCGATTACCCATACATTTTTGCGCTCCTCTTTGTATTCAGAGAATATGTAGGAGAGCAGATCTTCGTTCCAAGGACAGTTTTTGAATGCATCAAGAAGCAATTCGACTCTCTTCTGAGCTACCTTCTTGGCATTCTCGAACAATGCACCTGCTTTGTCAGAATCAAAGCAACTGACATAGTAATTACCTTTTCGCTCGTTGATTAAATGAATGTGTGCGTTATAACAGGCAAGGACATCTTCTCGAATACCTTTACGCAATGTCGCTTTGGTGGAGCTATTATTGTAAAGAGCTCGCTTGGCAGAAGAAGCCTCCATTGCGGAGCCTATATTTCCTATAGCGTTCACCAAACTATGACCTGCTCCAGAAATTGCGTTCATTGTACCGGCTGTTGCCATTCCTTTTAATGCACCACCAACACCGAAACCGCCCCCGACGACTCGGCCACGATTGGCTTTTCTTTCGGCACGATATTCTTCCTCTGCCTCTTGCTGTGCAATAATGCTGTTGTATGCATCGGCAACTTCATCAAGAGCATCAATGCTTTCGGAGAATACGAGACATTCATCATCGTAACTGTCTTCGCTAATGTCATAGATTTCCAGTTGAGGAAGCTCTGCAAAAAGCTTTTTATTAGAATGCTTGATAACAAGTTCTGTGGCCTTTTTTTCATACCCTTTTAAAACCGTAAGGATATCACCGCACGAATCGTACCACTTGTTAAATTCGGCAGAAGAAGCATCCAGGGATCTCCAAACCTGATACTGGATATCAAAGAATTGCTCATTACAGACCTTAAATTCGATTGTTTGCGTAAAGAGTGTGTACTTGCTCATTTGTATCGCCTCCGTTGATTCGTTTTATGTACATTCCTCGAGGGAGTCTTTTATAATTCTCCTGATGGTTTTTTCGGAGTAATTATACTTGATTGCGAGGGTGCGCACATTGGTGCCGTCGTATTCCTTGACGATGATTTGCTGGATTCTTGCTGGGTTGAAGAAGCGTACGGGAAAGTTGATCTGTTGCCCTTTGAACATCTGGTAGATCTCCATTGCCATATCCATGCCCAACTTCTCGCTTACTTCTTTGTAGACTGTGTTGAGTAGTTCAGAGTCGTTTTCAGCCATCCGCATCACCTCTGCAGAAAATTCTACCAAATCTGATTTCTCAAGTCTAATCCCAAAGTCCTTGTATTTGTCCATGAGACGGTGCCCTCCCAAAAGTAATCCCCCATGGTTAGGAAAGCCTAGCACCATGGGGGTCGATGTTATTATATTTATCTATAGCTGGGACAAATGCGGGGTGGTTGGGGAGATTTGATCTGCGGTTTACCCTACCTGTTGTATGGTGAGTTGCTTTCAGATTTACTAGGAATTAGTTGCTTTTAGGAAGCAACACCAAATGTGATGGGAATTTGGGAGCTTTGGAGGAAACACTGTGTGCTGTTGTTCCTCGTTTTGGCGGCTTGCTTTTGGGATTTTCCCGATTATCTTCCCGGCACAGAGAAAAATCCCGGGGAATTTGGGGAGAAGTGGCACAGAAGCCAGGCAGGACATCAGCTTTGCGAAGAGTTGTTTTGGCAATTAGGTCGCCGAATGGTCGCCAAAAACGAAACACCAACCCCGTTTCTTGATCTCTTGTCTCGCTTTTTGGGGTGGTGTTTCATGTTCTGTTAATCCGCAGGTCGTTGGTTCAAGTCCAACAGGGGGAGCCAAAAAAGAAGCACACCGTTAGGTGTGCTTCTTTTTTGGCTATCTATGGTGCATTTGCACCGTGGATTTGCCAATCAGCGTTCGTCGTGATATCGACTGAGCGTAGCTCAGGAGGTAGGGAGCGACCCGACCGCCGCCGGGGGCGGGAGGAGGGAGGGGAGCAAGTGGCAGCGGTCGGCGGGGGACGATGGCGCTCCGTCGCCGAGGACATCCGCCGGGCACCGCAACAGTAAGACGGACTGTTAATTTCTAAAACTACCCCGATGGGACAAAATGCAAATCAAGTTCAACAGGGGGAGCCATTTTATCCCGAAATCGTTATGTTTTCGGGACTTTTTCGTGTCTTTTTTTCTCCGTTCTATCCCAATTTCGCCTATTTTACACACTTTCAAGGTTTTTGAAAAAGTTGGGATTTTACCCGCTAGGCCGCATAAGAAACAATTATAGGACCTGTTTTGTTTGGAAAACCCCAAAAATCGTGGAATACCAATGGTTTTAAGGCTCTCAAATTCTGCGATTTCGATGCTTGACATACTTTCTGATCAAAATTGTTTTTCCATATTTTCCTTGTCGTTGGTTCTCGTAGGCAAAAAAGTACCTGTTATTTTGTTTTGACCTACGCAGGCGCGTCAGATAGTTTTCGCTGAGTCCGTTTTCGTCTACAAGACAGGAAAGCTTTGTGATATGGTTCTGGACCATCAAATTTGTGATTCTTCCGATGGGC
>CAZTAX010000152.1:0-4275 GCA_964611765.1 uncultured Akkermansia sp. | reverse complement strand
TAATTCGTAACTCGTAACTCGTAATTTTGGCGGAACGCCAAATTCCAATTTATCATGCCGCGGGGGCATTTTCAAACGCGTTGCCTTGTTTTCGCGGACGTGACACTTTTGCGTCAGCCGGCAGAGTCTGCTTGACTTAGGGCCTGAGTGCCATTAAAATAGTCACATGAACAATCAAACATACCCTGAAAACGGCCAGCTGCCGGTCGCAAACAGTGCAGCGCTCGCAAAAGCTTTCCTCAACAAGGTCTATCTGTGGATGGCTGTGTGCATGCTGATTACGGCCGGCGTGGCAGCCTACACCGCGCAGGACGCCCAGAGTCTCATGTGGACCGCCCAAAATTCCTGGATTGTCTGTCTCGGCACCCTCGGCATCATCGTGTTCATGAGTTTCGGGGCAAACAGGCTTTCCACCGGGGCACTCACTATTCTGCTGCTGGCCTTCGCTGCTGTGCAGGGGCTGCTCTTCGGCCCCATTCTCGTGGTGTACGGCATGGATTCCGTGGCCAAGGCCTTCGGGTGCACGGCCGCAATGTTCGGCGGCATGTCCATCTACGGCGCGGTGACCAGGCGCAACCTGAGCACCATGGGCCGCACGCTCTTCATGCTGCTCATCGGTCTCCTGGTGTCCATGATTGTGAATATCTTCTGGGGCAACAGCATGCTGGATTTCATTATCTCCTGCGCCGGCGTGGTCATCTTCGCGCTCTTCACTGCTTACGATACCCAGCGCCTGATTGAGCTGGGCACCTGCGAAGATGAGGAGGTGCGCAGCAAGGGTGCCGTGCTGGGTGCCCTCTCCCTGTATCTGGACTTCATCAACCTCTTCCTCATGCTGTTGCGCTTCTTCGGCCGCGAGGAGTAATCCCACTATTTCACGATTACAACATGGAGCGTCTCTCTGCACTGGCCCGCGAAGCTGCGGAATCCCTGCTCACACCGCTGGGGTTCAGCTTCACTCTGAGCACCGAACCCTATGAGGACGGCATCTCCCTGCTCATCGAAAGCCCGGATGCCCGCTTCCTCATCGGCGAAGACGGCGACCGACTGGATGACATGCAATACATGGTGAACCGCCTGGTGCAGGCCAGATGGGGGGATGCCCCCCGCGTGCGCGTGGACTGCGATAACTACCGTGCCCGAGCAGAGGCCAAGCTGCTCCGCCGCGCCCGTTCCCGCGCTGAGCGCGTTCTGAAAACCGGCAAGCCGCTGCTCATGGAAAAGCTGAACGCCTACCAGAGGCGGCTGGTGCACAACGACTTGGCCACCATACCCGGTATCGTCACGCAATCAGAAGAGACCGATTCCCGATTCAAGCGCATCACCATCAGCCGCGCCGAATAATCATGAACACCCTCCGTCTCATTGCCGTATTTTTCTGCATAGTCCTGCTGGCAAGAGGCGAGGAGTACACCGTTTATTTCCAGCAAGGCACCAGCACAGCGGGCATTGCCAAAAAACTGGCACCGCTCCGCGCAGCTGTGCCTCAGGCAGAGTGCCGCTATGTGGTGCTTGAGGATGAAGCGGAAACCCTGGCAGAGGCTATCAACTCCGCCAATGCCCTCAAAGCCGGAGTGGAGGAACTTCCCTGCCTGGTCATCAGCGATGAGCGCGGGGCCTACGCCACCATCCCCCTGCCCCGGCTGAATGCCGCAGCTCTGGAATCCGCAAAATCAGCAGCCACGGCACCGGATCGCGAACAGAAGGCCCGCCAGCGTACTTTCGAAGCTCAGCAATACCTGCTCTTTGCCCGAATGCAATTTATTTCTCCGCTGGAGGGCGAAGCCCTGCAGCAGTGCCTGAGCAACTGCCGCGCGCTCATGGAGCACCCCTTTGCCACCCAGGCAGATAAGCAGAGGCTCGGTTTTCTCTGTCTCTACCCCCTGCTCATGCGCGAGTACACCAATATGTACACCGGTGCCCACACCCCCGCTTCCGAAGCCAAACTGCTGGAAGCCATCGCTGCGCTCGAAGCTGCACGCGACCTCGACCGCAACACCGACATCGGTAAAAAAGCCTACGCGGAGCGCGAACGTCTGCGCACCGCTCGCCGCCAGGCCCGAACCATGGAGTAAGTCCGGGTAAATTTTCAGTTTCTGTCATGGACACGCTGCATTTTTTAACGAAGGAGAACCAGCTTTCACTTCAGGTGACTAAAACAAACAAGCTCCAGTTCTGCTACCTGGGGCAACGGCTCAGCAACCCGGATGATGCCCTCATCTCGCCAGCTGCAGAATGGCCATTTTACGCCACGGATTTTGATTCACGGGGGCAATGGGGCAACCACTCCGGCGAATATGCCCTGCACTTGCGCTATGGGGATGGCACACAGGGCTGCGACCTGCAATATCTGCGCCATGAGGCAACGGAGAACGGAGCTCTCTTCATCCTGGCAGACCCAAGGCACCCCGATGTGCAGGTGGAGATGAAGCTGGCAGCGTTCGAAGAGGAAGATATCTATGTACTTACACCTCGGATCATCAACAATTCTGATAACTCAATACTTTTATTACAAGCAGATTCCGCAGCCCTGCCCTGTTACTCGAACGCGTATCATCTGAGCACATTCCGTGGCGGTTGGAGCGGGGAGAACCACATGCAGGAAGAGGCCATTTCCCGCGGCAATACCCTCTCCGTGGGCAGCACCACCGGCATCAAGACAGCGCAGGAAGGCACGCCAGGATTCCTGCTCTCGCTGGGTGGCCCGGCGCAGGAAGAGGGACGCCCCTGCATCCTGGGCGCCCTGGCCTGGAGCGGGAACTACGAGCTGAGTTTCAAACACAGCACCTACGGCCATCTCTACCTCCGCATGGGGCACGACTTCAGCCACAGCCCCTATACTCTGCCTGCCGGAAAAAGCATTGCGCTGCCCTCCGCGGTCATCACATTTAGTCACCTGGGAGCTGGTCATGCCAGCCGATGCATGCACCGCTACCTGCGGCGCCATGTGCTACCGCACGGGCAGGAAACCCGCCGCACCCTGCTCAACAGCTGGGAGGGCGTGCATTTTGACGTGCACGAGCCTACCCTGCAGGCCATGATGCAGCGCACCGCTGCACTGGGAGTGGAGCTTTTCGTCATGGACGATGGGTGGTTCGGGAAACGGTATAATGACACCTGCTCACTTGGCGATTGGGAACCGGATATGGAAAAGCTCCCCCATGGAATCCGTGGGCTCACCGACTTCGCGGCGGGCTGCGGCATCGACTTCGGGCTGTGGATGGAGCCGGAAATGGTCTGCCCCGCCAGCAATCTCTACACAAAACACCCGGAATGGGCTATCCGGCTGCCGGGCATTCCCCCGCGCGAAGAGCGGCACCAGCTCGTGCTCGATTTATCCAACCCGGACACCGCCATTGATGCCCCCGTGCGCCGCACGCTCACGGAGAATCCGGGAGTCTCCTACATCAAGTGGGATTGCAACCGCAAAATGAGCGACACCGGCTCCACCCACCTGCCTGCGGAGCAGCAGGGCAACCTCTTCTTCGACTACATCTCGAACTATTATGCCATCATGCGCCGCCTGCGGCAGGAATTCCCGGATGTCACCTTCCAGTGCTGCTCCGCCGGGGGCGGCAGGCTCGATATCGGAGCAGCCGCTTTCCATGAAGAGTTCTGGCTCTCCGACAATACAGATGCCTGCGACCGCCTGCGCATGCAGTGGGCAGCATCCTACTTCTTCCCGGCAAACGCCATCGGCTGCCACGTGACGGCCAGCCCGAACTGCTACACAGGCCGCGAAACCACACTTAAATTCCGGTTTGACGTGGCACTGGCGGGCCGTCTGGGACTGGAGCTCGACCCCCGCGCCCTCTCCGATGACGAGATGCAGGAAATCCGCAGCCGCGTAGCCCTGGCAAAAGAGCTGCGCCCCATCACCCAGCTGGGCGAACTGTACCGGCTGGTCTCCCCCTACGAGGGATCGGACTGCGCCCTGCTCTACACTCACGAAGGCCAGGCCCTGCTCCTGGCCTACACCACGCAGCGCGTCTACACCGACCAGCACACCCGCATCCCCCTGCGCGGACTGAATCCCGCCGCGCACTACAGCATCACCGAGCTGGCCCCGGATTCCACCGGCCGCCACAGCCCGCTTCACGGCACCACCCTGGGCGGCGACACCCTGCTCTCCACCGGTCTCCCCATCCGCTGGACCCGCCCCCAGCAATCCTGCGTGCTGCTGCTCACGCCGCAATATGACTAATTGCATCAACCTTCAACAAACGCGTTGGAATAATTAACGGTCTCCCTGAAATCTAAGTTAGATTCTGCGGG
>CAZTAX010000151.1:0-4301 GCA_964611765.1 uncultured Akkermansia sp. | reverse complement strand
AGGCGAGCGGAGCTTATAATTCGTAACTCGTAATTTTGGCGGAACGCCAAATTCCGATTTATCGAGCTGAGGGGGGCTTCTTCCAAAATGTTGCCGGTATTTCTGCTGCTTACAAAATCTTTGGGTCACGCGTGTGGAATCGAGGTGAGGATGGAGTTTACCGTTTGACATGGCGGGGGTGATGTGATATTCTTGCTGTGAACTTGCAGTTATTGTACTATGCGTAAGATTTTTCTGTTGCTGTCGCTCGTTATGGGGCTGTCGCTGGTGGCTCCCTCTCCTGTATTTGCCAAGGATGACGAGGAGGAGGAAGAACGAGACTCTAAGAAGGGGAAAGCAGTATCCTCCGCCAATCTGGGACGCGCGTTCACGGCTGAGATTGCCGCTCTGACAGAGGCTGAAACAATGCTTAAGACGATTTCTGATGCTAAGAGTGCCAAGACGGTCAAGACGAAGCTGATGCACAAGTTTTCCCTGCTGCGCCCGTTGCTGGACGGCACAGATGCCCAGCTGGAGGAGCTGGCCCGTGCGCAGAATCGCGTGAGCGCCATCATGTGGGATTTGAAGAAAGAGCCCTATTTTGAAGAGGCGAATCTGCAGGAGCTCTGGACGGTGATGACCCATCACTTTGCCCGCCGCTCTGCCAATCTGCTGAAGTGATGAAGGCGCTGCTGCCTTTTCTGCTGGTGACGGTGGCCGCAGCTTCGCTGCCGGATGGTACGGAGCCGGTGACGCTGGATCAGACGGAGTTTTCCCGCATCTGGCTGGAGGTGAAGTCGGGGATGGCTCCTGCTTCTGCTGCTGAGGCAGACTCCTGGCAACAGGCCATGCTGGCGGAGGATGCGGAGCTGGCACGTGTGCTGCTGCTTGCCTGGCTGCAGGAGAAGAATCCCGCTTTGCCGCTGGCTGCTCATGCGCCGGCTTATGCAGATGCGGTTGCTTTGCACCGCCTTGCTCTGGCCGGGCAGCCCGCCGCCTGTGCGGCGCTGGCGGCGGCGTACCGCGCCGGCTCACTGGGCGCATTGCAACTGCCCCCGAGCGAAGAAAAGGCGCGCTGGTTTGAACAGCGCGCCCTGAATGCAGAAAACCTGCCTCGTTGAAATCAGCCCTGCGGGGCTTTCAGTTCGTTTTTCCACTCGGTGATACCGCGGATGATTTCGGCGGAGATGTTGGCCTTGGGGGTCACGAAGCCGGGGATGAACCAGGGGAAGCCGCCCACGAGGTCGTGGAAGACGCTCACTTCGCCATGGCAGGTGCCGTGGCCGCTGCCGATGCCGATGGTCGGGATGCTGCTGGCGGCAGTGAGTGCCGCGGCTACACTGTGGCGCGTGCATTCGATGACCACGGAGAAAGCGCCGGCGCGGGTCACGGCCTGCAAGTCAGCCATCAGGGCTTCGGCCTCGGCATCGGTCTTGCCTTTCATCTTGTAGCCGCCTTCTTCCTTCACTTTCTGGGGCAGCAGGCCGATGTGCGCCTGCACGGGGATACCGGCCTGCACAATGGCGCGGATTTCGGCTTCCTTGCTCACGCCGCCTTCCAGTTTCACGGCATCCACCCCGGTGCTCATGAGCTTGCGGGCGTTTTCCACTGCCTGTTCAGGGGTGTCGAAAGTGCCGATGGGCATATCAAGAATGACAAGGGCATTCTTCGCTGCGCGTGCCACGCATTCGCCATGGTGCAGCATGTGGGCCATGGTCACGTGGGTGGTATCCGGGAATCCCAGCATGGTCATGCCCAGGGAATCGCCCACCAGAATCATATCGAAGCCGGCTTCATCCACCATGCGGGCGGTGGGGTAATCGTAGGCGGTGAGTTCGGAAATGGGTTCCTTGCCCATCCTGGCCGTTATGGCGGCAATCTTTTCAGACGTTGTCATGTCGGAATAGTGTCAATCAAAGGGGATATGCTGTGACCGCAGGGCCGGCGGGCAGCTCCGCCAGCAGTTGAGCCACAGTTTTGGTCTGCCCCGGCAGCACGAGCTGCGGGTCGAGGTCGCAGAGAGGGCGCAGCACGAACTCGCGCAGGTGCGCCCGGGGGTGGGGCAGGGTGAGCTGCGGAGTGGCGGCGGTTTCGCTGCCGCAGCAGATGAGGTCGATATCGCAGGGGCGCGGCTCGCCGTAGACCCCGCTGCGGGTGCGGCCCAGTTCCTGCTCAATGCGCAGGCAGAGCTCCAGTATCTCCTCTGCCGGCATGTCGGTTTCCACCTCCACGGAGGCATTCAGATAGCTCGGCGAACCTGCAGGACAGCCCACGGGCTCTGTTTCGTACACCTGCGAGAGCCGTAACCCGCCGAAGACATCGGCCAGGTAATCGCAGGCAGATTCGAGCATGGCCAGCCGCTCCCCCAGGTTGGAACCCAGGGCAAAGACGCAGCGGCGCATGGTTGCAGGGGCAGCCATGAGTCCAATTAATCAGTGAAACCCAGCACGTCCTGCATGTTGTAGAGCCCGGCAGGCTTATCAGCCAGCCACAGGGCAGCGCGCACGGCACCACCGGCAAAGGTCATGCGGCTGGATGCCTTGTGGGTGAGCTCCACTCGCTCGCCATCCGTTGCGTACATCACGGTGTGGTCGCCCACCACATCGCCGCCGCGCATGGAATGCATGCCGATCTGGCGCTGCGGGCGGGCACCCACGAGCCCCTCGCGGCCGTGCATCACGTCCTTGTCGTAGCTCATGCCGGTCTCCTCACAGACCACCTCGGCCAGGGTGCGGGCAGTGCCGCTGGGGGCATCCAGCTTGTGGTGGTGGTGCATCTCGATGATTTCGATATCGTAATCCTTCAGGATGCGGGAAGCCTTGCGGGTGAGCCAGAAGAGGGTATTTACGCCCACGGAGTAGTTGGATGCGAACACGATGGGAATCTGCTTCGCAGCTTCGGCAATGGCGGCGCGCTCCTCATCGGTGTGGCCGGTGGTGCCGATGACCAGCGGCTTGTTCTGCGCCACGGCGGTGGCCAGCAGCTCCGGGGTGAAACCGTGGAAGGAGAAGTCGATGGCGCAGTCAGCAGCGCTCAGGGCGGCGGCAATATCCTGGCCCACATCGTGCGTGGAGGCCATCTCGGTGCCGTCGTTCAGCTCCACGGCCTGCTTCACGGTCTGGCCCATGCGGCCGGAAATACCGGTTACGAGAATCTTCAGCATGGCAGGCATTTACATCAGGTTGAAGCTCTTGAGCAGGTCGGCCAGCCTGGCGTGCTTTTCAGCAGCCAGCGGCACCAGGGGCAGGCGGATATCCCAGCCGATATCGCCGCGCAGGGCCAGGGCGGCCTTCACCGGCACCGGGTTCACATCCAGCGACATGAGCCCCTTCATCAGCGGGTAGTACTTCTTCTGCAGCTCCAGGGCTTTCTTGCCATCGCCGCTCATGGCGGCATCCACCAGGGCCTTCATCTCGGCGGGGGCCACATTGGAGGTCACGGAAACCAGACCCACGGCACCGCAGGAAATGAAAGGCACGGTCAGGCCGTCATCGCCGCTCAGCACGGCAAAATCGGCGGGCAGGGCCTGCACCAGCTGGTTTACGCGCTCCACGCTGCCGCCGGCTTCCTTGATAGCCACGATGGTGGGGCAGTCGGCCGCCAGGCGGGCCACGGTATCCACGGCAATCTCAATGCCGCTGCGGCCGGGGATGCTGTACAGGATGATGGGCAGGTCCGTGGCCTCGGCAATGGCCTTGAAGTGCCGGTACACGCCCTCCTGGTTGGGCTTATTGTAGTAGGGGCAGACCTGCAGCGTACCATCCGCACCCATGGCGGCGGCGGCCTTGGTCATTTCGATGGCTTCTGCCGTGCAGTTGGCGCCGGTGCCGGCAATCACCTGACAGCGCCCGGCCACGGTCTCGATGCACACGCGGATGATTTCGAGGTGCTCCTCGGTGCTCACAGTGGGGGATTCACCGGTGGTGCCCATGGGCACGATGCCATCCACACCGCCGGCAATCTGGGCCTCAATCAGTGCCTTATAGGCCTCATAATCCACCTGACCATCCTTGAAAGGGGTAACAATTGCTGTATAAAGTCCCTGGTATTTCATAATTCGGGAGTATTCTTGTCGCGGGTATTGTACCACTTATCGACTGAAAGTCACGCTTTTTTTAGATTTGCGCCCGAGTTGCCGGTGGAAAATATCGTAACACGGGACTTCAGCCCCGATTATGTGTACCGTGATTTCGGGACTGAAGCCCCGTGCTCCGAAAACACGCGTTGGAATAATTAACGGTCTCCCTGAAATCTAAGTTAGATTCTGCGGGAAACGGTTGATAAATAAGAGCTTAGCGCTGTTCCGGCGGACGATACGTCCG
>CAZTAX010000150.1:0-4369 GCA_964611765.1 uncultured Akkermansia sp. | reverse complement strand
AGTATGTCCCTAACGCCAACGCAAAGCAGGCTGAGGATTTTGTTTTGAAGGCTTGCGAGTATTACCGCAAGTTCCTGATCCGTCAGCGCAATCGTGATGAAAGATGATTTATTCATCCGATTTGCTGTAAAAATCCATTAACAAAAGCAGTTGTTTGAACTGCTCAAAAACACAAATTCGACCATTAGGATTAAAGTGTGTGCTGACCTCATAGATAGTGCCACCGATTTTCTTTATAAAGGTACATCCTTTGTATTCCCTTTGATCTTTAAGTATTGCGGCATACTTTTCAGGATCAAGAACATCGGTATTTAATCCTAATTCTTCGTAAATTTCAAATAAATCTTTATCTGCCATAAATATCACTCCATTATCGAACACAGGCTGACCGGTAACCACCAATCAACCTGTGTTCTTTCCCTTTGCAATGTCCGTTCCTCAAGTTAAAGATTTCTTGGGCATTTACAGTTTAGCAAAAGTGATATTTATCGGCAAATGTACGAACAAAATTTTAATTCCAACCACAAGGAGGTATGCTTTATGGAATTTGAAATGACTGCCGTATTCCATTACGGACAGGACAGCGAGAAGCATATCCGCCGTTTCCAAGAAAAGCGGTTGGATTATGCCACTCGTGACCTATACAACTACTCTGCCGATCAACTTCGTGCCTTAATAAATACAGTAAAAGAAAGCGGCACATTGGTGTCGAAGGCGGAAAATAACTATAATTAAATCAGGAAGAACGGGCGGACTTCGGTTCGCCCCAATTCTAAAAAAGGAGGAAAACTATATGAAGAAAAAGCTACGGCTACCCTTTGAAGATGATCCAAGACAGGTAGCCATTTATACAAGAAAATCCCGCATCACTAACAAGGGCGATAGTATCGGCGTTCAGTTCAAGCAAAGCGGCGATTATGCTATCAATCAGTTAGGCTTACCCGAAGATTATGAGTTTGCTAAATACGAGGACAAGGGACTCAGCGGTTATTACTGTGATCGCCCCGATTTTCAAAGGCTACTGCGGGATATTGAACACGGAAAAATCAAGGCGGTTGCTTGCTATAAGTTAGACCGTGTCGGTCGTAAAACTGCTGACCTTATGCGATTGCTTGAATATTTTGAACGACACAACGTTGCCCTACTTGTCTGCTCCAATAATATCAATACGCAAAATAACACCTCAAAAATCATTATTCAGGTACTTGCCATTATCGCAGAATTTGAGCGTGATATTCTAACCGAGCGTATTCAGGATAACCTTATGGAGCTTGCAAAAGACGGGCGGTGGCTCGGTGGTAACACTCCCACCGGATTTACTTCCAAGCGTATCACAACAGGTAGCGGTAAAAATAAAAGTGCTGTCAGCCATCTTGAAAGCATAGATGCCGAAAAGAGCATTGTAAAGAAAATGTATGAAGTATTCCGTAGCACACGCTCTATTCAGACCACCGCTAAAATCATAAGCAAAAACCACCGTACAAAGCAAGGTGCAGAATTTAATGCTTCTACCACAAGGCTTATATTAACTAACCCCATTTACTGTGTTGCCGATGAACGAGCTTACAACTATTTCCTTGAACAAGGCGGAAATATCTTCGGTGACGTTTCGGACTTTGACGGACAGCACGGTATTTCCTGCTATAACAAAACAGACCAATGCAAAGTAGAGGATGAGAACTCCACATTCTTCAACCCAAAATTCTCACAGATAATGACACGAAAGCCGATTGAGGAATGGATTATTGCTGTTGGTCAGCACGAAGGCTTTATCCCGTCAAACGAATGGATAGAAACGCAAGAGCTTCTTGCGGCTATTGCAGAAAAGTATAACAGACCGCACCGCCGTACCAATGCTCTGCTTGCGGGAATTATCTATTGTCCGATATGCGGCAAGCGTTTAAGTGTTACCTCCGAGTCTAACCGATGGACACACGGAAAACCACGCTTCAAATATACCTGCCCCGGTGTTCGCAAGAAGAAATGCTCCTTTAAGGCGGTTGACGGTGTTTTGCTCGATGAATTTGTCGTAGCACAGTTATCCAATCTCAGTGATGAAAATGCCGTTTATTACAACACCATTTTCAATGAGAAACTGCAAAATCTCATTGCCAATGATGAAACTGAAACGGAATACCGTGAAACCAAGAAAACCATTGAGCGAACCAAAGCGGCAATAGCGGCACAGATACGGAATATGCGTGAAGCTGGCGACTCTCTCCGAAGGTTCATTGAAGATGATATTGCCGAAATGACAAAAGACCTTGAACGGCTCGAAAAAGCTCTTGCCCGTATTCAGGAAAACAAGGTGGATAACGCCTTGCTGCTTCAGGAACTTAACGAAATAAGGAAGAAACTGCTATCCTTTGCAGAGTATGCAAAAGATGCAGAACCTTCCGAACTTGTCAATTTAATCTCAACCGTTGTTGAGAGGATTTATATTTCCACAGAGAAAGGCAAGCGAATTTGCCATATCTTTGTGAAGGGCTGCACAATTGAGGACTATACAGACCTCTTCGGCGCAGCCGATTACATAACGAACATCCATAATCCTTTAATTTTTAATATGTGTGATTCAGAACAGTATAGAGAATCTCACAAGAGATTTATATCGCTGCGCGTTCTCCTTAAAGGAGAGCGCGCAACATCAATGTTGTTTTTCTTTTTACTATTGTATATTCTTTCGTGGAATGACCCAAAATAGAAATAAATCTATAAAAGGAGAAAATTTCATGAAAAAGTTTTTATCATTCCTTTGCATAATGGCCATGCTGCTGACCTTGGGCGGCTGTCGCCGCATGAAGGAGGATACCACTCCTTCGGTATATTATCTTAATTTCAAGCCCGAGCAAGACAGCCAATGGAAAGCCCTTGCCAAGGCTTATACCGAGGAAACAGGTGTGGAGGTAACGGTGGTTACCGCCGCCTCCGGTGATTATGAAGATACCTTGGGCGCCGAGATCGTGAAATCAAACCCGCCCACCCTCTTTCAGGTCAACGGACCTGTTGGCCTTGCGGGCTGGATGGACTATTGCTATGACCTTTCCGAAAGCGAGGTCTATAAGCAGTTGACCGATGAAGATTTCGCCCTGAAGGAGGGCGGCAAGGTGCTGGGCGTTGCCTATGTATTGGAAACCTACGGCATCATCTATAATAAGGATATCCTTGAAAAATATTTTGCTCTGCCCGATGCAAAGATCACCGCGCTGAATCAGGTCAATAACTTTGAGTCTTTCAAGACCATGGTTACCGATATCCAAAGCAAAAAGGATGCCTTGGGCATCTTGGGCGCCTTTACCTCCTCGGGAATGGACGCCTCCTCCGACTGGCGCTTTAAGACCCATCTTGCCAACCTGCCCATTTATTATGAGTATATGGAGGATAATATCACCTCCACCACCGCCATTAAGGGCACCTATCTCGACCATTATCGGGCGGTTTGGGACCTCTATCTCAATAACGCCACCTGCGCTCCCACCGAGATCGGCGCCAAGACCGAAGACGATGCCAAAAATGAGTTTCTGAACGCTCAAGCGGTCTTTTATCAAAACGGTACTTGGGCATGGGATGAGGCCATGGAAGCAAAGCTGGGCGCCGAGAATGTGGGGATGCTGCCCATCTATATCGGCGCAAAAGGGGAGGAGAGCCAAGGTCTTTGCACCGGCAGCGAAAATTATTGGTGTGTCAATAAAAACGCCTCCGAAACCGATATTAAAGCGACCCTCGATTTTCTCAATTGGGTGGTAACCTCCGAAACCGGCACCAAAGCCTTGGCAGAGGATATGGGCTTTGTGATCCCCTTTGAGAAGGCGCAGAATTCAAGCAACCCCCTGATCAAAGAGGCCCAAGGATATCTGGATGCAGGCAAGACCCCTGTTGCTTGGAGCTTCTCCACCATTCCCAGCGACCAATGGAAATCGAATGTAGGCTCGGCACTTCTGGCCTATGCACAGGGCGGCGCTACCGATGACCTTTGGGAACGGGTCAAAACCTCCTTTGTGGAGGGCTGGAAGACCGAATCAAATAAAAAATAAGAAAGGAGAAGCCTCATGAATAAAACATTAAAAAGATGGTTTCCCGTCTTTTTATTGCCCACCTTGGTGGCCTTTCTCATCGGCTTTGTAATACCCTTTTTCATGGGGCTTTATCTTTCCTTTTGTGAATACGGAACGGTGGAAAATCCCACCTTTGTGGGCTTTGCAAACTATGTACGGGTCTTTACCGCCGATAGCCAATTCTGGTATTCCTTCGGCTTTACCGCCCTCTTTACCTTGGTATCGGTGCTGCTGATCAATGTCATCGCCTTTGCGGTGGCATTGGGGCTGACCCGCGGCATCCGCGGCACCAACTTTTTCCGTACCGTCTTTTT
>CAZTAX010000149.1:0-4387 GCA_964611765.1 uncultured Akkermansia sp. | reverse complement strand
CCGTGGTTGAGGGCAAGGATGGCATCATCCTCGAAATCAACTGCGAGACCGACTTCTGCTCCAAGGGCGACAAGTTCAAGGCCCTGGTGGCCGAAGTGGCCGCCACGCTGAAGGCCTCCTCCGCCAGCACGCTGGCCGAGGCCCTGGAAGTGGCCATGAACGGCACCACCGTGGAGAAGTACATTGCTGAGCAGTGCGCCGCCATCGGTGAAAACATGAAGTTCCGCAAGTTCGGCCGCTTCACGCTGGCCGGCGAGGGCACCGTGACCTCCTACATCCACATGGGTGGCAAGGTGGGCGTGCTCCTGCAGGTGGAGACCGGCAAGGCCGAGACCGCCGCTGCCGAGGCCTTCCAGACCATGTGCAAGGACATCACCCTGCACATCGCCGCCTGCGCTCCCAAGAGCGTGGACTCCTCCTCCCTGGATCCCGCCTTCGTGGCCGAGGAGCAGGAGATTGCCAAGGCTCAGCTCATCGCTGAAGGCAAGCCCGCTCACCTGCTGGAGAAGATTCTCCCCGGCAAGCTCAAGGCTCTCTACAAGCAGAGCTGCCTACTGAGCCAGGAGTTTGTGAAGGACCCCTCCAAGTCTGTGGAAGCCCTCGTGGCCGAAACCGGCAAGGCTCTGGGCGACACCATCACTGTGAAGGCTTTCGAGCGCTTCCAGCTTGGCGCCTGAGTTGGTTGTATAGATTAAAAAAATCCCCGCACCGGCACCGGTGCGGGGATTTTTTTTGGTCCGACCACCGGGAGGATATCGTCCACGCCAACGGCGTGGATATCGTCTGCCCCGTCAGGGGCAGATTTCGTCCGGCGCAGCCGGATTTCGTTCCCCTGAACAGCAAAACCTTTTGCTTTCCCTATCATTGGGAAATAATCTGCCCGGGCATGACCGGTAACGATATCCTGCCGTTCCGGCAGGACGATATCCGGCTGCGCCGGACGATATCTACCCCTGCGGGGTAGACGATATCCTCACTGCGTTCGGACCTCAGGGGAAACGACGCCACTTACCATCGCCCACAGAGATAACCTCCACGGTCACGGTATCAAGCCCGCGCTCATAGAAACCCAGTTCCTTGGCCACCTTGGTGCCCACATCAATCAGACGCCCGCGGATATAGGGCCCGCGGTCAGCCACGCGCACAATGCAGCTCTTCCCGGTGCGGGGGCAGGTGATGCGCACCGTGCAGGGCAGCGGCAGGGTGCGGTGAGCCGCATAGCGCTGGTGGCGGTACAAACGCTGACCGATGGCGCCGATATCACCATCCGCCTCGTAGTGGGAGGCAATGCCCGTGGCCTTGTAATGCAGGGCGCTCTCCACACTCATGGGCACAAAACGCGTACCTTTCACCGTGTAGGGGGCCTTCTTGTAGCCCTTATACTCCGGGAAATTCGGGTGCAGCACCTGCTGGCAACCCACCAGCACCAACATGGCCACCACCAGGCAGGAGAGAGAACGTATCATGCTCCCATCCTACCACAAATCCCCCGCCCCTGCGAGTTATTTCTGCATCTTAACCCAGGTTCTCCGCCCGCCGCCAGCGGCAGACAAGCCAGAAGCCGAAAGGATAAAAGAGCAATCCGCCCATCATTACCACGCCGGGCGGAATCATGATGAATTCCGTCCAAGGCACCTTCTCCGGCGAGGGATACCACCATTCCACCACGACCAGGGGCCCCAGCACCGCAGCGCTCAGCGGCATGGCCAGCCCAATCAGCTGCATCAGCGTGCCGTGGCTCGTGCGGCTGGGAATGAGTAACATCACGACTTCCAGCAGGAAGAGCGTTACATACTCGGGCGCAGGTATCAACCACCGGGAAAGCATGCCGAGATACACACCACAGGCCACCACCCAGAGCACACACCCACCCAGAAACCACAGCACAAACCGCCGCCGGGAGCGGATGGCTGGATGCTGTTCCTTCTTATCTCCGGCCATATCCCTTTACTGATGGTTCAAACGTTTTCTCCACCAATGCGCCCGCATACCCAGCACGAACATGACAGGGTATGCATATACGAAGCCCACCATGAAAAGACCCATGCCCATGACATAGGCCAGCGCTGCCATGGAATCCTCCACATGGGAGGTCCCGCAACCCAGACACGCCCACAAGGCCGTGCCCAGCGGAAACACCAGCCCCGCCACCTGCACCAGCGAGATGCTGCTCGTGCGGCAGGGAACGAGCAGCAGCAGATACGGAAGGCTCATGAGCGTCAGCTCTGCCACGCTGACGGCAGCCACCACCCAATCTGAGTTGAACTTATCAAAACGCGCACACCCAATGCACAGCCCGACCACCTGCATCACCAGACACACCGCCAGAAAACGCCGCACAAAACGCCGCCGCGGCAACACGCAGGAAGGAAGCTCGCTCATGATTGGCGGGTGCGCTGCACCAGCTTATCAAAGTCGGAGTTGATAAGCTGAGTTTTGTTGAAAATATCGTACTCCGCATGGGCTTTCTGCTCTGCCTGGGTGTGAGAGATGCGCCCTTTATCCGGCAGAAGCTCATAACGGCGGAAAGCCAGGAACTCGTTCACGCTTTCGGCAAACTGGGCCATATTGAAGCTGTTTTCGCGCTCCACCAGGTCCTCGATATAGTCAAAAAAGCCTGTCACTGCTCGCTCCAGACGGCGAATCTGCTTCTCATCCAGATAATTCTTGGCCACGGTCACGTCCGATTTCAGGATGCGGCCCTCCGGAGCGTGTTTCCAGGTGAGCAAGCCCATATTCTCCTTGGTATGGTCGGCAGAATCGTATACGATTTCGGCAGCGGTCTTGCCGGTAATGGCATAGTGGAAGCGATTCTGCACCATGGCGTAAAAGTTCCGGCAGGTCTGAGACTCACGGTCGTAATCGATGCTGCACTCGGCGAAAATATCGGTAATCTGCTGCCAGATGCGGCGTTCGCTGGCGCGGATGGAGCGCACACGCTCCAGCAACTCACGGAAGTAATCCTTACCAAAGGCTGTCTGGCCCCGTTTCAGGCGCTCATCGTCCATCACAAATCCTTTGCGGATGTACTCATTGAGCGTGTGTGTGGCCCACTGACGGAAACGCGTGGCCTTGCGCGAGTTCACCCGGTAGCCCACCGAAATGATAGCATCCAGGTTGTAGAAAAGCATATCTTCTTTTACCGAACCTCGAAAACCTCGGTTTACGACAATTGCAAATTTTGCAATTGTCGCAGATTCTTCTAATTCTTTTTCTTCGTAAATGTTTATTAGATGCCTTGCAACTGATGATGCATGAACATCATACAGCTCAGCAATCGTTTTCTGCGTTGCCCAGATTGTATCATCTTTTACAACGACATTGATACTCCCTTTTTCAGCAGGGTCATCATACAAAAGAAATTGGAGTTCGGTATTCATAGGGTTCATAACTATTCACTATTCACTTCAAAGTGTTGGTATGGCGGCCAGGAGGGTCCGGGTGTACTCCGCCTTGGGGTGGTGGAAAACTTCATCGGCCGTGCCGTATTCCACGATGCGGCCGCAGCGCATCACGGCAATGTCATCCGCCAGGTAATGCACCACACCCAGGTCATGCGAGATGAATATCATGGTGAGCCCCAGATCGCGCACCAGGTCGGTAAGCAGGTTGAGAATCTGGCTCTGGATGGAGACATCCAGCGCGGAGACCGGTTCATCTGCCAGCAGCAGGGCGGGCCGGGGCGCAATGGCGCGGGCAATGGCGATGCGCTGGCGCTGCCCGCCGGAAAACTCGTGCGGGTATTTGTACATGTGCTCCGGGCTGAGTCCCACGCGCTCCATGAGGGCCGCCACGGCTTCCTCTCGCCCACTGCGGGGGAGCGGCTCGCGCTGCCCCAGCGCCTCCACCAGTGTGGAGAAGATGCTGAAACGCGGGTTGAGCGAGGCATAAGGGTCCTGGAACACCATCTGGAAATCCAGCCGGCGGCGGCGTACTTCGCGCGGCGGCAGGGCGGTCAGGTCGGTGCCATCCAGCACGATGCGGCCACTCGTCACCGGCTGCAGCTGCATGATGGCGCGCGAAAGGGTTGATTTACCGCAACCGCTCTCGCCAACCAGGCCCAGAATGCTGCCCCGCTGCACAGAAAGGCACACATCATCCACCGCGCGCACCACCTCACCGGTGGTACCCCAGGTATTACGCACCGGGAAATGCACGCTCACATGCTCTATATCCAGATATGCCATGTGCGTGCATTGTAACAAAATGCCCTGCAAAAAGCAATTTTCAAATGAAGCATCCAAACGACGCGCACATGTGTCCCAAAGATCCTGTAAGCAGTTGAAATATCAGCAACATTTTGAAAGAAGCCCCTGCTCAGCTCTATAAATTAATACGCGTTGGAACAATTATTCTGCAACTGGATATTCACCCTCTCCGGCAAGTA
>CAZTAX010000148.1:0-4408 GCA_964611765.1 uncultured Akkermansia sp. | reverse complement strand
TCTTCACACCGCCGATGTCGGGAGAAACAACCACGAGGTTGTTCATATCCTTCACATAATGGGCTTTCAGGTGCTTGATAAGCACAGGAACGCTGTGCAGATGATCCACCGGAATTTCAAAGAAGCCCTGAATCTGGGCAGCGTGGAGATCCATGGTGAGCACGCGGTTCACACCGGCGGCTGTCAGCAGGTTAGCCACCAGCTTTGAGGTGATGGGCACTCTGGGCTTGTCCTTGCGGTCCTGGCGGGCATAGCCGTAGAAAGGCATCACGGCGGTAATGCGGCTGGCGCTGGCGCGGCGCACGGCATCCACCATCACCAGCAGTTCCATGAGGTTGTGGTTCGTGGGCGGGCAGGTCGGCTGGATGATGAAGGCATCTGCACCACGAATGGACTCTTTGATCTGAACGAAGCTTTCGCCGTCCGGGAAGGTATTGACAGTTGCATCGCACAGGGGAAGACCCATGACCTTGGCAATGTCCTTAGCTAACTGGGGATGAGCGGTACCGCTGATGATTTTCATGTATGAATGAGGTGTGTGAGCGACTATTCTTGACATTTTCGCGAAAATTGCAATACTAAATGTACATTTAACTGCATTTTTTTTCATATTGAGCACACAAGAGTCCCCAAATTCGCTGATAAAAACCCTTTCGCCGCTGAACTGGGTCGGTTTTTCCGTCTATCTGTTACTGGTCATCTGGATAGTCGGGCTGTACCCGGGTTTCCTGAGAGGCACGCATAGTGCCGCCGAATGGCTCACCACCGCCTGGAACCGGGAGAATGATTATGAGCACGGGTGGATGGTACCCCTGCTGGCAGTCTATATGCTGGTGCACGCATGCTCCTCCCTGCGGGGGATGAAGGCCACCGGCAGCCTGCACGGATTGTGGCTGGCAGCCGTGGGGGCGCTCTTCTGCGTGCTGGCAGTGCGCACCCAGCAGGGGCGCGTGGCCATCGGCGCGCTTCCCTTCCTGCTCACGGGCGGGGTGTGGTGCTACTGGGGCAGACAGGCTGCGGCCCGCTGTGCGTTCCCCTTCTTCTTCCTGTGGCTGAGCATTCCGCTGCCGGGCTTCCAGCAGGCCACCGTGGGTATGCAGCTGCTGGCCACGCAGGCCGCCCACTGGGGCGCCGGGCTCTGCGGGGTGCAGACCATCGTGGAGGGCACGAACATCACCTCCGCCACCGGCCAGTGGGATACCTACAGCATCGCCGGTGGCTGCTCCGGCATGCGCTCACTCATGGCCCTCATCATGGTTTCCATCGCCTGGGGCTACCTGGCTGATAAGCTCGCGCTCTGGAAACGCATCACCCTGGGGCTGAGCGCCATTCCCCTCTCCATCGTGGCCAATGCCTTCCGCGTGTCCAGCATTTTTGTGTGTGCGGAATACATCAACCCCGTCTTTGCTTCCAAGACCTGGCACGACTGGTCCGGTCTGCTCTTCTTCTTCCCGGCCAGCCTGCTGGGGCTCATGCTGCTGCACGGGCTGCTGGCAGGCGAGGTGCCTTTCCTGAAACGCCGCCGCACCGTGGTGCGCCGGGTGCACGCCCCCACCGGAAAGGAGGATGAGGTATGATGAAACAAACACTCCGCGCCCTGCTCCCGCCCGCTCTTCTCGCCCTCATCCTGAGCAGTGTATTCATCCTGCCCCGCCACGAGGCACTGGTGGAATCCAGCATCTCCCCGGAGCTGCCGGTGGGCTTCACCCTGCCGGGCTGGTATGGCAAAAAAGTGCAGGAAAGCGAGTTGGAACGCAGCTCCCTGGCAGCCGACACGAGGTTCAGCAAAGCGCAGTATAACCAACCACGGCAATCATTGTGGGATGAAGAAAAACCGCCGGTGGAAGTCTCCATCGTGTACTCCGGCAGCGATATGAACTCCTCCATTCACCGCCCGGAGCGCTGCCTGCCCTCCCAGGGCCACATTGACCTGCGGACCGGCAGCGCAGAAATCACCCTGGCAGATGGCCGCACCGTGCCCCTCACCCGCCTCACCTCCCGCGTCCCCCTGCCCAACCGGGACGACAGGCTCACCCTCCGCTTCGTGAGTTACTATGTCTTCATCGGCCACGGCACCATGCACCACACCCACCTGGGCCGCACTTTCCAGGACATGTTTGACCGCGTGGCCAAGGGCTATGTGCAGCGCTGGGCTTACCTGCAAGTCAATTCCTACTGGGCACCCGAACTCAACCTGACCGAGGAAGAGACCGACCAGCGCGTGCGTGCGGTCATTACCGAACTCCTCCCCCGCCAGGTGGATTGGAGCAAGATGTAAGTCGCATTTACTGAGCGATGTACAGCGAAAAATCAACTATTGCTTGAAAAATAGGACTTTCCCTTACCCGGGGTGTATGTCCTGCTCCATTCGTTTCAGTTGATTCACAAGGAAGAAAAAAATGCAACAATCTGATATTAAGTAAGCAATGAAGAAACCGGATGTTATCGCTCAGTAAATGCGATACACTTCCGTCCATCGGGAGCAGCCCAGTAACCTGACATTCCAACGCGCGCGGAATCAGGTACCCTGAGTCTCCCGTCCACCTTCTTCAAGCACTATGAAAAAGACATTACTCATTGCGTTAGGCATGCTCTCCCTGCAGGCGCACGCCCTCACGCTGACTGACAACACTGTAGTCTACACTACCGAAATCAACACCAGCGAGGATTTTGCTGGCACCACAAAGAAAGGCATAGATGTGACTTTCGATTCTTCAGTCGGCTACCTTAACGGCTGGGATGCAAAAGACAGTCTGACACTCACCCTCAACAAGGGCTGGACCACAGATCAGAACCTCATATATGCTACCGCTCAATACACCGCAGCAGATGGGGACACGCCGGCCTCCGTTTCTCCTCATACAAGCTACTCTTTTGGTTTCAACGCAAAAGCTGATGGCACCATCATAGGAGCCCAGGCCGGAGCCGCTGATTATGGTACCACCTCCATTGCAGCCAACAAAATTACCGACACCGTAACAGTAACTCTGGAGAAAAGCTCCGAAGGCACATCTATGACAGATGCCAATGGCACCTCGATTTATAACCAGTCAAGTCTCCGATATTCTAGTGGTGTTACTTCAAATTTGTACGTTAACACAAGTCTCGTCAGCACGATTACGTTGAAAGAATACGATGCAGCCACAGAGTTTTATGCCAGCAACGCCGCCGGTACCTGGAATAAAAACTTTGCTGCGAGCGAAGTTGCCGTCCTCACCGCAGCTACGGCCAATGACGGCTCAAAGACCAAAATCACCCCGTCAAGTGACCTCTTGGGCAAAGGCAGCATCGTAGTGGGTGGTGACACTCAGTTATTCGTGGAATCATACGGAGCCACCGCCGATTTTTCCATTTCGGATGACATCTATATCGGCCAGACTTCTTTCTCTGAATCCAACTATTCAGGCGTAGCCATTCGTTTCGGCAACAATGACAGCGTAAAGACCTATGTCACCGGCAACATATATCTGGTAGAAGACGCCTCAATCAAATCTGGCGGCAAAATGGCCATTGAGATATCCGGATCGGTTACCGATGTGGTGGATGGGGTAAACACCGGCAGCACGCTTACAGTCACCGGTCAGGGCTTCACCTTCAGCGGCGATGTGAAGCTGACCGGATTAACGCTGAACAGCTCCGTGGCCTTCACCGGCTCCGTGAACGTGGGCACGCTGACCCTGGCAAGCGACGTGACAATGACCACCTCCGAGGACATCACCACGAGCGCAGTAGTCACGACCGGCGCCGCCACACTGAGCAGCGACCTGAGCCTGGTCGGCACAGCAGAAGCCCCGCTTACGCTGACACTGGGTGGCACCCTGGACATGGCTGCCCACGACCTGGAGCTGGGCAACGTGACCCTGGGCGGTTCTCTGCTGCAGAGTCTGCTGGACGGCAGCGCCACGAGCATCACGCTCTTCACCAACGTGGGCACGTTCAACGGCGAAACCGCATTTGATGCGGCAGTACCCGGTCACACCGTGTTCACCAACGCCGCCATGCAGCCCGGCGTGGGTGCGTACGAGCTGGCCTATGCCGGTGGCAACATCACGCTGACTCTGGTACCGGAGCCGACCACCGCCACGCTGAGCCTACTGGCACTGGCCGGTCTGGCAGCCCGCCGCCGCCGCAAGTGACACCCGGCCTCCAGCGCACATCTTTTTCCGGCGCAGCCGTATCCGGCTGCGCCGGTTCTGTATCCGCGCCGTTGAGCGCACAGCCGCAGAAGCACCCACGTGTATCCCAAAGGTTGAGCAATGAGCCTGATAAATGATGTTTATCGGGCTGAAAGCCCGAAGACGAGACAGGCTGCCTGCGGCTCGCCTAATTGGAATTTGTGGGGGCGGAACTTTATCGGAGCACGGGACTTCAGTCCCGATTAAAAGCACCGTGATTTCGGGACTGAAGT
>CAZTAX010000147.1:0-4420 GCA_964611765.1 uncultured Akkermansia sp. | reverse complement strand
CCCGCAGAATCTAACTTAGATTTCAGGGAGACCGTTAATTATTCCAACGCGTATATTCCCAACAATAATCTTGAAATCTCGAAAAGCTTCAGTGTTGCCAACCTGCTGAAACTGGCCGGGGCAAAAACCGCAGCAGAGCTTTCCGGCAGAGATTCGGAGCACGAAGCACCTGCCCCGTAACCGGCCACCGCAAAAAAATGCAGAAAGAGAGCTCATTCGAGCTCTCTTTCCGGAATGCTATCAGATATTGAGTAAGCTTTACTCCTCCTCAGCAGGGGGAGCGGCGTCGGCCTTGGCGGCGTTCACGAGGGAGGCGGTCTCAGCCAGCACCTGGTCGATGGAGGCTGGGGCCGGGACGGCACCCTTCAACAGCTGCTGGGTGGCGTGGTAGGATTCGGATCGCTTATCGGAATAGATAAGCGTGTACACCTGGGACTGGCGCTTGTCATAGGCCTGGCCCTTTTCATCGGCCAGCTGGGTGGCGGTTTTCCCATCGTTGTTGGTGGCGGCGGTATCCGCACCGAGCTGCAGCAGCATCTTCACCACGGTATCATCGCCACGCATGGCGGCAAGCATGAGCGGGGTATAGCCGTTGCCTTCCTTCTCGTTGATATCCAGGCCGGCCTTGATCAGCATGGCGGCGGAGTGGGGCATGCCGCTCCAGGCAGCCCAGTGGAGGGCAGTGAAGCCGTCATGGTCCTTGGCGTGGATGTTCACGCCGGGGGTGTTAAGGAGCTCCTGCACGTAGTAGGCGCGGTCGGCATCCTTGGCAAGGGAGAGCTCAGGGTTATTGAAGTTCGTGTAAACAGCCCACATAAGCGGAGTGCGGCCGGTGCTGTCCGGGGTATTCACGAAGGCCTGGTGCTCCTTGCAACCGGAGGAAAGCTCCTTCAGGAAAATGTCGTCCTTGCCGTCCTGCACAGCCCCTTTGCGGATGAGGGACACGAGAGAGTCCGTGACCTGCACAGATTCAAAGGGCTTCATGGCCAGGTTGCAGGCGTAGCCCAGGGCACCCATGATGCACACCAGGATGCACATATCCTTGATGATTGGGAGCCATTCGGTCTTTTGTTTGGTATCAGACATGGTGTGTAAAAATCAGGCGTTTGCGGTTACAGTGTTATCTTCCTCATCCTTCTCCACGTCTGTTTCATGGGCCGTGGTCTCTTCAGGATTATCGGAAACGAAGCTGTCCTTGGTCAGGATGATAGCCAGCGGGGAAATAAGTGCCATGATGAGGTAGATGGTCCACATGAACTCGGGGGAATCCCAGAAGCCGATGTGGCCGGTATCCATCTTGGCGGCGATACCGTCGAAGCAGAGGTAGGAGACCAGCAGACCGCCCACCACGCCGTTAATCGGCTTGGCGATGAACATGGGCAGCGCGGACAGGGACATGTAGGAAGCCACCTTGTCCTTGGGTGCCACGCGGGCCACATATTCGGAGAAACGCGGGCTGAACAGCAGCTCACCGAAGGCAAAGATGAGAATCTGCAGGAAGATGGCCACAAAGTAGGCCTGGCCGATGGTCTCGATACCGGGAATGATGAAGTAGGTCTGCGGCGGAACGGCCATGAGGAAGAGCGAGCAGGCCGAGATGCTCATACCGGTAATCATGAGCTTCACCGTGGAGAACTTGTTGAGAATCGGGATGATGAGGATGAGCCCCGTGATAATCACAAACGGATTCAGGGAGTTCATGAAGCCCAGCTTGAAGTCATCGCCGATGGTGCGCAGGTAGTACTGCGGCATCACCAGGAACTGCAGGGTGAACACCAGACGCACACCCAGCGTAAGCACCAGGAACACGATGAGTTTCTGGAAGGCGCGCTCGCGGGCCACCTGGCCGATGAGCTGCAGCGGGCGCTGGGCGGATTTCTCTGTCTTCACGATGCGTTCCTCCGGCACGGCGAAGAAATCCTCGTCAATGAAGCGGGTGAACACGAAGGCAATGCAGTTGCAGGCGGTGCCGAAGTTGATGACCCACAGCAGGCCATCGATATCGCCCTGCCACTTGAGCAGCGGGTCCACAATGGCAAAGCCGGCCAGCAGAGCACCGATGTTCATGAACAGGTAATAGAAATTGAAGCCTGTCGGGCGGGCGCGCAGCGTGGTGAAACGGCGGATGGAGGTCGTGATGCAGGGGCTCATGAAGGCCGTGCCGAAGGACATGATGCCGATGCCGGCCATCACGAAGTAGCGGGAGGCATCCTGGCTGAGCTGCAGCACCTCGGTGCCGAAGTCCGTGCCCATGCCCAGAATCAGACGTCCGCCGATGAGCAGCGAGAAGCCGATGAGGTAGGTGCGGCGCAGGCCGATGATATCGCAGATGGTGCCCACTGCGAACACGAACAGGGAGATGAACAGCGTGTACATGCCCACCCAGTACGGGGCGTCCGCATCGCGGAAACCGCAGTACTTGTTCAGGAACAGGGAGAATACGATGATGAGCGTGAAGTACGACAGGCCATCGAAGAACTGAATGAAGTTCGTAAGCCAGAAGTTCCTGCCACATTCGCGCAGCACGCCGAACTCGGAGAAGTATTTGACGATGAAGTTTTGTTTGGTATCACTCATGGTTTATTTCGGGTGGTATCAATGGGGAATCAGGCCAGAACGGCACCCTTGCTGGCATTGGTTGCCAGTTTGCGGTAGCGCTTCAGCCACTTGCTGGGGATTTCCTGCATGGTGGGTTGCCACACAGCGCGACGGGTGGCGATTTCCTCATCACTCAGCTCCACATTCATGC
Organism: uncultured Akkermansia sp.; assembly: GCA_964611765.1. GTDB lineage: Bacteria > Verrucomicrobiota > Verrucomicrobiia > Verrucomicrobiales > Akkermansiaceae > Akkermansia. The sequence goes on along the minus strand of CAZTAX010000147.1, from coordinate 1,671 downwards.
TGCGGGCAGGAATATCAATGCTGATGATGTCGCCATCCTTCAGGAGCCCGATAAGACCGCCTTCGGCAGCCTCCGGGGAAACGTGTCCGATGCAGGCGCCGTGCGTGGCGCCGGAGAAACGGCCATCGGTGATGAGGGCCACGCAGTTGCCCAGGCCCTTGCCCATGATGTAGCTGGTGGGGGCCAGCATTTCCTGCATGCCGGGGCCGCCCTTCGGGCCTTCGTTGCGGATGACCACCACATCGCCGGGCTTCACCTTATCCGCCAGAATGCCGGCGCAGGCTTCCTCCTGGCTCTCGAAAATCACAGCCGGGCCACGGTGCACCATCATCTCAGGCAGCACGCCTGCCTTCTTCACAATGGCCCCCTGCTCTGCCAGATTGCCGAAGAGCACGGCCAGGCCACCGTCCTTGGAGTAGGCGTTGTCCAGCGTGCGGATGACGGCGGGGTCCTGCGTGGAAAGCCCCTCAATCTGCTCACCCAGGGTCTTGCCGCTCACGGTGGGCACATTGGTATTCAGGGCACCGGGAATCTTGTTGATTTCAGCCAGGATGGTCATGATGCCACCGGCGCGCAGCACATCGTGCATGTGGTAGCGGGAGCTGGGGGCTACCTTGCAGATATTCGGAGTGCGGCGGGAAATCTCGTCGATGCGCTTCAGGTCGTACTCAAACCCGGCCTCGGCCGCGAATGCCAGGGTGTGCAGCACCGTGTTGGAGGAACCGCCCATGGCCATATCGCAGGTGAATACGTTGTCGATGGCCGCCTCGGTGATGAGGTCGCGGGGCAGCGGGCCACCCTGCTTCGCCATCTCCACAGCGCGGCGGGCAGCAGCGCGCCAGAATTCCTTGCGTTCCTCGGAAAGCGCCAGCAGCGTGCCGTTGCCCGGCAGCGCCAGGCCCAGCACCTCGCACAGGCAGTTCATGGAATTGGCGGTGAACATGCCGCTGCAGGAACCGGCACTCGGGCATGCGTGGCACTCCACATAGTGCAACTCGTCTTCGGTAATCTTACCGGCGGTGCAGGCTGCCACGGCCTCGAACACGCTGTTGAGATCCAGATCTTCGCCGTTGCGGCCCTTGCCCACAGCCATGGGGCCACCGCTGCAGAAAATGGTCGGAATATTGCAACGCAGCGCTCCCATCACCATGCCGGGCACAATCTTGTCGCAGTTCGGAATGCAGATGCAGACATCGAACGCATGGGCAGAAAGCATCGTCTCCACGCTGTCGGCAATCAGCTCACGGCTGGCCAGGGAGAACTTCATCCCCTGGTGCGCCATGGCAATGCCGTCGCACACGCCGATGAGGTTGAACTCAATCGGCGTACCGCCGGCTTTGCGTACTTCGTCCTTGATAAGCTCGGCCACCTTGTTGAGGTGCACATGCCCGGGAATCACCTCGTTGAAAGAGTTGCAAATAGCAATGAACGGCTTCCTGATGTCCTCATCCGTCATGCCCGTGGCACGCATCAGACTACGATGCGGCGCACGCTGAATACCTGCCTTGGTACGATCTGATAACATAGCGCGGCAACCTTAGCATAATTCCAATCAGATTACCAGTCAAAAATTCCGGTTCGGTTTTATCCGCACGTGTCCCGAAGTTTGAGTGCAGAGCTCGATAAATTGGAATTTGGCGTTCCGCCAAAATTACGAGTTACGAATTACGA
>CAZTAX010000146.1:0-4429 GCA_964611765.1 uncultured Akkermansia sp. | reverse complement strand
TGCATCAGCAATGCTGTACAAAAGCGGCATGTCCATTACCCTTAGTCTGAATGAAATTGAAGCGCGTGCAGCGAGATTTGCCGCCATGTATAAAGATGCCGCCAGCGAGGAGGCGGAGGCCCAGAGCTTTCAGAATGATTTTCTGCAGGTTCTGGGAATTGACCGCCGGCGGGTGGCGTTGTTTGAGAAGAAAGTGAAGTGCCCGGATGGGAGCGCGGGTTACATAGACCTGTTCTGGCCGGGTCATATTCTCATCGAGATGAAATCGCGGGGCAAGGACCGCGCGAAAGCCTACGAGCAGGCGCGGCGCTATGCGCTATCCCTGAAACCGGGGGAAATGCCCCGCGCCATCCTCATCTGCGATTTTGAGCATTGGGATTTTTATGATCTGGATCGCGATGGGGAACGAATCAGTTTCACCCTGGCAGAGCTGCCTCGGTTCATCTGCCTGTTTGAGTTTCTGGCCGGTTATGAGCGGCGGGAGTTTGTGGAGGAAGACCCGGTGAATATCTGCGCAGCGGAGCTGATGGGCGAGCTGCATGACCGGCTGAAGGCCATCGGCTACACCGGGCATGCGCTGGAGGTGTATCTGGTGCGTTTGCTTTTCTGCCTGTTTGCGGATGATACGGGGATTTTTGAGCGCGACCATTTTCTGAATTACCTGCGCGACTGCACAGCGGAGGACGGGCGGGATCTGGCGCCGCTGCTGGCGGAGATGTTCCAGGTGCTGAACACGCCGGAGGAGGCGAGATTCTGCACGCGGAACGCGCTGCTGCTCTCGCTGCCGTATGTGAATGGCGGATTGTTTGCGGAGTGCCTGCCCATGCCGGCTTTCGATTCGGGCATGCGGGATATTCTGCTGGAGTGCTGCAAGCTGGACTGGGGAAAAATCTCCCCGGCGATTTTCGGCTCCATGTTCCAGAGCGTGATGAAGCCGGAGGAACGCCGCGCGCTGGGGGCGCATTACACCAGCGAACGCAACATCCTGAAGCTCATCAGCCCGCTGTTCCTTGATTCCTTGTGCGAGGAGTTTGATAGAATCTGCGCGGATCGCTCCACGCGCCGCACCGCGCGCCTGCAGGAGTTTCACCGCAAGCTGGCCGGGCTGCGCTTTCTGGACCCCGCCTGCGGCTGCGGTAATTTCCTGGTGATTGCCTACCGCGAGCTGCGCCTGCTGGAGCTGGAGGTCATCCGCGAGCTGGAATCCACCGGCCAGCAGTTCCTGGATATCGCCGAGCTCTGCCGGGTGAGTGTGGAGCAGTTTTACGGAATCGAAATCGAGGAATTCCCGGCGCAGATAGCCCAGGTGGCCATGTGGCTCATGGACCACCAGATGAATATCGAGGTGGGGCGGCATTTCGGGCGCTATTTTGCCCGCATCCCCCTCCGCGCCAGCGCCACCATCGTGTGCGGCAATGCCCTGCGTCTCGATTGGGAGGAACTGGTGCCCGGCGGGCAGCTGAGCTATATCATGGGTAACCCGCCCTTTGCCGGCACCGGCACCACCTCTGCCGCGCAGAAGGAGGAAATCAAAGAGGTGTTCAGTCATGCCCGCGTGGGGTATCTGGACTATGTGGCCTGCTGGCATCTGAAGGCCGCGCGGCTCATGCACGCGCACCCCCACGTGCGCACTGCCTTCGTCTCCACCAATTCCATCACCCAGGGTGAGCAGGTGAGCACGCTCTGGGAGCACCTGCTCCCGCTGGGCATGGAAATCAATTTCGCTTACCGCACCTTCAAATGGAGCAACGAGGCCAGGGGGAGCGCCGCAGTGCACTGCGTCATCATGGGATTCTCCGGTGTGCATACACCGCTGAGCACCATCTACGCCGAGGATGCAAAAGGCGAGGAGATGATTTACGTTTGCGAATCCATCAATGGTTACCTGTCCGCCGGGGTGAATGAGCCGGTGAAGGGACTTTCCCGCCCGCTGAATGCCCCGCTGAACATGATGTTCGGCAACAAACCGACAGATGGCGGGCACCTCATCCTCTCCGCGGCCGAGCGGCGGGAGCTGCTGCGCGCCGACCCTGTGCTGGCGGATTATGTGCGGCCTTATTTCGGGGCGCAGGATTATCTGAACCACATTCCCGCCCGCGGTGAGGCAGAGCGCTATTGTCTCTGGCTGAAAAATATGCCGCTTTCGGAGATGCTGAAACATCCGCTGGTGATGCGGCGCGTGCTGAGTGTGCGCGAGATGCGCATGGAAAGCAAGGCGGCCTCCACCCGCGAATATGCTCAGCGGGCCCATTTGTTCCGCCAGATTGCCCAGACCAGGGATGAGCCCTGCCTGCTGGTGCCCAGCACCAGCTCCGAGCGGCGGGATTATGTGCCCATCGGTTTCATGCCTGCGGGCTGCATCATGTCGAATTCCACCTACATCGTGCCCGGGGCAGGGGTGTATGAGTTCGGCATCCTCTCCTCACGCATGCACATGGCCTGGATGAAAGCGGTCTGCGGCCGCCTGAAGAGCGATTACCGCTATACCCGCGATTTGTGTTATAATACCTTCTACTGGCCGGAGTATGCCACCACCCTCCAGATGAGCAGAATCACGAAGGCGGCAGAGCAGGTGCTGCAGGTGCGGGCGCAGTTTGCGGATTGTTCCCTGGCCACCCTCTATAACCCGGAAACCATGCCGCACGAACTGCTGATGGCCCACCGCAAGCTGGATTCCGCCGTGGACCTGGCCTACGGCCACCGCTTTGCTGACGATGCGGAGCGCGAGTCCTTCCTTTTTGAGAAGTACCGTGCCGCCATCCGCTGAGCGAGCAGCGGATGGAATTCCGGCGGGCATTTGGCGAGCCGCAGGCATCCTGTCTCGGCGGCCCGTCTCGGCGTAGCCCGCAGGGCGGAGACGGAAGCGGAACTCCGAGCCCACGGAGTGGGTGAAAGACCTCAGGCAGGGGTAAGCGAGCGTCAGCTCGCGCAGCCCCTGCTATGCAAAAAAACAATCTGGAGCCCATGGAATGGGTGACAGAAAGCTTAGTAGCAGCATATAGCATGACCTTCTGTCGCCCCTGCCGGGGCTCCAATCATTTTTTTCGATTTACCGGGGGCCGCGAGCGCTATCGCGCTCTTACCCCCGGCTCTATTCTTACGCCCCTCCGGGGCTCAAAATTCCTCGGGCTTTCAGCCCGATAAACATCAATTTGACGTTTAGTCATAATTACCGCATCAATAATCTCGGAGCACGGGACTTCAGTTCCGTGTTTCGAGCGAGCGAAGAAAACAAACTCCCTGCCATCGCCATTTTTTTGCTCGCCAATGGGGGAGTGAATGTGCTAGTATGGCCTTGAACGTTTTCTGAACTTTATTATGCGCAAGTGGTTCATTGCAACAATGCTTTGGGGCATGGCGGCCCTGCTGGGTAACCTGCAGGCCCAGGAGGAATTAGTGCCCGTGGAACATTCACTCCAGCATCCGGCCTGTGTGCGCCACGGCTCGGCGGCAGTGCCTACCGTGGAGGAAATCCGCGCAGAGGCCCAGGCGAAGGAGGCCCTGGTGAAGAGCCTGAATCTCTGCCCGAATGCGAGCAATGCGCTGCTTATTGCCGCAGAATCCATGAGCCTGGAGGCTTTGCAGGCCTATCTCTCCCAGGAGCACCACGCCTATGATGGGCACAGCGTGCTGGAGCATGCCGCCATGAAGGTGAAGTTTGCCCTGCCCATGGCGCAGAAGCCCTGCCCGGAGTGCGGCAAGACCGTGTACCACGCTGACCCGAACGGCCAGCTGGCTGCCTGGAGCCACCACTATACGGACGGCCAGCTGCAATACAGCCGCTTCCCCATTCCGCTGCAGATATACTCCAAGGCCGAGGAAGGTATGGGCTTGTGGGATAAGCTGGTGCACCGCGTGAAGGTCGATAACTTCAATCTGGCGGCCACCCTCATTTTCTTTTTCGCTATTCTGCACACTTTCATGGCTCCCATGTTCCAGAAGTGGGCCCACCACATGGAAAAAGCTCACAAGCAGAAGCTGCGCGATGAAAAGTTCCGCATTCTGCACCCGGAGCAGCGCATGCCGGTCTCCTTCGGCAGCACGCTCTGCCATTTCCTGGGCGAGGTGGAAGTGGTGTTCGGCCTGTGGATTATCCCCTTTGCGCTGGTCTGCCAGCACTATTACAGCATGGATGACTTCCTGCGCTACATCGACCACGACACCAGCTTCACCGAGCCGCTCTTCGTGGCGGTCATCATGGTGATAGCCTCCTCGCGCCCCATTTACCGCCTGGCGGAAAATACGCTCAAATTCGGCGCCGGCATGGGTGGCGGCACCCCGGCGGCCTGGTGGCTTTCCGTGCTGTGCATTGCACCGCTGCTGGGCTCCTTCATCACCGAGCCAGCGGCCATGACCCTGGCGGCCATTCTGCTGGCCAAGAAATTCTACCACCTGAAGCCCGCCCCGGCGCTGTGTTATGCCACGCTGG
>CAZTAX010000145.1:0-4467 GCA_964611765.1 uncultured Akkermansia sp. | reverse complement strand
GGTTCCGCCGCTACGCGGCTGCACCCCTGTCTACTTTATAACGCCTCTCCGAGGCCAAAATTCCTCGGGCTTTCAGCCCGACAAACATCAATTTAGTGAGTTTTCAGGGTTCCCGAATAATGAAAAAATTTCACCCCCGGCTCTCTGCCGGGGGTGAGGAGATTGGGGAAGCTTAGAATTTGAAGACACCCTGCATCTGGAGCACGAAGGCGCCATCCTTATCCGTGGCGTGCACGGGGTTGAAGATGTACTGCACATCGGGCTGCAGGAAGAAGGTGGGGGTCACCTGCCAGACGGTGCTGAGCTCCAGGCCGTATTCATCGCGGTGCTCCATGGGTTTCTCGTTGGAAGCAGCACGCTGCCAGAGGAAACCGAAGGAGATGTTCTCATAGTTGCCGGAGCTGCCCCAGCCGGTCTCGCGGAAGGGAGAGCGCAGCATGAGCCCCGCGGTGGCGGCGCATTTCACGCCGGTGATGCGGGCGGCATCCTGGTCCATATAGCCGGCGCGGGTGAAGAAACCGAGCCGGGAGTTCCTGCCCAGTTGCTGCTGGAGGTTGATGCCGAAGCCGGTGCCTGCGTGGCCATCATGGTCTGTGATGGTATACTGCAGGCGGTAGGTGCCGGGCCCCATGCCGAGCACATCCTCGCGAATGAAGCCGATTTCGGCCAGATGCACCCAGTAGTTGGTGCTGAGGTCGTTGAAGGGGTTCTGATTCAGCCCGGTGTTGGTGCTGGTGGTGGCGTACATGGCGTAGAAGCTGTCGCTTGGCTGCCAGGCGGTCATGAAGCCGAGGTTGGCCCAGGTGAGCGGGAGGCAGGGGTTGGAGCCGAAGCTGCCGTTCATGAGACCGCCGGCCCAGGAGGGGGCGTAGGCATTCTGGTCAAAATAGTTGCTGAGATCCAGCGTGCCGGCCATGGCAACCCACTTGCCATCGAACCCGCTGTAACCCAGAGCCAGCTGCGGGAGGGTCACTCCCTTGCCGCCGCGCAGGCTGCCCTGCGGCTTGCTCAGGCTGCCCAGGCTTCGCCCGGCGCTGCTGCGGTTTTCAGAGAAATTGGTGCCGACCCCCCAATCAGCCTCGAAGGTGAGGAACACACCCTGGCTGTTGTCGCAATCCTTGGCCAGGAACCAGGTGCCGGTGAGCATCCAGTTAAAGGCGGAGAACTCACTGCGGTGGCCGTGGGGCTTGGGGTGAATGGCGGTGTAGTTGTAGGAGGCGGTCAGGTCATATTGCAGGCCATAGCGACTCAGCACGGTCTTGATTCGCTGTGCCCCGTTGGAGAGGGCATCCTCACCAATCCAGGAGCCGGGCTCGGCGCAGGTGTTACCGGGCACAAAGAGAGAATCCAGATAGGGCATGAACTTCTGCGGGGTCTCCGGCAGGAAGCGCCAGCCGTGGCACGGGGCCTTGGAGCTGTCCTCATCGCGGTTGCGGGTCTGGTTCAGCAGTTGACGGGGAGTAGGCACACCGGCGTGGCGGCGGGCCATCTGCTCCTGCGGGGTAATGCCGCGTTGCAGGCTCACCGGCACCTCCACAATCTCTATAAATGCCGGTTCCCAGCCCCAGGATGTATCCAGATAGCCGCTGGCGCCCTGCGCCCCGGCAGACCCGGCCACGGCAGTGGCCGCCAACATGTAGCAGAGTGATTTCGCTTTCATGGTTGCGGGTGTAGACGCCCCCCTGCCCCATGACGGTTGGAAAACAAGTAGATTATGCAGGAAACGCCGCCCGGCAAAAGGAAAAATCGGCGCTCAGGTGCCTGCACCTGAGCGCGCGCGGGGGTAGAGGTCACATACCCTGCTGCTGGAGGAGGGCCTCCGGGTTGGGGTCGCGCCCCATGAACTCACGGAAGCTTTCGATTTCCGGGCGGGAGCCGCCGGTGTTGAGCACGGCACGGCGAAAAGCGGCACCGGTTGCGGCATTGGTGGGGCCTTCTTTCTCAAATCGGGAGAAAGCATCTGCCGCAAGCACCTCAGCCCACTTGTAGGAGTAGTACCCGGCAGCATAGCCGGAGGAAACACAGTGCGTCAGGCAGCGCATAATGGAGGGGCCCCAGGTGGAAAGCGGCATATTCCAGGGTTCAAGCAACTCGCGGGTGGCGGCATCCAGGTCGCGGCCGCGGAACTTGGTATCGTAATTCATGTGCATCTCCAGGTCGAGCTTGGCCATGCGCAACTGGGCCATAGCCTCGATTCCGGGCATGAACACACGGCTCTGCTGCAGCTTGCGCAGGAGGTCGGCAGGCATGGCCTCATCCGTCTCCCAGTGGCGTGCATACGAGGTGATACCCTCCGGGATCCAGACCCAGTTTTCATTCAGCTGGCTGGGCAGCTCCACAAAATCGCGGGCCACACGGGTGCCGGAGTGAGCTACCAGCTCCACATCGCTCAGCAGGCTGTGCAAGGTGTGGCCGAACTCGTGAAAAAGGGTGAGAATGTCCAGGTGGGTGAAGAGCGCGGGCTTGCCATTCGCCGGAGATTTGAGATTACACACCAGCACAGACAGGTGCGCCGGGCGCTGGCCGTTCACAGTGGCATGGTGGCGCACGGGCATGACCCAGGCACCCTCGCGCTTAGTGCTGCGGGGGTGCAGATCCATGTAGAACGAGCCCAGGTGCCGCCCCGTGGCCGAGTCGTGAATCGCGTAAAGTTTCACCTCCGGGTGCCAGACCTCGTGCATACCTTCGGGCAGCTCCTGCCCGGGCTGCAGGCACACAGTGGGCAGCTCCGAAACGCGGATGGCATACAGACCTTCAAAGACAGAGAACATGCCGGCCACCACATTCTCCTTCTTGTGGTAGGGGCGCAGGGCATCCATATTGAACTTGTAGATTTCCTCGCGCATCTGGTTGGCATAGTAGCTCACATCCCAGGGATTGACCTGATTCACGTTCCGGCCCAGGCGGCGCGAAATGAAGCTGAGCATATCATTCGTCTCACGGTCGAAGGCGGGCTTCACCTTGCGCATCATATCATCCACGAAATCCAGAGCGGCCTGCCCGCTTCCAACCATGCGGCGGGCGGTGGCCAGATCCGCATAGGTGCCGAAGCCCAGCAGGGTGGCCAGTTCGGCGCGCAGTTCCATCACCCGGGCAACCACCGGTGCATTATCCATGCCGGGGGCGAAACCCTCGGTGTTGCGACCCTCCCAGCAGAGGCGGCGGGTTTCCTCCACATCGCAATGGCGCAGCACATCGCCCACACTGGCGTACTCCAGCGTGATGAGCCACTGGGGGGATTCGGGGGTACCGAATCCGCGTTCCCGGGCGCGGGAGGCAGCGCGGGCCATCCAGTCCTCGCTCAGGCCGGCCAGTCTGCTCTTATCGGTGATGACGAGCTGCCAGGCATCCAGCGCGTCCTTGCAATTCTTATCGAACTGAATATAAAGTCCGGCCAGTTCCTTTTCAATTTCCATCTTGCGGGCCTTCTTATCAGCCGGCAGGTCAGCGCCGCTGTCCTTGAACGCATCCAGCACCTGCTGCACATAACGCTGGCGGGCCGGGGAAAGACTGCCCACCCAGGGTGCTGCGGATGCTGCCCGGATGACGCTCCACAGGCGGTCATTCGCCGCAATGGAAGAATCAAACTCCGCCACCAGCGGGGCTACTTCCATCTGCGCGGCGCGAACCTCCGGACTGTCCATGGTGGTAAAGAGGTTGCTCAGCAGCACATCGGCCGTAAAAATCTCACTGCACAGCTGCTCGTAGGCACCGAAAGTGTTCTCCCAGGTAGCCTCCTGCGGCTGAACGCTGCAGATGGTTTCCAGTTTCTGCCTGGCGCGGTCGATGGCCAGGCGCACATCCGCCACACCCCTGGCAGGAGTCAGGCGCGACCAGCGGGGGTATTCCCCGCCCCATTCCAGGAAAGGATGCTCCTCTGCGGCCAGCGCGGGCAGTGCAGATTCAGGCTGCTGTGCGGCCAGCGGGGAGGTGAACAAGGCGGAAACGGCTACCGCAAACAGGAGAGACCGAAATAACATACGTCCTTTTATACGCCGCCTGGGCGCATATTCTTTCACCGCCGGAGCAATGAAACGCAAAAAAACTCTCTATCTCTCACAAAATACAGAATTGGGGACCTCGGAAAAACTCAAAACGGACCAACAAATTGATGTTTATCGGGCTGAAAGCCCGAGGAATTTTGAGCCTCGGAGAGGCGTAAGAATAGAGCCGGGGGCTGCGAGCGCTATTGCGCTCGCAGCCCCCGGTAAATTGAAAAAAATGATTGGAGTCCCGGCAGGGGCGACAGAAGGTCATGCTATATGCTGATACTAAGCTTTCTGTCGCCCCTGCCGGGGCTCCTTTTTATTTCGCCGTATTCCGGGGGCTGCGCCTGCTTTGCAGGCTTACCCCCGGCTAGTGTTCTTACGCCCCTTACGGGGCTGATTATACGCTCACCTGCGGCTCGGCGTAGCTTTAGCGGAGACGGAAGCGGAATTCTGAGCCCACGGAGTGGGCGGTATAGAG
>CAZTAX010000144.1:0-4486 GCA_964611765.1 uncultured Akkermansia sp. | reverse complement strand
CGCTCGCAACGAGTCCGCTAAACTCTGATTTATCAATCAGTTTACTTGCCGGAGAATGTGAATATCCAGTTGCAGAATAATTGTTCCAACGCGTATGCTCTATACCTCTCACCATGGCATTTTCAATGTTAAAAGCTCCTGTTGGATCCGCGCATCAACCGAATCATCAAAACTCAACATCAACGAGAGCACATCCACAACGTCTGACGACGAGTCAACCAGTGCATCCGGGGAATAGCGCCACACCTGCAGTTGCATCGCAGCCCCATAATCATCTTCCAGCAAGTCCGTTCCCCCGGTCTTTCTCAACTCATAAAATTCGCGGCGGCCTAAGGCAACAACTGGCATAGCCGGCGCTTCAAGCAAACTCATGCAGCTGAGCGCAGTTTCCCCAGACTGTAACATCTTTATCTTCTGCTCAGTCCCTCCCAGATAACACGATGAAACGATGGGAGAGCCCATCAGCTTCCGCGATACTTCCCAGAGCGCTTTACCTCTGCTCGTCATCCTCATGCAGCCCTCGTACTCGATAAGCCCGAAATCTACAAGCTCCTTCACCGCAGTTCCCACAGCCACTCTGCTGTATCCCAGCTTCTGCGCTAATTCAGTTTTCGTCAAGCCGTGCACATCCATCCACAATATATCCCTCAAAACAATCAATTGGGCCAGAGCAGAAAACTTATCAAGAGCCTTTGTTCTAACCGCAATGGCTTTCAGGCTCATACAGACAACACCCGGCACATACGCGCTGCCATCCTCACTGATATACGGCAAACCTTCTTTGTTGTATCGATATCGGAACCTCGCCGCCAATGGAGGAAAGCCGAAAACCACACGCCCGCCCAATATCCGCTCCAGTCGTTTCTTCCACTTGGCATACATGGCCACCTTTCCAAGTTCTTCTGATTGCTCATCGCAGACCAGGTAAAACTCTTCTCCACCAACTGCTACGCGTGAATAGAGAAAACGGTTCCGTGCAGCAATCGGCAAGTCTTTCAGTTCAGACCTCGTCAGCGGGGACATCTCCACCTCGTTCTGAAACAAACGTTGAAGGATTTTTTTAGTCGTAATTTCGTTCATTTCCAATAAAGTAAACTAATTTTCTGTGATTGTAAAGCAATAAACTTTACTATCGCAATTTTTCCTTTACCTTGCTTTCCGTCAAACCTTCCTCCAGAGCTCTGAGGCTGGCTTCCAAGTCCTCATTTTCCACCAGGACGCGGCGAGTATAGAGAGTCGGCTCAGCGGTGTGGGGATTAAAGCCTTCTTTCTGCACGTTCTGCCAGTAAAAACAAGTTCCCCGCACCTGCCAGGAAGGCAGGTGCGCAAAATCGATTCCCCGGTCAAGCAGGAACCGACGGCGGGCGACCACATCCAACTGCCGCAGCTTTTCCGTGGCAGTCTGCGCATCCAACCCATCAGCTCTCAACAACCAGTAGCAGTACGAGTTAAAGGAATTACGCTCTGCATCTATACTGCGCCAGCGGAAATAATCCCGAACCTTGTCCCACTCATATTGCAGATTCAGGCGGCAATCAAAGGTGGAAACCTCGCCCAGCAGCAGGCTGAACCTGGCACTTGCTTCCGCCGCCAGCAATGAAAGCAGTTTACGGGCTTTGCGACCATGTTCCCCGCTATATGGCAGCATCAGCAGCGAGATTTCATCACTCTGCGTGTAGGCAAAGGGAACCTTGATTCCGCTCTGCATCAGGTGGCGGACCGTATCCAGCATCATACGGTGAAAGCGTAAATCGAAAGGCTTCTCGAAGCGAGTGTTGGTCAGGCTGATGAATCCACGACCATCCAATCGGGCTATAATATACGCAGAAAGCGGAATGCTGCCATCGCGGGAGCATTCATTTTCACGCATGATTCTATCTATTTCCTTGAAATTCATCTCCAGTCCGAAACGCAGAATTTCCCATTAGCCAGTGAAACAAAATACAGATGGTCAAAGCCTTCATCATACGCGGGAAGGATAAGACGGTTCGACATGGCAGCAATGGCGGCCCTGGGTACAGCATTTTCTCTCAGCTCATTGCGCTGCATGCACTCGCTGACACAGCTGCGGAAGAAGAAGCCCGATACCTCATATCCGGCTGCACGAGCCTGCGCGATGTAGCGAGCCCGTTCCTCCGGCAGGGTGTTCGTGTTATCCACCACAAACGAGCGGTGCTTCTCCAGGCACTCCTGCAGCAGCACCAGCTCCCGGTGGCGGGTGCGCAGCGTGTCCAGATTGATGTAGGTCACTCCCAGCCCTGCGTACGTTTCCCGGTAAAAACTACTTTTCCCGGAAGCCGGGATTCCCATCAATAAAATAGCCTGCGGCTTTCCTTTGTTCTCCTGCATTTTCTCTTCATAGGGGTTAAGGAGCCGCAAAAATACACCTGATTACCCCGGAAGTCAACCCGGAACAGTTTTTTAGAGCCATTTCCGCCAAAACTTTGCCATAAAAATGCCAAAGTTTCTTGCAAACAGGTGGCAGGAGTGCTACAATCCACTGCGGAGCCGTGTATACCGGTTCTTCAATTTTTCAACCAAATAACAACAACAACCATGTCACTCGAAACATTCTTCAATCCGAAGAGCATTGCAGTCGTCGGTGTTTCCGCCGACCCCACCAAGCTGGGCGCCGTTGTATTCAACAACATCATCTCCGCTGATTACAAGGGCAAGCTTTACGGCATCAACCCCAAGATGGCCGGTCAGGAACTCTGCGGCAAGCCCTGTTACGCCAGCGTGGACGCCCTGCCCGAACCCATGGACCTGGTCGTTATCCTCGTTCCCGCCCGCTTCACCGAGGCCGTGATTGACGCCTGCATCGTGAATGGCACCAGGAACATCTCCATCATCACCGCCGGTTTCGCCGAAGTGGGTGAGAAGGAGCTCGAAAAGCGCATCGCCCAGAAGTGCCTGGACAATGGCATCAACCTGCTCGGCCCGAACTGCCTCGGCCACATTTCCACTTTCGACAACGTGAACGCCTCCTTCGCCGACGGTTTCCCCGCACGCGGCAACGTGGCTTTTGTTTCCCAGTCCGGTGCCTACTGCTCCGCCATCATGGACTGGGCAGCCGGCAAGGGTATCGGCTTCTCCCACTTCATCTCCATCGGCAACAAGGCCGTGATGGGTGAGGACGCTCTGCTCGCCGCCCTGAAGGACGACCCCAACACCAACGCCTTCGTGTTCTACCTGGAATCCCTGAAGAACGGCAAGGAATTCCTCAAGGTGATCAAGGAAGTCTCCGACACCAAGCCCTGCGTCATCATGGAGCCCGGCAAGAGCGCCAAGGCCCAGGCCGCTTCCCTTTCCCACACCGGTTCCCTCGCCCCGAACTACCGCGTGCTGGAGATGGCCCTGCAGGGTGCCGGCGCCATCCAGGCCTACAACGACCGCGAGCTCTTCGGCCTGCTTGAGGTGCTGCAGTACTGCAACCACAACCAGTTCGACGGTCAGGTGGCCGTGCTGACCAACGCCGGTGGCGTGGGCGTGCTCACCTCCGACCTTTGCGAAGAAGCCGGGCTCGACCTGGCCCGCCCGAGCGAGAAGACCATCGAGGCTCTGCGCGCCGTGCTTACCCCCGAGGCTTCCCTGGGCAACCCCATCGACGTGGTGGGCGACGCCAAGGCCGACCGCTACGAAGCCGCCCTCAAGGTGCTCTGCGAAAGCGGTGAGTACAAGAACATCCTCGTGCTCCTCACCCCGCAGCGCGTGACCGATTGCCCCGGCACCGCAGAGGCCGTCATCAAGCTGGCTCCCCAGTACCCGGACGTGAACATCTACTGCTCCTTCGTGGGTGGTGCCCGCGTGGACGAAGGCCGCGTGCTGCTCGACAAGGCCAAGATTCTCAACTACGAGTACCCGGCCGACATCGTGCGTCTGCTCGGTCTGCTGAAGGCCCAGATGGCTTTCCGCGGCAAGAAGCTTGCCACCTGCGAGACCGGCGAAGTACCCGCCGAAATCAAGGCTGCTGTGACCGCCGCCAAGGAAGCCGGTCTGGCCTCCCTGCCGCAGGACACCGTGAACATGCTCATGGACCACTACGGCATCGATTACCCGAAGTGCGGCAACTTCACCGATAAGGAAGAAGCCCTGGCCTTCTGCAAGACCATCTTCCCGAACGCTGTGGTGCTCAAGCTCTCCGCTCCCGATGCTCTGCACAAGACCGAAATGAAGGGTATCTACCTCAACATCAACGACGAGGCTTCTTTCACCGAGGCCTGGGAAGGCCTGTGGGGCTCCATCACCAAGTTCAACCTGAAGGGCGCTTCCGTGCTCATCCAGGAGATGATTACCAAGGCCACCGAGACCATCATCGGTGTGAACAGCGACAAGAACTTCGGCCGCGTCATGGTGTTCGGCACCGGCGGTATCTACACCGAAGTGATGCGCGATACCACCATGCGCATCCTGCCTGCGGATGACTTCACCGACATGATCAAGGAGACCAAGGTCGGCACCATCCTCAACGGTGTGCGCGGCGAAG
>CAZTAX010000143.1:0-4532 GCA_964611765.1 uncultured Akkermansia sp. | reverse complement strand
TCCACTGAGTGGAAGTCAAGCCACGCTCGCTAACAAAAATGGATTTCGACTCCAGCGTGGGCGAAAGCTGCGAGATAAGCTGCTTCTGCACACTGGTGAGCGGTTGGCCGGCGGCATTATAGCGCGTAGTGGAGGTGATGCTGTACACACCATCCTCCAGAGATTCCGCACTGAAAGACGTTTCGGTAACGGGGGAGTTCTCCGGCGAGGGCTCCTCTGCCAGAGCAAGCGTCTGCTTCACCACATTGCCCATGGAATCATACTCGTAAAGCGTGGCGGCAGTCGGGGTGGTATCAAGACCGGTATCGGCCCAGGTCTTCACCAGCTGCCCTTTTTCATTGTATTCGCTGCGGGAGCAGATGAAACCGCCCAGGGTATTGGGCTGAGCCTGCACCACGGTTTCACCAAAGCCATTGGTGGTGGTCTGAGCAATGATGGTGCCATCCGCCAGCTGCTGCGTTTCGCAGATGTAAGCATCATGCACGCTGTAGGAATACTCCACCTCGCGCTGCGCCGTACCGGGGATGCGGGCGGTGGAGCCATCGGGGTTCTGCTGCGTGATTGTCGTGGCACCGGCGGGGGTGGTCACGGTGGTGGTGAGCCCATCCGCGCTGTAGGTGGTGGTGGTCACGCGGCCCAGCGCATCCGTGGAGCTGATGACACGGCCGGAGCCATCGTAGGCCGTATGGAGGGCAGTTCGCATGGCACCGGTATGAGTGATGGTGGATACCGTACGGCCCTCAGCATCGTACACGTATTCCGTAATCGTTTCCGGGGTGATGACCGTTTCGCCATCGCGGACTTCTGCGCGGGAAACTTCGGAGAGCCTGCGGGCGGAATCGTAAGTGTAATCGGTGCGCACTCCATCTGCATCCAGCTCCCAGATGGGGCTGCCGCTGCAATTCACCTCGCGGGAGGAGGCGCGGCCATTATCCTGCACCGAGCCTACGAGGTGGTTCTGGGCATCGAAGCTGTGGTTGACACCGGAAAGCAGAGCCCAGGTTTCGCCATCGGAGAGGAAGGCATATTCCTCCTCGCGCACGGTATTACCGGCAGCATTCGGCTGAGCCCTTCTGGGCGGACCAGATGGCGTGGCCGCCGAAGCGCCCGGCAGGTTCGTCCGCACTGGTCATGCTGATGATGCGCTCACCATCCACGGTAACATAGCCCCAATCCTCCACACTGAAGGTAGCATCAATGCGAGCCTTGATGGAAACAGGCTCCCCCTTTTCATTTTCAGCGAAAGGGACTTCAATATCAAAGATAACATCATCCGACACAGCGTTTGTCGGTGGATTCTGATTCCGGTTTCCCGCTCCCTGGGCGATAACCTCTCCTGCCTGGAAAGGAGCCGAGGAAAGAGAAACCGGAGCCACGACTTCGCCCGCCGGGGTGAACCATTTTTTATAATTCGGAGTAGTTGGCATATTATTGAAGCAGCACTTGCCGCAAAGGGGGATATAACACAGCCGGGAATAAGGCACAACAAAACATGGAGAGGGGGAACTGCTTTCCACACGGAAAGCAGGCACCCTCTCAGCGAGAAGCAAGCAAAAAAACGGGCTCGGAGAAGCATTCCCTGCCTATGTTCGCCCCACCATATTGCTTCGGGCATCTCTAAAACAACGGTCTGATTGACACACAGTAAGTTGCGGAAAACCCTGCCGGGGCGCGGGACTTACGTCCCACGCCCCGAGAGCAACATCAATTTGTCGCGTAGTCTTGAGTTTTCAGAGATGCCCGACTTACCGATTTCCCCAGAATTGTGGCGCGGCAGCTATCATCCCCGGGTCAACAGGAAAGATACGCAGTCAGGCAGAGGCTCAATTCTTTGACCGGAGCTATACAAAATGCGAATCAGTTGCGGGAACGGCCATCATCCCAGCCGGTCTGGGAGTGGCGCTTCTCAGCCTCGCGCTGGGCAGCTTCAGCGGCGGCTTCGCGAGCAGCGGCCTCCTGGGCAGCAGCAGCTTCCTCGGGGCTGACCGGTTCAGCCGCGGTCTCATCCTCCGCAGGAGCCATACCTTCGGGCACATTGGCCTTGTGGGTGGGGCCGGCGAGCTCCTCCACCATGGTTGGCTGAATGCTCTCGAAAAAGCTCTTTACCACCATGGCAGCCATGTGACCGCCGGAAATTCGCTGATGCGGCTTACCTTCATACAAAGCTACATAGGCATAGCGTGGGTTATCCGCCGGCATGAACCCGGCAAACCAGGCAAGACGGCAATCCAGCGAGGGCGGGCCCCACTGGGCGGTGCCGGTCTTACCGGCGTTGGAAGTGTAACTGAGCGCCGCGCGGCGGCCGGTACCACCGTTCACCACGGCTTTCATACCCTTGCGCACCACAGCCAGGGCAGAGCTCATATCCTGCAGGTTACTCTGGGCGGAGGGGGTGAACTGGTAGACCACGTTGCCATCCTTATCCAGCACCTGGCGGATAAGCTGAAGCTTGGGCAGGTACTCACCATTCGCAATACCGGCCACAGCGTGTGCCACCTGCAGCGGAGTAGCCAGCAGAGCCCCCTGGCCGATAGCCATGTTGGCGGCGTCACCGGCCATAAAGCCGCGGCCGTAGTTGCGGTGCATCCATTCCTCCGTAGGCACGTTGCCGGCCTTATCCGGCAGCGGCAGCCCGGTGGTGGAGCCATAGCCGAAGCGGCGGGCCACCTCGCACAGACGCGCGGCACCGATGCGGGGCTCGCGCGTGGCGGCAATCTGATACATGAAGGGGTTATTGGAAAGCACCAGGGCCGTCACGCAGTTGATGGAGCCGGAGAATTTGTTGTGGTTCTTGAACTCATGGCCACCGATGCGCACGCTGTACGGGCAGTTCACGTATGTACCTTCCGTGATGATATTGTGGCGCAGACCGGCAGCCACAGTGATAGTCTTGAAGGTGGACGCAGGAGGGTACACACCGGCATACGCACGGGAAACCAGCGGGGTATCCGGGTCGAGCCTCAGCGCGTCGTAATCCTTCTGAGAAATCGCGGGGATGAAGGTATTGGGGTCAAAGTTCGGAGCTGAAGCCAGCACCACCACTTCGCCGGTGTGCACGTCAATCATCACGAAGGCACCGCGGCCCAGCGTGTTATCACGCAGCGACTGCTCCGCAGCCTTCTGCCACTCCAGATTCAGGGTGGTCACGATGGTGCCGCCGGGGCGGGGCTTGCTCTGCAGCTCATCCAGAATCTTGTTGCCGCTCTCGTCGAACATAAGGCGCCAGATGCCGGGGCGCCCGGTGAGCTGCTTGTTGAACTTCAGCTCCAGACCGGCGCGGCCCTCCTGCCGCTCGAAAATCGGGTCGTTGTGGTTGATAGGGCCGGTGGGAAGCTTAGCCTTTACACCGGTATAACCCAGAATGTGGCAGGCCGAAGTCTGGTGCGGATAGTTGCGGATATACAGCGGGATGAGGTGGCCGTATTCAATGCCGCTCACCTGGGCGCGGATGGGCTCCAGGTCGCGGGCGCGGATGGTGGGCCCCACCGGCAGCGCCAGCCAGCGGCGCTGGCGATAGTGATCCAGCAACTGGGCATCCGTCTTATCGTACACCTTCAGTCCGACTTTAGCATAGGCGCCAATCACCTTACGCGCAATGGAAAGGATATTCTCCGAGCTCTCATCCTTCAGCTGGCCGAAATTCACCGCCGGCTGGTAGGCCACCTCCGAACAGGCCATCACCAGGCCATTGCGGTCGGAAATGATGCCACGCGGCCCAGGCACCGTCAGCGACATGGTGCGGGCGTTCCTGCGGTTGGTGGCGTATGCCACGCGCGAGGGGTCATGCACCGTCGGGTCAGTCACGGCAGTGGTGGGCTTCAGCGAATCCAGCCCGGTTTCATCATGCTGGGCGCCGCCGGTCTCCGCATGCAACGGGGAATCCGGGTCGGCGGTCTGCTCATAACTCTCTGCTTGGCCCACACCTTCCTGCATGGCCGGCACGCGATCCTCGCCGCCCAGCTTCACCGTCTCCACAATCTCTTCCGCAGCCTCATCATCAGGTATATCCTCCACAAAGGGAATTCCCCCGGTTTCCGCAGCCGCAGCAACCTCCTGCCCCACGGCAGCAGGTGCACCAAGTGACATGGCCAGAACAACTAATCCGGTGTAGAGCTTACTCCTGAGCATCGCACCCGCATTCTACCCTATTTGTCTCTCATTAGTCAATCGTCAATTGTCAATCGTCAACGAAAAAGCCCCGACACCGAGTTGGTGGCGGGGCTTTTATCTGCTTCTGATACCTGAAAATCAGGCCTCGGGAGCAACGTTGACGCGGCGGCCTTCGCGATCGAAGAACACGCGGCCATCAACCAGGGAGAAAATCGTGTAATCGCGGCCCATGCCCACGCCCTTGCCGGGATGGAACTTGGTGCCACGCTGACGGACGATGATGTTGCCGGCGATCACGGTCTGACCACCAAACTTCTTCACGCCGAGACGCTTGCTGCGGGAATCGCGACCGTTACGGACGGAACCTTGACCTTTCTTATGTGCCATGACTAGTTAGTTATCTATGGGATAGGGGGGTTAAT
>CAZTAX010000142.1:0-4582 GCA_964611765.1 uncultured Akkermansia sp. | reverse complement strand
TTGACTTCGTAACTCGTAACTCGTAATTCGTAATTCAAATTCCAATTTGTCGGGCTGGATTGAGTTTTAGATTCCCGAATAGTGAAAAAGTGGTGAGAAAGCCCCAGGCGAAGCACACTTTTTCATTATTCACTCTTCATTATGCACTTTTTAGGCTGGTAATTCGGGAAAAAGTGCGTATAATTACCGCGCTATGTCAGAAAATGAACCTGCAATTACCGCTCCGGGTTCCTCTGAGGAGGAACTGATTGCTGTGCGCCGCGAGAAGGTGGGCAAGATTCGCGACCTGGGGGTGAATCCCTACGGTGGCCGATTCGATGTGACCACGGACGCGGGCGAAATCAAGGCAAACTTTGAGGAGGGTAAACAGGTGAAATTCCTGGGCCGCATCACCGCGCTGCGCGATATGGGCCGCACCCAGTTCTTCACGGTGGGCGATGTGCGCGGCTCCATCCAGTGCATGCTGGTGAAGAAGGCCGTGAGCGAGGAAGCCTGGGCGCTCTGGAAGCTGCTCGAGCGCGGCGACTGGATCGGCATCGAGGGCGAAACCTTCGTGACCCGCACCGGGGAACCCTCCGTGCGCGTGGCTGCGTTCAAGGTGCTTTCCAAGGCCCTGCGCCCCATGCCCGATAAGTTCCACGGCCTGGCCGACATGGATACCCGCTACCGCCGCCGCCACCTGGACCTGATGAGCAACCCCGAAAGCGCCGACCGTTTCGTGAAGCGCTCCCTCATCGTGCAGGAAATCCGCCAGTACCTCATCGGCCGCGGATTCCTGGAGGTGGAGACGCCGATGCTCCAGGACATTGCCGGTGGTGCCTCCGCCAAGCCTTTCGAATCCTACTACAACGCGCTGAAGAAGGCGGTGACCCTGCGCATTGCGCCGGAGCTCTTCCTGAAGCGCCTGCTGGTGGGTGGTTTCCCCAAGGTGTTCGAGCTGAACCGCAACTTCCGCAACGAAGGTGTGGACCGCCGCCACAACCCGGAGTTCACCGTGCTGGAGGTGTACGAGGCCGGTGGCGACTACGAGAGCATGGCCACCATGATGGAGGAGATGATCTGCACCGTGGCCGAGAAGGTGTTCGGCACGCTGAAGTTCGACCAGTACGACGACAACGGCAACCTGCGCTGGACGGTCGACCTGACCCGCCCCTGGCGCCGCGCCGATTACAACGACCTGGTGAAGGAAGTGGCCGGGGCCGATTGGTTCGAGCTCACGCCCGAGCAGCGCCGCAGCCGCGCCGAAAACGAACTGCATGTGCAGATTGGCGATGACCTGAACGATACCGATGTGACCCAGCAGGTTTACGAGAAGCTGGTGGAGGAGAAGCAGGTCAACCCGCTCTTCGTGTGCCATGTGGCTCGCGACCTGGTGCCCCTGGCCAAGGCCAACCCCGAGGACCCCAGTGTGGTGGACGTGTTCGAGCTCGTCATGAACGGCCAGGAGCTCTGCCCCGGCTACTCCGAGCAGAACGACCCCGTGGAGCAGCTGGAGCGCCTGAAGCACCAGGCCGGCGAAGACCCGCAGAAGATTGACCACGACTTCATCGAAACCCTGGAAAGCGGCATGCCCAGCGCCGGCGGTATCGGAATCGGTATCGACCGTCTCTGCATGCTCATGACCGGCGCCTGCTCCATCCGCGACGTCATCCTCTTCCCGCAGCTCAAAAACCGCAGCTAAGCCCCGGTTTCTGAACCGCTGAATCAACCAATCCCCCCCTGCACCACCACGGCGCCGGGGGGATTGTTCTTTCCGGCGCTGCGTCAGATTTCATGATTCGCAGTGGAGCCTGTTCTCCCCCAATCGATAAATAGGAATTTATCGGGATGTACAAAGGACAAAGTACAATGGACAATTTAGGACCTCCTGCAAAGCCCCGCTGGAAAGCGATGGCCAGGTGGATTTCCGTGAATGGGAAAAGTTTCTGAACCGCATTCGCACCAAACTCCTTCAGTGTAAATCAGCCCGCATCGATATCGGCATCATGGCGGATTGTCAGGTGGCCGACTTTGATTTACGAGTTCCCGTGCGCGTGTTACAGTCATTTGCAAAGGCAAAGGTATGGCTGGGGCTCACCCTCATGCCCAATGGCAACAATCAAGTAAGATATCAGCAGAAATACTACAACACGCTTTCCGCAGACACCCCTTCCCTCGAACGCCCGATGAACTTCCGCCAGATGCCACCACCATTGCCATCTGCCAATATCCGGGGGAATGGGGGGGCGTCAGCCGATGTTTTCCCGGTGTTCATGGAAACCCTGAGCGACCGGAACGCAGAACTCCGCCTGCATATCAACATGCCCCAGCGCCGAGGCGGCAGATTGAACTGCATACTCGGCTGAACAATAGAGGAACAGAGGCTACCGGAACCTTGCCGGGAGGCATCAATTCCACTGTTTATTCCTCGTCGAAATCCGGTTCCTCGGCCCCATCCGCAAAGAGCTCGTAGGCGATGGAATCCACAATCTCCACCTCAGCAAACTCGCCCATGGGGAGCGCAGGGTCCACATGGATGGTTCCATCGACATCCGGGGCATCCCAAGGGCCGCGGGCAATGCCGGGAGCATCCACGAGCACACGCATGCGGGAGCCGATGCTCTCCTGGCCGATTTCATCCGCAATGCCGGCCAGGAGCATGGAAAGCTCGTTGCTGCGGCGCTTCTTGGTGGCGTGGTGCACCTGGTTCTTCATCTTGGCGGCCAGGGAGCCTTCCTCCTTGGAATAGGGGAAGACGCCCGCACGCTCGAAGCGGAATTCCTTGATGAACTCGCGGAGCTCGGCGTGGTGCTCCTCTGTCTCGCCGGGCAGACCGGAGATGAAGGTGGTACGCAGGCCGATACCCGGCACCGCGGCTCGGATATCGCGGATGAGATTGCGGATGTAGTCGCCATCCGTCTTGCGGCGCATGGAGTCCAGAATGCCATCCGCAATGTGCTGCAGGGGGATATCCACATACTTCACCACCTTCTCACACTGCGCAAAGGTATCGATGAGCTCGCGGCTCCAGTGGGCGGGGTGGGTATAGAGCACGCGAATCCAGAAATCGCCGGGGATGTCGTTAATCTCGCGCAGGAGGGAGGCCAGCGATTCGCCGCGGGAGGAATCCACCCCGGCGGTCTTGCTGCCGCGCTTTTCCCACTTATCCATGCCGTAGTAGGTGGTATCCTGGGCAATGAGGTTGATTTCCTTAGCCCCCTGCTCCACCCAATGGCGCACCTCCTTGAGGATATTGGCCTGCGGGCGACTGCGGTGGCCGCCGCGGATGCGCGGAATCACGCAATAGGCGCAAGCGTGGTTGCAGCCCTCTGCAATCTTCACATAGGCATAATGAGGCGGCGAAATGAGCTTGCGCGGCACCCCCCAGTCCGGCAGGTAGGTGGAAACCTTGCTGGTGTAGCACTTTTCCGCCGTGCCGTTCAGGCAGGCATTGGCAATCTCCGCCACGCGGGTGATTTCATCCACGCCCATGAAGCAGGCCACCTCGGGCATCTCCTTGGCCAGTTCCTTCGCGTAGCGCTGAGAAAGGCAGCCGGCCACGATAATCTGCTGCTCCGCCGGGGCCTCGCCTGCCTCGCGGGCACGCACGGCATCGAAAATGGTGTTGATAGCCTCCTCCTTGGCAGGGTCGATGAAGCCGCAGGTGTTGATGATGAGCACCTCGGCCTCCCCCGGCTCCACCTGGCGGAACCCGGCCGCCACCATGCTGCCGGCCATGTGTTCGGAATCCACCTGATTCTTGGCACAACCCAGGGATATAAGAGCGAAGGATGCGTTCATGCGCGCATTATACCCGCGAACCACCCCGGAAGCAAGACAAATGGGAATTTGAATTACGAGTTACTAATTACGAGTAAAAAGTTCCGCGGGCATTCGCCCGCCAGTGTTGAACTATCTGATATGCAATGGCGAGCCGTAGGCGAGCGGAGCTTATAATTCGGGAATCTCGGTTAATATTCCTCGTAGTATTTGCACATCATCCGCGTAACTTTTTTAATTTGTTTCCAAATTCCAATTTATCGGGCGCGGCACTCAAACTTTGGCTTGCCCCTGGTTTCTCTCCTGTAACCTGAATTATTCGTACCAAAGCAACCGGCCTGCATGCGGGGGCATGCAGGCCGGTTAAAGTTTGTTCTATCAGGAAACCCGTTATTAGCGGGAGTAGAGCTCAACGATGAGCTGCACGTTCACGATGGGGGCGATCTCCTCAACGGAGGGGATGCGGGTCACCTTGCCGGTGAGCTTGGCGGTGTCAACCTCCAGCCAATCGGGGGTGGTGGCGCTGGCAGCCAGCTCCACGAAGCGGTTGGCCAGGGCCTGAGAGCGAGCCTTGGCGGCCACGCTGATCACGTCGCCGGGCTTGCAGGAGTAGGAGGCGATGTTCACCTTCTTGCCATTCACGGTCACGTGGCCGTGGGACACCATCTGACGGGCAGCGGCGCGGGTGGTGGCAAAGTTCAGGCGGTAGATGATGTTATCAAGGCGGAGCTCCAGCAGCTGCAGGAGGATATCGCCGGTCACGCCGCGGCGGCGGGAGGCTTCCTCATAGTACTTGCGGAACTGACCTTCGAGCACGCCGTAC
>CAZTAX010000141.1:0-4599 GCA_964611765.1 uncultured Akkermansia sp. | reverse complement strand
CGCAGAATCTAACTTAGATTTCAGGGAGACCGTTAATTATTCCAACGCGTAATAAATTTCCTTTCCTTGGGAAAATGTTTCTTACGCCTTGATTATCCTAATGTTTGCAAATTCCAGTTCATTTGGTAAATGGGGGATCTCTAAAAACTTAGAATGAACCAATAAATTGATGTTTATCGGGCTGAAAGCCCGAGGAATTTTGAGCCCACGGAGTGGGCGAAAGACCTTAGGCAGGGGTAAGAGCGCGTCAGCGCTCGCAGCCCCTGTTAACGGATAAAAAGAGATATCAGAGCCCGCGAAGCGGGTGACAGAACGGTTGCTGTAACACATTGCCACTGTTTCCGTCTTCGGGCTTACGCCTTACGCCGTGACTGGCTGTCACCCGTTCCACGGGTTCCAATTCATTTTTTGCATGAAGCAGGGGCTGCTCCCGCTGGGGGCTTACCCCTGCCTACCATCTTACGCCCGTTTCACGGGCTTTTATTTCCGTTCGCCTACGGCTCACTAAAGCTCGACAAACATCAACTTATCAAGCTCGTTGCTGAAACTTCGAGGGTTTGCTTGCCGCATATTGCTTGACAAAGTAGAGCAATGTGTTATCAATGAGTCATGCCTGAATCCGACAGGAAGTCTGAGTCCCGCCGCCGCGGATGGAGCTGGGGGCGGGTTGCCCTTTGGCTGGTGGGTGGCTTTTTCCTTTCCTTGGCTTTGCATGCGCTGCTCATAGCGTGCAATCTGGATCACCCCGGCGCCTGGTGGTGGCTGGGCTCTGCCTTTCTGATATTGCTGTTTTTGCTGCTGCTGGGGCTGTGGGTGGTAGTGGCGGTGTGGATGCGCCACCGGTGGCGGGAATATGCGCTTCTGCTGGGGTCGCTGCTTGTTTTTCTGTGGGGGTATCGTGGTATCACTCCGCCCACGGAGTACTGCGTGCGCCTCTGGTGCTGCAATGGTGCCACAATCCGCCCTACCTGGCACATATCTCCGCTCAAGAGGCTGTATTATGCATGCACAATAAGTTATCCCGAGGGCCGCGATGGCCTGGAACTGTGGGTGAATGATATCGAGGCCGGTCACAATTACAGCCCGGTGGTGGGGCATGGCCCTTTTGAACTGAGCTATCAGATGCATGAACATGCCGGGGATCGCACGCATTTTGTAAGCGATTCATTCACTCTCATTCTGCCGAGCGACCGCGCCGCCACCGAGGTGCCGCTTCAGCTGGCGGCAGATACCAGTGCGCTGGGTGTCATCGTGTTGTCGCGCGATGAGCAATATGAGCAGATAACCCTGTCTCAGAATCCCATTGAGACAGCCCGGGCGCAGGGGCTGCTCTGGCTGCCGGTCACCGGGGAGAACAAGGGTAGCTTCCTGCTCCCCCTGACCGGTGAAGAATGCCATTTTGTGGTTCTTTACCGCTGCACCGATCCGGAGTTTGACACCAGACGCCCCTGGCTGCCGTATATCTTCGACATCCGCCGCCTGCCGGAACCCTGAATGCGTGCGGTAGTTTTCGTAGCAGAAAACAAACTATCTCCTTGCCATGGGTGCGCGCGATAGCATATAATGCCAGTATGCGTTTCCGCAGGGTGATTAAGTTCTACATGGATGGCTTCCGCAGCATGACGCTGGGGCGCACGCTGTGGTGCATCATCCTGCTGAAGCTTTTCATTATGTTTGCGGTGCTCAAGGCCTTTTTCTTTCCTGCCTACCTGCAGGGCGGGGATGCGGAGAAGGGGGAGACTGTCTCAACCGAGCTGATGCGCCGCGCTGTACCGGAAAATTAACACTATGGATACCATCGATGCGTCTCTCGTTGACTGGTCGCGCGCGCAATTCGCGCTCACGGCCATGTACCACTGGATATTTGTGCCGCTCACCCTGGGGCTGGGTGTGGTCATGGCCATCATGGAAACGCTCTATGTGCGCACGGGCCGCGAGTTCTGGAAGCAGACCGCGCGGTTCTGGATGAAGCTCTTCGGCATCAACTTTGCCATGGGTGTGGCCACCGGCATCATCCTGGAGTTCGAGTTCGGCACGAACTGGAGCAACTACAGCTGGTTTGTGGGCGATATCTTCGGCGCACCGCTGGCTATTGAGGGCATCGTGGCCTTCTTCATGGAATCCACTTTCATCGCCATCATGTACTTCGGCTGGAACAAGGTGAGCAAGGGCGCGCATCTGGCCTCCACCTGGCTCACCATCATCGGCGCCACGATTTCCGCCTGGTGGATTCTGGTGGCCAACGCCTGGATGCAGTACCCCGTGGGCATGGAGTTCAACCCGGACACGGTGCGCAACGAGATGGTGGATTTTGCCGCAGTGGCGCTTTCCCCGGTGGCGGTGGTCAAGTTCTGCCACACGGTGACTTCTTCCTGGGTGCTGGGGGCTGCCTTTGTGGTGGGCGTGAGCTGCTGGTACCTGCTGCGAGGGCGGCATGAGGAGTTTGCGAAATCCAGCATCCGCGTGGCCTGCTGGTTCGGTCTGGTTGCGGCGCTGCTTACCGCCCAGACCGGCCACCGGAGCGGGCGGGACGTGGCGGAGCTGCAGCCCATGAAGCTGGCCGCCATGGAGGGCCTGTACGAAGGGGGCAACAGCCAGGGACTGGTGCTGGCCGGAGCCTTGCGCCCCGGTGTGGATTGGGCCGCCCCCTCGGCGGAGGGCCGCTTCTTCTTCCACTTCGAAATGCCCTATGCGCTTTCCCTCCTCGCCACGCATGAGTGCGATGGGTATGTACCCGGCATCCGCAACATTCTGGAGGGTGGCTACACCCTGCCGGATGGCACCACTGCGCTTTCTGCCGAGGAGAAAATGGCCCACGGTCGCGTGGCTATCGCGGCCCTGTCCACCTACCGCCAGGCTCAGGATGCTGCGGAGAAACAGGCGGCGCTGGAGACCCTGCGCGAGAATTTTGCGTATTTCGGCTATGGCTACCTGAGCAGCCCGGCAGACCTGGTGCCGCCGGTGGCACTCACCTTCTACGGCTTCCGCATCATGGTGATAGTGGGTGGTTTCTACCTGGCCCTGTTTGCGGGGCTCCTGCTGCTGGGCAAGTGGATTTGCCGCTGGAAGCTTGCGCTGCTGGCCGTGGTGCTGAGCACGCCGCTGGCCTGGCTGGCCAGTCAGGCCGGCTGGGTGGTGGCCGAGGTGGGCCGCCAGCCTTGGGCCATTCAGGGACTGCTGCCGAATGTGGCCGCCATTTCCCGGCTGGATGTGGGCGCGGTGCAGACCACCTTCTTCATCTTCCTGGTGCTCTTCACCCTGCTGCTGGTGGCCGAGGTGAGCATCATGGTGAAGGCTATTGCCGCGGGGCCCGATGCTGAGTGAGAATAGTGAATAATGAATAGTTTATAATTAATAGTCACTCGTCAATTGTCAATATGAACGATATATCTTTACTGCAACAGTACTGGTGGTTCCTGGTTTCACTGCTGGGAGCTCTGCTGGTGTTCTTCATGTTTGTGCAGGGCGGGCAGTCGCTTATCTGGACCCTCGGCAAGACCGAGGAGCACCGCCGCATGCTCCTGCTGGCCACCGGACGCAAGTGGGAGCTCACCTTCACCACCCTGGTGGTATTCGGCGGGGCCTTCTTTGCTTCGTTCCCGCTTTTCTACAGCACCAGCTTCGGCGGTGCCTACTGGGTCTGGATTCTCATCCTGCTCTGCTTTGTGCTGCAGGCTGTTTCCTATGAGTTCCAGCTGAAGAACAGCAATGTGCTGGGCACGAATACCTACCGCGTTTTCCTTTTTCTGAACGGCGTACTGGGGCCGCTGCTCATCGGCACCGCCGTGGGTACCTTCTTCACCGGCGCTGAGTTTGTGGTGGATAAAGTGGCTGTCACGAACCCGCTCATGCCGGTCA
This sequence comes from uncultured Akkermansia sp., assembly GCA_964611765.1. GTDB lineage: Bacteria > Verrucomicrobiota > Verrucomicrobiia > Verrucomicrobiales > Akkermansiaceae > Akkermansia. Next base: position 741 of record CAZTAX010000141.1, on the reverse strand, counting down.
TCTCCCGCTGGGCCACCCCCTGGCATGGACTGGAGGCCGCACTCGTGCCGCAGAACCTGCTGCTGGGGCTCAGCGTGTTCCTGCTCACCCGCATGCTGGCCTGCCTGTATTTCTTCGGTTGCATGGCGGATGATGACCTGGCGGAGACCTGCCGCTGCCGCCTCTGGATGGAAGGACCGTTCTTCCTGCTCTTCTTCCTCACCTGGCTGGGATACTGGCTCACCTCTCCCGGTTTTGCCTACATGCCGGAGAATGGCATGGTCTATGTGCAGAACTGCAAGTCCCTGAACAACCTGCTTGAAATGCCCGCGGTCACCGCCCTGTTGCTGCTGGGCGTGGTGCTGGTGCTGGCCGGGCTGGTGCAGGGCATCCGCTGCTGGAATAAGGCTTTCTGGCTTGCCGGGCCGGGCAGTGTGCTGGCCGTGCTGGCCATCCTCCTCTGCGCCGGCTGGAACTGCACCGCCTACTATCCCTCTGTGGCGGATCTGCAGAGCTCCCTCACCATCGTGAACAGCTCCTCCAGCCTCTTCACCCTCAAGACCATGACTATCGTCTCCTTCCTCATCCCCTTCGTGCTCGCCTATATTGCCTGGGCCTGGCGTGCCCTCGACAAGCAGCCGATCTCCTCGGATGAGGTGTGACGTCCGACCAACGGGAGGATATCGTCCCGAAGGGATATCGTCGCCCTCAGGGCGATATCGTCCGCGCTGTGGGGGCGGACGATATCCATGCTGCGCATGG
>CAZTAX010000140.1:0-4786 GCA_964611765.1 uncultured Akkermansia sp. | reverse complement strand
CGGCTGCGCCGGTGTATGTAAATACCGTTGCAAGCAACGGTATGAAAGCGCAGCTATCGCTGCGCATGAAATACATGCCTGCGGCATGTATGAAATCCCTCACGCTGACGCATGAGGGATGGGAATTTGGCTTCGCCAAATTCCCATTTATCGAGCTGAGGGGGCTTTGAGCCATTGTCTTTCGCTCAGCATCAAAAATCCCCACTAAAAACATACCTTTTATACCAATAAAGCCTTGACTGTATCCCCATATTTTTGCTAGGTTAAGCACAAACAGAAACCGAAATGATGCTGAGACTTCCCATATTATGTGCAATGACGGCTATGACCCTGGCTGCCGAACAGCTTGTCACCATAAGCAACACCGGCGGAGACTCAGAAATCAATGGAACATACGTACACGGAGCCATTTTTACCCTTACCGATGAACCGACGCGTTACTCCATAGAAAACAAGGAACACATGACAGAGCAAATGACTCTGAAATCCATCACGCTGAACAGCATCTACATGCACAACCCCAACGAGGGAGAGCTCACCGATGTATACCCGGTTTATTTGTATATCATCGATTCGGATGACCGGGTTCTGGGAATATCCGATCTCATCGAGGTGAAAGCATACAAAAAGGATGGAGATATAGTGACTCCCTTCATTTCTGATTACACATTCAGCTTTGACTCAGACATCACGCTGACATTGGGGAGCACGTATAACGTACTGTTCAAACAAGCAGACACAGCTGTTGACCCCGAAACCGGAAAGGCAGATTATTATTCGGCCCTCAGGTTTCTTAACTCCAAGAAATTTATAGCGGATTTAGCAGGTGACGCGACAGAATGGGGCGTCACTGACCAGTTAGGAAACCCTCTGAGTGTCTATAATCCTTGGGGCTTCTCCATGAGTATGGAACTTTCCCCCCATGTATCAGCGCCTTCTCCATCGGCACCGGAACCGGCCACCGCAACGCTCTCCCTTATGGCACTGATGGCGATGATATCGCACCGCCGGCGCAGAAGCACCCGCTGAAGCCGCCACTGATACCGCCGATGCGGGCATCATTCCCGGCAGTCAGCCACCCCTTTACAAGGCACCCCTGTCCCGAAGATTCGGAACAGGGGTGAGTCCGGAAAAAAGAGAGGCAGAGACTTACATGGCCTTGAGCTCAGCCACGGCGGCTTCGAGCGAGACGACATCCTGAATGGAGATAACCTTAGCCTCCTTGCAGATGCGGCCCATCATGCCGGCCAGTGTGGTGCCGGGGCCCATTTCGATAAAGAGACGCTCGCCCTTTTCGATGAGGTCCTGCATGCAGGCGGCCCAGCGCACAGAGGCGCAGACCTGCTCGCCCAGCATAGCGCGCACATCTTCCGGCCCGGTCACGGTGCGGGCTTCAAAGTTGCAGTACACCGGCACGGCGGGGGTAGTCATGGGAGTGGCCTCCAGCTCCGGGCGCAGGGCAGTCTGGGCGCTCTTCATGAAGCGGCTGTGGTAAGCACCGGCCACATTGAGCTTCTTGGCAATCTTGATACCGGCAGCCTTAGCACCGGCCACGGCCTTGTCCACGCCCTCCACAGAGCCGGAAACGACGGTCTGCCCGGGGCAGTTGTAGTTCGCCACGTCGATATCGCACTCTGCGGCCAGCTTGGCCACGGCTTCATCGCTGCCGCCAATCATGGCGGCCATAGTGCTGGGGGCCGCCTGGCAGGCTTCCTCCATGAGCGCACCACGTTTCTGCACCAACTTCAGACCGTCCTCCATGCTGAAAGTACCGGCCGCGGCATGCGCCGTGAACTCACCCAGGGAAAGACCGGCAGCGGCCACGGGCTCGATATCCACCAGGCTGCTGAGCACCTTGTAGATGGCCAGGCCGTGCAGATAGAGCGCCGGCTGGCAGTTGCAGGTGCGGGTCAGCTCCTCATCCGGGCCTTCAAACATCACCTTGGTGAGCGGATAGCCCAGCGCCGCATCTGCGGCGTCCATCATCTCACGCGCAGCGGGATACGCATCATAGAAATCCTTGCCCATGCCCACTTTCTGGGCACCCTGTCCGGGGAAAAGTAGTACTGCTTTCATAACGATATGGTAAGATAGGAAGCGCAATCTTTGCAGCTTTGCCGTCAGGCTAACCGAAAGCTCGAGTAAAGTCAAGCAAATTCGATTCTCTCCGCGCCTTTAATCGCCGGAGCAATAAAAGCGGTTTTCCCTCAACTGATGTCAAGCTCCTTGCGTTGCCCCACCGCCGGTGCCCGGCGGTGGGGCGAAGCGTGGAATCAAGCCGCCAGTTCATCCAGGAAGTGACTCACCGGGGCCGCAACCATGCTGACATCAAACCCGGACGAGGTGAAAGCCTCGCTGAGGGTGTTGAACAAGCCTCCGATAATGGCCTGCTGCCGGGGCGTAAGGCCATCCGGGATGGCCTGAACCATCCGCACAGGGCAGGTAAAGCCACCGGCAATCAGTGCCATGGTCTGCACGGCCGTGAACGCGATATCCTCCGGATAAATCCAGATATTGCGGAAGGGGCGCTCATTCAAGGGCAGCACCTTGAGCGAAACCGCCGAGGTCACGGTCTCCCCCTGGAGGTGCAGGCCCAGCATCTGAGCAGGAGCCATTGCTACAGACTGCTGAAGCGAAGCCCGGTGCAGCAGATAGGTATACCCCTCCGGCACGCGGAAGTTCTGCTTCTGCGTGTACTGCTGCAGCTTGGTCCAGACCTCGCTGAGTGGATTCAGGTAAACGAACCGCTCGTCAGTGTGGCGCAGAATCCAGCCATTCACGACCTGGTCGCAGGCGGCGACCTTGCGAAGCCATGCTTCACAGCTGGCAGGGGTGATAACCTGCCTGTACAGCTGCCGGCGAGTGCGTTTCTTGCACCCATGAGTCTCGAGCAAGCGCTCAAAAGAAGACGGCTGAGAGGTAGATTCTGTGTTTTTTACAGTGTGAATAGTGGTGGTGATTTTCATATAGTGGATTAGTGCAATTCTATTGCTTACACATCTATTTGTAACAGATCCTCCCACTGAGAAGCCAGCATACTATAGAGAGCTTTGCATAAAGTCATTACAACTTAACAAGCAAATCCATGACTACACAGCACGAGCCGGAGCGGAGAATTTTCCCGCTGGACCCGGGCATACAGGCAGGCACCGGCCAGCACCAGCAATTCCGCGCAGCGCGTATGCCCCAATTGCAAGGCCACGGTGAGAGGAGTGGAAAAATCCTCCGACAATGGCTTATCCGGATCAGCACCATCCGCAAGCATCCGGCGCAGAGCCGCCACATCATTTCTCCTCACCGCTGCCAGGATGCTGAGCGGTTCCCCCCCCGATGTTCAGAAGCCAGGGAAACAGCGACTCGATTTCGTCGTCATCATATATCCCCATAGAGCAGGGATCAGCGCCGGCCTGAACCAGAAGCGAGGCCATGGCCGGGTCCTTTCCATAATCCACAATATCCAGCAAGGTACTGCCCACCCCCCAGATATCCGGAGAAGCGGGATTGGCGCCCTCGGAAAGGATGCGCTTCAGGGTTTCCCGGTCGTTTCTCAGCACGGCCTGATTCACCGTGCAGGGCGGTAGGGCAGACTGAATCAGCTCTCGAACGGCATCGGAGCGGGCAAAGTCGCGCACATCTGCGTTCAGCACCGTATGCTCGATGGTCTCATAAAAGTCTTCGATGTTATGAGCATAATGCCCCCACTCCGCTGCCAGCAGAGAAACACAGTCGCCGCGCTTATGAACAAGCGCCGTTCGAAGAGCCTCAAATTTCATAACTTCGGCATTATCCATTTCCAATATAAGACGGACACAATCCGCATGTCCGGCCCGGGCTGCTATAATCATGGCATTGCCCGGGCTGATGGGAGAGAGAGCCACCCCGCCGGCCAGAAGGGACTCCATGATGGCGGCATGGCCATGCAGGGCGGCCACCCCCAAGGGGCGAAATCCCCGGTGGGACAAATTGGCATCTGTCCCCAGGTACAGCAGCATCCTCACGCAATCACGCGCGCCTTTTTCCGTCGCGTATTGAAGAAGCGTCTGCTCGCTATCCAGGCAGGAATCCGGGGAAATTCCACCGTTGATACGGCGCTGCAAAGCAAGGGCATCATCCTTATCTATAATCGTTCTCATTATCTTCCCTCCTTTCTGCGAGGCAGTAAACGGGTATAGCGAGCTTCATTCACAGCGCGTACGCAGACAAGCCACTGGCGCGGAATGCAGTCTTCTCCGTATAAGGAGGCCAGCAAAGCCCCCGCAATAGCGGCATTGGTATCCGTATCACCACCGGAGGACACAATATCCACCAGCGCCGAGCGAAAATCCGCAGCGTGCAACAGCTGGTAGAAAGCACTCTGCAAGGCAACAAGCACCCAGCCGATATACTTGCCATCGTAAACCGGGCGCTCCGTTTCGGCCTGGCGCAGAGTCACCAGAACCAGGGGATGCACCCCCTGCTCTGTCGCAAACTGCATGGTGGATTCATATACACCCCGCGGCGTAGCGCCGGGCTGCATAGCTTGCAGCAAGGCATACACAAACACCACGTTGGCATCTCCACACACCGGGTGCGGGTGCGTGATGGCCGCGTCTTCCCGGGCTGCAAGCTGCCAATCGAAATCCGGATGCTCAGCCGCCCACAAGGCAATGGGCAGCACCCGCATCAACGCGCCATTCCCCTGGCTGTCGGTCTGGGGATTGCCCATAAGGGCATCCCTCACAGCATCCCCTGCATCGGGCGGGTCGGTCTCGAACCAGTCCCTATACCGGGCGCGCGCGGCAGAGGC
>CAZTAX010000139.1:0-4796 GCA_964611765.1 uncultured Akkermansia sp. | reverse complement strand
CAGACAACAACAACCCCCCACCCCCCCCCCCCCGAGATTCCCAAAAGCATGTGGCTTTCTGTTCTTGTATCGAGCTGGCTCTACTATACTCAAAAATACCCATAATGCAAAACAATCACAAAATAATATCAATGTAGACATAAATGCCTATCGTTAAACGGCTTAAATATGCGATTCTCTTTCGACTCCCATTGACGACCCTTGAAGAATAAGCCCCGTGCCTGTTAAGGTACGGGGCTTATTCTGTATGAGTGTGGCGGGATTCGAAATCATGACAACCGGAGGTTGGAATGGGGGTGGATTGCCGGTGGCAATCCACCCGGCAGAGCCGATGGGACACCTCCCATCGGGGCCCTTGCGTCAGCAAGGCTCTGCCGCGGCCCCGGAGGGGGGAATCCCATAGGTCACCCTGCGGGGGGATTACGAGAAAATCTCGTAATGGCGCGCGCCCAGGACATGGGTAACAAAAAAAGTACCACCACATAGGTAACACAAGTTCCAAGACATAGGTTACACTTTTGGATAGACATGTGGCATAATCTCATTATGCCATGGAACACCAAGAGTAGTAATCAAATGAGAATCGAATTCATAAAGCTTGTAAGTCAGCCGGAGATGTCCATGGCTGAAGCGTGCCGGTTGTATAACATCAGTCGAAAAACAGGATACAAATGGCTCAGAAGATATGAAAAAGATGGCGATTCAGGGTTGGCAGATCAAAGCCGGCGGCCTGTGAATCAACCAACTAAGCTATCTGAGAAGGTGCTGTTACGCATAGTCAACATACGTGTCGCCCACAAGCATTGGGGGGCTGATAAAATACGTGCCATTTTGAAAAGAGAACACTTTTCTCCGCTTCCCGGACGCACGACCATTCATAGAGTATTGAAGCAGGCTGGCCTTATCAACCTGCTCCGCAAGCGCACACCCAGACTTGATAATTTGCGTCTCGTTCAAGATGGGGGCGAAGACGTATAAAAACTGATTTTGAGCTTGTCAGGCGGGGGCCGGGTGGTGTATACTCGCCCCGTAACGCTATGGATATTCAACCGAAATTCACCCCCGTGCTCGACCCGGCCTTCGTGGCTCCGGTGCTTTGGAATAAGGCTTTTGCTGATAAGGTGGCTGCCACTCCCGGTTCTCACACTGTGGAGCTGGCTCTGACCCGCCTGGATGGTACCTGCTTCCGCTGGAGCGGCAAGATTCTGCCGCAGGAGGGCGAGAATATCGCTCTGAACAACCAGTACATCGAGCGTATAGTCAAGTTCCTGCTCTGGATGAAGGGCGGCTGCACCATCATGGTGGCCGGAGATGACCAGATTGCCGATATGCTGGCTGCCACCTACTGCGCCGGTGGCGCCCGCGAGTTCGACTGGGATTTCATCGGTAAGAAGATTTACGACCAGCCGATTCAGGTGGTGAAGGTGGCATCCGCCGCTGATCTGCCTGCAGAGAACAGCACTTCCGTTTCCCTGGGCCGCAACCTGGACGGCTACCGCATCGGTTTCGACCTGGGCGGATCTGACCGCAAGTGCGCCGCCGTGGTGAACGGCGAGGTGGTGTTCTCCGAGGAAGTGGTGTGGGATCCCTACCACCAGACCGACCCCATGTACCAGCTCGAAGGTGTGGATGATTCGCTGCTGCGTGCAGCCAAGCACCTGCCCCAGGTGGATGCCATCGGTGGTTCCGCTGCCGGTGTGTATGTGAACAGCGAGCCCCGCGTGGGTTCCCTCTTCCGCGGTATCTCCCCGGAGGATTTCCAGAACGTCATCCGCGGCATGTTCGGCACGCTCAAAGACCGCTGGTCCGAACGCATGGGCAAGGAAGTTCCCTTCGAAGTGGTGAATGACGGTGAAGTGACGGCTCTGGCCGGTGCCATGGGCATGGAGGATGACGCCGTGCTCGGCATTGCGATGGGTACCTCCCTGGCTGCCGGTTATGTGGATCCCGAGGGCCACATCATGCCCTGGCTGAACGAGCTTGCCTTCGTGCCGGTGGACTACCAGGAGGATGGCGGCGTGGACGAATGGTCCAAGGACAAGGGGGTGGGTGCCATGTACTTCTCCCAGCAGGCTGTGGCCCGTCTGGCTCCCCGCGCAGGTTTCGAATTTGGTGCCATGCCCTACCCGGAGCAGCTTAAGAAGGTGCAGGCCGCCATGGCCGAAGGCGATGAGCGCGCCCGCAAGATTTATGAGACAATCGGTGTGGAGTTCGGTTACACCATCGCCTACTTTGCCGATTTCTACGATGTGCGCAACCTGCTGTTCCTGGGCCGCGTGGCCACGGGCGACGGCGGTCAGCTTATCATCGACAAGGCCAATGAGGTGCTCAAGAGCGAGTTCCCGCAGCTCAACATCACGCTCTGCGTGCCGGATGAGAAGACCAAGCGCCACGGCCAGGCCGTTGCTGCGGCTTCTCTGCCCAAGCTGGGCTAAGAAAGCCTGACTTTCAGGGGCAGAGGAGTGCGAACCGCTTCCTCTGCCCCTTTCTTATTATATCTCTCATACTTTCCCACTCCCCCGAACATCATACCTGTTATGAGCGAGCAACCCGAACTTTGGAACTGTTCACAATGTGGTCAGCAGCAGGATATTTCCCAGCTCGGATTCTTTGCTGAAATCCAGTGTCCGCAATGCGGCCGCACCGCGCATGTGCACAACATGCTGGCCAATTACAAGGTTGAGTCTATTCTGGGTATCGGCGGGATGAGTGTTGTGTTTCAGGCCCGCGATCTGGTGTTGAGCCGACCACTGGCCATCAAGGTATTGAATGATACTTACCGCGATGCTCCGGAACGCATCGCCGGTTTTGAAAATGAGTGCTCCCTGATGGCCAAGGTGCGCCACGAGAACGTGGTGTCTGTATACTCCGCCGGGTGGGCCCGCGGGCAGTTCTTCATCGCTATGGAGTTGGTGAATGGCCGCAACCTGGAGCTGATTGTGGCAGAGCAGGGGCCCTTGCAGCCTCTGCAGGCTGTAGAGATTATCCGCCAGGTGGCATTGGGCCTGCAGGCAGCGCATGAATCCGGCATTCTGCACCGCGATGTGAAGCCCGGCAATGTGCTCATCACAGAGGATGGCCACGCTAAGGTGCTGGACTTCGGTCTCTCCCTGGATGAAAAGAACGGCGTGAACGAGGAGGAAATCATCTGGGCGACTCCGTATTACGTTCCGCCGGAAACGCTGCGGCGCGAGGAAGAAAACGTGCAGACTGATATCTACGCCCTGGGTATGACGCTGCGAAATCTGCTGACCGGCGTGGATAAGTTGCCTGATGAGCCGCAGAATGTGGCGGACATGCTGGTATCGAAGAAAACATTGCCGCCGATTTCTCGACTCTCCCCGGAAATGGAGCCCAGCCTGTGTGAGCTGGTGGATCGCATGACATCATTTGAGCCCGCTGACCGTCCTGCAGATTATGGTGAGCTGCTGGTAATGATTGAATCGGTGCTGCAGGTATTGCTGGAGTCTGCGGATCCGGAAACCGCCAGGCGGCGCAAGCGCCGGAAATTATACATTGCAGCCGGGGCTGCTGCGAGTCTTGCGCTCGGCGCTTTGGGGGCATTCATCGTGGCACTGCTTACTCCGGCGGCCTCCGTGCAGGAGGCGTTGAATGCTGATTCTCTGACCTGGCATGAGCGTGATACTTATGCGCAGGTGGAAGCTCAATTGAAATCCGGGGATAAGGGGGTGGCCGCCGAATCCCTGGGAATGCTGACCGGTGCGGGAACCGAGCCCGCAGTGGCTGCAGCAGCTACCCTGTTGCGCACGGCTCTGGATGCGCTGGAGGGTAAGGCAACGGCAAATGGCTACAGGCGCTTCGCTGAGGTTGCGGCACGCAGGGAGCAGGTAGCGCCTCTGGCGCAGAGTGCTTTTGAACAGATAGTGGCGCTGGTGGCGGCTTTGCAGCAGGATGCAGCCAGAGCAGCCGAATCAGGTGCAGCCCTGGAAAGCCCTATGCTGAAAGCGTCAGCTCAGATTCTGGTGGCAGATAGCTATGTGCATGCCGGTGATGCGGCTCAGGCCGAAACGATGATTGCTCAGGCTCTCCAAACGCTGAATGCTGCTGACGCGCCGACGCTGAAGAGCCTGCTGGAGTCATACCGGGGGGCGGCTCCCCGACGGGCGGCTCGCATGAAACACGAGGGGGTGAAATCTCTTTTCCGCGCAGGGCGTTTTGATGAAGCACTTGCGCAGGTTCCGGCTGCGCAGCAAATGAAGCTCAGCCAGGTGGAAAAAGCCGAGTTGAGTGTGATGTCGGAGGCTTCCGCCATCATGCGGGTGATTCATGCCACGCTGCAGCAGAAGGGGCGCAACGTGAATCCCGGTATGAGTCCGGTGGATTTGCGCACGGCTGCTGCCGGATTGGGTGAAACGGAAAACCTTCCCAGGGAGTTCTATTGCGTAGCCCTGATTCTGAGTGGTGATTCAGACGCCGCATTCCGTGAAGATCCCTACGCTGCGGATGCTGAAAGCCAGGAACCATTCGCTATTATCATGCGCGACTGGAAAGCCCGCCTGGGCAAATAAGAGGGGGAGTTCTCAAAACTCAGAGCAAATCAACAAACGGAACATTGGCGAGCCGCAGGCGAGCGTAAATCCAATTGGGGAACCTAAAAAACTCAGAAAGAACCAGTAAATTGGAATTTGGCGTTCCGCCATAATTACGAGTTACGAATTATAAGCTCCGCTCGCCTACGGCTCGCCATTGTATATCTGATAGTTCAACACTGGCGGGCGAATTGAGGTGCGCCCCGCCGAAAGGCCCATCAAGTTAACGAAATTTAGGGTAGCAAA
>CAZTAX010000138.1:1672-4853 GCA_964611765.1 uncultured Akkermansia sp. | reverse complement strand
TTCAGTGGAAGCATTGACGCGGAAAATCAATTCCATAACGGCTTTCAAGGGCATCCTATCCCCTATGAAACAAGTCAGCCAGGGCTGGCTGCCTGATTTTGGCTCGCGTTATTTCACTGAAGACATTTCTTGGGGGACAAAGCCCATATGTGCTTATGCCGAGATGAAAGGTATTCACACCCCCACCTTGAACTATTATATCAAATGGACTGAAGATATAATGAAAGAACAATAGATAAAACGCCGCCTTCCCATCTCTAACTTCTGAAGGCTTAGCACCTGCAAAACGCCGTCAAGCCTTCTTCATTCGTTCCTGCAAAAATGAACATTGAGTTGCCCCGAAAAGAAACGGCATCATTAAAAGGCATTGCTATCATCCTGATGATTTGCCTGCACTTTTTCTGCACGACAGGCAATTCCATGATTGCAGAAGGCAGAGAGGATTTTCTCTTCAGCCTGTGCCGGCAATGGGCCACACACGGGCTGGCCTGTATTGCCATCTTCTCCTTTATCACAGGTTACGGTTATTGCGCCACCTCCGCCAGAGAAACCCGGGCTCCCTTGGTAGCCGGACTCCACAGGTTGCGATTCTTTTATCCTTTCTTTGCTTTCATGTGTACCCTCTATTACTGTCTGGGGCACATTTTCCCATACGAAGGAGGTCTGAAGCCTGAGGACTGGACCTTTTTTCCGAAGAACCTGACGGGCATACATGGTACCATTCCAGATTACTGGTATATCCGAGTTGTTCTGATATCAGCATTGTTATACTACCCTGTTCTTTTAGGAGCAAAAAGAGTATCCCCGAGGGTACACACATGGATTCTTTTCAGTCTCGTAGTTGCCACGTACGCTGCAAGCCGGGCAGATCACCTTTGGATGATACTGCATTCATACGGTATCAGTATAAGTGCAGCGCTCGCATACGTCGCGCACCACGGCGCGTTTCTTGCTCTGTGGATGCTCTTTTTCCTGGCTGGCTACACACTTCGTTATTACACAGAAACGCCCACAAGAGGAAGATTGCTTCTCGCCATTCTTGCCTTGGCAATGTGCTATTCCGAGGCCGGTACAAGTACATTCATTCTAATAGCGAGCATCTTCGCCATCAAGCTACTTCCTTCAGCTATTAACAAAGCCCTGATTTTCATCGGGACCTACTCAACATGCATGTGGTTGAATCACAGGCTTATATTTGGCTACTGGTTTTCCACATTCTTCTACAGTTTACCTACACCCGTTAATATTGGTCTCATCATCCTTCTCTCCCTGGCGGTCTCATATATCATCACAAACGTCTGGAATAAACTGATAGGAGATACTAAAAAAACGGAATATGGCAATCCGGAGAACAATCCGAAAGACAGATTGCATGGCGCCGGTTGAAAATGTTACATTGTTTACCGGCAAAAGCTTGACTCATGCCAGGCACTTCGCGTGCTCATTCACGCTCATCCATTGTCTGCAATATAATCCAGTAGGCATACCGGGAACTCCTGTTTTATGTCATCATTGCCATATTACTTGATTTAGATGTTGAATGAGCTAGTATTATTCGGAGCGCAAATTTGAAATTTACCTTCAGAACAAATTTAGCAACCATGGTAACCATCGACAAAAGAGAATCCGAAGCCATCAACACCATACGCTTCATCTGCATCCTGACGGTAGCTATGGTTCACTGTTACCCCCCCCATTCGTCACTAATTGCTAATCAATTGGTTACGCAAATCATACCCAAATTAGATTCCTATTTTGCTGCATCCTGCTTCTGCGAAGAAGCCTTGGGAGTTTTCTTTCTTATTTCGGGGTATCTTTTTTTCAGATCCACCTCCTGTCAAAACTACAGTCTGAACTCCGACTACCTCACAAAAATGAAATCAAGGCTGCTCAGCCTGGTACTTTTTTATCTGGTCTGGACAAGCGTAGGATTTACTGTGCATTGTCTGAAAATCGGAGCTCTTCCAGCAGATTGGGAGACATTTATCTGTGGTTACTGGCCCTTGTCTTCAACTGCCTATACTTGGGATAAAGGGTTGTGGTTCATCCGCAGCCTTATCATATTCACTCTGCTTTCTCCTGCATATTACCTTGCCATAAAATACTTGAAGCATCTCATTCCCTTAATCATCCTGCTTCTCTCCCTACACGAAATACCAATAAATTTTCCATATTTCAACATATACCTTCTTCTAGGCTCTTACCTGGCCTGCATGGGAATAAACCTCAAAACTATAGCGGATTTGTTTGATTGGAAGATCTCATTATTTATTCTTCTGCTTCTTCAAATACTCGTGAAATCGGGCATTTTGCATCTGCCTGTTATCTGGCCGATATCCGTTTTATTGTTCCTTGCTGTATTCATGAAAATATTTTTGAACCGCCCACTACCTCCTGAGATTACTCTTGCCACCGCCTTCGTATACGCAGCTCACTTTTATCCTGCAGCTATCTTCAAAGTCGTGTTTTTCCATATCCTGCCGAATAACATGGCCGGCTATATTCTGAATATGAGTCTTTCCTGTGTATGTACCGTTTCCCTTTGTGTGTTGGGTTACCGTTATATCATCAGCAAATCAGCGTTTCTTAATCTTCTGTTCGGAGGAAACAGAGTTCGCGTCTCTTCCCCCCAATGAGATCAAGCCTCACACAGCAGCTGTAAAGTTGCCAGAGTGAGGGCTTGCAAAAGTGAAGCGCGAGCGCTATAATGCACCGCAAGTATGAATGCAACGATTCTTGATGGGCTGAAGCAGGCAGTGGCCGAAGGCAAACTGCTGGAATCCTCTCTGGAGAACATTGAGCTGCTGACCGGCGGCACGCAGGATCCGGTGGTTCCCGCCGCGATTGAACAGCTGGTGGCTGCCGGCGAATGGGCCGAGCTCAACAACCGATTCTACAAGACCCTGGCTTTCGGTACAGGTGGTCTGCGCGGCCGCACCATCGGCACCGTGGTAACTGAGGCCGAACAGGGTCAGGGCGGCGTGAACGGCCGCCCGGAGTTCCCCTGCGTGGGCACCGCCAGCATGAACTATTTCAACGTGGGCCGAGCCATGCGCGGGCTCATCACCTATGTGCGCCGCTTCGTGGAAGCCGAGGGCACAGGCCGCAAGCCGCTCCTCGTGGTGGGGCACGACACGCGCCACTTCTCCCGCGATTTTGCCGAGTACTGCGCCAGGATTGC
>CAZTAX010000138.1:0-1662 GCA_964611765.1 uncultured Akkermansia sp. | reverse complement strand
CTGCGCCCTGTTCGACGGCCCCTGCTCCACCCCGGAGGTTTCCTTCGCCATCCGCGAGCTGAATGCCGATACCGGCGTGGTGCTCACCGCCTCCCACAACCCCAGCCACGACAACGGCTTCAAGGCCTACTTCAACGACGGCGCCCAGCTCATCGCCCCGCACGATAAGTCAGTGATTGCCGAGGTGAACGCCCTGACCACCGATGTGTACGAACCGCTGCCCGCAGAGCGGCAGGGCACCCTGCGCATCCTGGGGCCGGACTTCGATGCCATCTACATCGAGAAGCTCAAGGGCATCGTGCTGCGCCCGGATGTGTTTGCCAAAGCCTCGGCCAAGGTGGTGTACACCAACCTGCACGGCACCGGCGGCCGCTGCATTGTGCCCATTCTGAAGCAGGTGGGCTGCAATGTAAGCACCGTGGCCGAGCAGGACACGCTGGACGGCCGCTTCCCCACCGTGGCCAGTCCGAACCCGGAGAATGCCCCCGCGCTGGATATGGCCATTGCCCAGGCAGATGCCGAGCAGGCCGACCTCGTGATTGCCACCGACCCGGACAGCGACCGCATGGGCATTGCTGTGCGCGACACCGCCACCGGCAGGATGCAGCTGCTCACCGGCAACCAGATCGGTTCCCTGCTGGCCTGGTACCGCTGCATGAGCGCCATCGAGCTGGGCATCATCACCCCGCAGAACATCGGCCACGCCGTGATGGTCAAGACCTTTGTGACCAGCCCGCTGCAGGATGCCATCGCCGCATCCTTCGGCATTGCCACCGTGAACGTGCTCACCGGCTTCAAGTACATTGCCGCCAAGCTCGGCAAGTATGAACAGGCCATCCCCGCCGGGCTGCGCCAGGGTTACCGCTCCATGACCGAGGCCGAGACCCGCGCCCTGCGCCTGGAGCACAGCAAGTACTTCATCTTCGGCGGCGAGGAAAGCTACGGCTACCTGGCCCAGGACTTCGTGCGCGACAAGGATGCCAATGCCGCTGCCCTCTGCCTGGCTGAGATGAACGCCTACCTCGCTTCCAAGGGTATCGGCCTGCTCGAATGCCTGAACAACATCTACACCGAGATGGGCTACTACAAGGAACTGGGCAAGAGCATTGTGATGGAAGGTGCCGATGGTGCCGCCAGGATTGCCGCCCTGACCAAGAGCTACATCGACACCCCGCCCACCGAAATGGACGGCACCGCCGTGGCCGGACTGCGCGATTTCTCCGCCGGCACCATGGTGGATGCCGAGGGCGACCCCGTACCCGCGGAGAAGATGCTCTTCATCGACCTGGTGGACGGCCGCAGCTTCGCCGTGCGCCCCAGCGGCACCGAGCCCAAGATCAAGTATTATCTCTTTGCCCACAGCGCCCCCAACGCCGACCTGGCCGCCGCCAAGGATGCGGTGGAATCCAGCATCAACTCCCTCTGGGCCGCTGTGGAAGCCGATGCCCATGCCCGCATGGCCTGAGTCTCCGCATAAATCACCCTGTCCCCCGCCCCGCAGCTCCCCGCTGCGGGGCGTTTTTTATTGCTCCGGCAAACGCGTTGGAATAATTAACGGTCTCCCTGAAATCTAAGTTAGATTCTGCGGGAAACGGATGATAAATAAGAGCTTAGCGCTATTCCGTCGGACGATCCGACCGCGGAGTTCTGAGCCTCGCAGAG
>CAZTAX010000137.1:0-4859 GCA_964611765.1 uncultured Akkermansia sp. | reverse complement strand
TTCGTAATTCGTAATTCGTAACTCGTAATTTTGGCGGAACGCCAAATTCCAATTTATCGAGCTGAGGGGGGGCTTCCAGAATACGGCTGATATTTCTATTGATTGCAAAATCTTTGGGACACATGTGCGATATGCGGAACCGCCTGATTTGCTGCTTGAATCCATGGCGAGACTATGCTAACATGCTGGCATGTTGAAAAAATGCCTGTTAGCGATGCTGGCCTCTGGGCTGGCGTGTCACGCGGAAAGTTTTGAAAAGCTGAGCAAGGGGGCGCTGACCTCCGGCCAGGTGGAGTATGGCAGCCTGAGTGCTGCTGCCGGACATGCGGAGATTCACGGCAAGGGTCGCTCCGGTGAGAAGAGTCTGCGCATCATGGGCGGTTCCGGACGCACGGTTTCCATCAAGTTCAAGGAAAAGCTGACTAAGAAAACGAAGTTCTCCTTTTGGGCAGAGCGTTGGTCGGGCAAGACGCCGTTCAAGGTGGCGGTGCAGGCCATTACCCCCGGCGGTGCAGAGGATGTGCTGAGCACGGATAAGGTGGGGCAGGGCAGTATTGCCACCAAGCTGGAGGGTGAACTGCCCGCCGGGGCCACCGGCATGCAGTGGGTGGTGGACACGGCCGAGGGCACCGGTCTGCTGGTGGATGACCTCATCCTGTTGATTGGCGACATGAAGGTGAAGGGTGTGGAGCTTATCAACCCCGGTCCGTATCCCATCATGAAACGCGCGTTGCATAACCCGGTGCTGGCACTGGATGTTCAGACCGAAGGCGCGGACAAGGCCAGGAAGTTCAACAAGGTTTCCTTTACGGTGACGAACCCCGGGCAGATAGCCAAAATCACGCTCCGAAGCGGTGATGCCAACGGTATGAATTTCAACGGCAGTATCGAATACGGTTCTGCCAAGCCCGGTAAGGATGGCAAGGTGACCATCAAATCAAAGGAATTGCTGCAACCCGGTGAGAATTACCTCTGGCTGGATGTGGAACCCACGCCCAAGGCTATGGTGGGTGGGCTGCTCACCTTCAAGGGGGTTAAGGTGACGGTGGACGGCAAGGACTACACCCCGACGATGAAGGAGCCCGTTTCCCAACGCATCGGCACGATGCTGGCTTTCCCAGGTGAGGCCGTGGGCAACCAGCCGGATGGCGCTGAGGCCCGCCCCTGCACGGCGTTCCGCATTCCCGGTCTCATCCGCACGGAGAAGGGCACCCTCATCGGCTGCTTTGATGCGCGCTATGGGCACGAGGGTGACCTCTGTGCGGATATCGATGTGGCCACCGTGCGGTCTACGGACGGTGGCCAGACCTGGAGCAGCCCCGTGGTGAGCATGGATGCCGGCCCCGGCGGCACCAACGGCTGCGGTGACCCCTGCATCCTCCAGGATAAGAAGGGACGCATCTGGATTCAGGCCCTGGTGTGCCATTTTGGCGGTGGCGCCTCGCTGAATGTTTCCCAAACCGGTTTCGACAAGAACTCCACCGGCCAGTGGGGTATGGTGTATTCCGATAACGATGGCAAGACCTGGAGCAAGGAATACATGAACGTGACTGACCAGGTGAAGAAGGATGAGTGGACCTGCATCCTCGCCGGCCCGGGCAACGGCATCTGCACGAAGAAGGGCTACATCGTCTTCCCCGCTCAGATATGGCAGAATGGTGCCAATCCCCGCTGCCGCAGTACTATCTGCTACTCTAAGGATAATGGAAAGACCTGGAAAATGGGCACGGGCCTGCCCTGCGCCTCCTCCGAATGCCAGATTGTGGAGCTGAAGGACGGCTCCATCATGATTAACTGCCGCAATGAGGCCGGCGGCGGCAAGCGCGTCATCTATGTGACCAAAGACATGGGTGAGACATGGGAACCGCATGAGACGAACCTGAGCGGTCTGAACGAGCCTTCGCCCCAGCCCTGCCAGGGTGGTTTCATTGTGGCGCAGACCAAGAAGTACGGCCGCCTGCTGCTCTTCTCCAACCCGCAGGTATATCCGCGGGCGCTCATGATTGTGCGTGCCTCCCGCGATGATGGCCAGACCTGGAATGAAGGCATCATGTACGACAAGCGCCGTTGCATGGGTTACTCCTGCATGGCCATGACTGACCCGGAGCATGTGGGGATCATCTACGAAACCTGCCACACTAATGGCAAGAACGGTGCCCGCGGTATCGGTTTCATCCGCATCCCTATCGAGTCCATTATGACCGGCAAGGAAGTGAACGCCAAGAGCGTTTCCGCTGCGGATGATGACGAGGAGGAAGCTGCAGCAGACGATGGTGATTCCGAAGTGAAGAAGACCAGGAAGTCCAAAAAGGGCAAGAAAGGCAAAGGAAAGAAGAAAAAGACCACAGACGGATGAATCTTAACCCGCACCCCGCCTATCCACGGCGGGGTGTTTTATAGGTGCTTGAGGCTCCAGTCCGCATTCCGCAATAAAATTCCCCGTTTTTACTTGCCATCGTGAGCAGGGCTGTGCTACACTCGTAAGCATGTGTAAGAAACTGATTTTGGCGATGCTGGTCTGCGGGCTGGCCAATGCTACCGAACATTTTGAGAAACAGCCGGCCGGCGCCTTCACCAAGCTGGGAACCTCGTATGGTGAATTGACTGCTGATCCGGGGAATGCTGAGATTAACCGCGGACATGGTCGCGGCAGCGCTCAGGCTCTGCGTCTGATGGGGGGTGAGAAGCGCAGCGTGAAGCTGCAGCTGGTCAAGCCGCTGGAGACTGAGACTCCCGGTAGCTGCTGGATGGAGCGCTGGACGAGCCGCAATCCTTTCAGTTTCCGCATTATTGCTGTGTCCCCCGCAGGGGAGAAAGAGGTGCTGCGCATCGAGAAGAGTGGTGTGGGCGGTTATCACAACCAGCTGAAGTGGACCATGCCCGCCGGTACGACTTCTCTGCGTCTGGAGGCCGATACAGCTGCCGGTGGCGGTGTGCTGCTGGACGACCTGACCCTGATGGTCGGCCCCATGGTGGTGAAGGGTGTGAAGCTGCACAATCCCGGCGTGTATCCCATTATGAAGCGTGCCGTGTTCAATCCGGCCCTGGCTGTGCAGGTGGACACGGAGGGTGCCCATGACCCCAAATCGGTGGAGAAGGTGGTGCTGAAAGTTTCCGACCCTGCCCGCGTGGCTAAGGTGACCCTGCGCAGCGGCACCGAGGATGGCATGGATTTCAGCCACAGCACAGCCTATGGCACCGGTGTGCCGCTGGCCGATGGCACCGTGGTGATTAAGGCAGATGCTGCTCTGGATGGTGGTATCAGCCGCCTGTGGCTGGATGTGACCCCCGCCGGCAGCGCTCCTATCGGTTCCACTATCAGCTTCAGCGGCGTGAAGGCCACGGTGGATGGCAAGGAATACGACCTGGGCGATACGACCATCACCCAGCGTATCGGCACTATGCTGGCTTTCCCCGGCGATGATGTGGGCAACCAGCCGGAGGGAGCCGACCCGCGCCACTGCGTGGCGTTCCGCATACCCGGCATGATTCGCACGGCTTCCGGGGCTCTGGTAGCCTGCTTTGATGCCCGTTACAACCACGAGGGCGACCTCTGCGCGGATATTGATGTGGCCACGGTGCGCTCGACGGATGGTGGCCAGTCCTGGACCATGCCGGAGGTGAGCATGGATGCCGGCCCCGGTCATGCCAATGGCTGCGGTGATCCCTGCATCCTGCAGGACCCTGCCAGTGGCCGCATCTGGATGCAGTCCCTGGTGTGCCATTTCAGCGGCGGTGCTTCTCTGTGGACCTCCAAGACCGGCTGGGATAAGGATAAGACCGGCCAGTGGGGCATGGTCTACTCTGATGACGATGGCAAGACCTGGTGCAAGGACTATGTGAACCCCACCCGCCAGATCAAGAAGGAGGAGTGGACCACCATTCTGGCCGGCCCGGGCAACGGTATCGTGACCAGCAAGGGTGTCATCGTCTTTCCCGCCCAGATCTGGGACCGCGCGGCTAAACCCCGCTGCATGAGCACCATCTGCTACTCTACGGATGGCGGTAAGAACTGGACCTATGGCAACGGTGTGCCCCACGCCACCTCAGAATGCCAGGTGGTGGAGCTGCAGGACGGTTCCATTATGATCAACTGCCGCAACGAGGCTTACCAGGGTCGCCGCATCGTGTATGTGACCAGGGACCTGGGCAAGACCTGGCAGCCGCATGCCACCAACAACAAGAGCCTCAGCGAGCCCACTTGCCAGGCCTCCATCATCTCCGTGGATTCCGCCAAGTACGGCAAGCTGCTCCTCTTCTCCAACCCCCGCATCAACGGCCGCAGCAACATGACCGTGCGTGTTTCCAAGGACGATGGCCAGACCTGGAACACCGGCCTTCTTTACGATGTGCGCCGCTGCGCGGGCTACTCCTGCCAGGCCATGGTGGATGAGGATAACCTCGGTGTCATCTACGAAACCAGCCACAACAACGGCAAGAACGGCAACCGCGGCATCGGCTTCATCATCCTCCCCCTGGAGGAAGTGGTGAATGCCGAGTAAGACGAGTCTCAACGCGCATTGATTTTTCCCGCCCCTGGTTTCTGCATGGAACCAGGGGCGGATTTTTTTTATGTACCGCCGTGCAGGAAGAGGGCACATGTGTCCCAAAGTTTGAAATAAGTGCTCGATAAATTGGATTTTATCGGGATGTACAAAGGACAAAGTACAATGGACAATTTAGGAGTTCCGCTCGCCTCAGGCTTGCCATTTTAAACGGTTGCGGCGAAGCCGCAGGGAACTTTTCAATTGTACTTTCAAACATTAATTTGTCGAGCATTTCGTGCGCCGTAGGCGAACGGAAATAAAAGCCCGTGAAACGGGCGTAAGATGGTAGGCAGGGGTAAGCCCGCAAAGCGG
>CAZTAX010000136.1:0-4882 GCA_964611765.1 uncultured Akkermansia sp. | reverse complement strand
CGTTGTTGCGGGGGCCCTCAGGGCGCTGACCCATCATGCCGCGGGGGCCTTCCGGGCGCTGGCCCTTGGGGCCGAAGTTGCCGTTGTTGCGGGGGCCCTCAGGGCGCTGACCCATCATGCCGCGGGGGCCTTCCGGACGCTGGCCCTTGGGGCCGAAGTTGCCGTTGTTGCGGGGGCCCTCAGGGCGCTGACCCATCATGCCGCGGGGGCCTTCCGGGCGCTGGCCCTTGGGGCCGGACTGGGCTTCTTTATTGATATCTGCATGCATCGGGTTTTCAGCCTTTGGGGCTTCGCTGGTCATTACCGGGCGGGGATCCTGGGGAGCGGGCGTAGGCGTGGGAGCCGCGGTGTTCATAGCGGGCTCCTGGGCCAGCACAGGCATGAGGGCGAATACTGCAATGAGAATGGATTTCTTCATGGTGATGTGTTATGGTTTATCGAGATGTTATTGAGTGTTGGTTAAGACAGATTATCTGCTTACCTACTTGAACGTAATTTTCTCTGCTAATCTACAGAAAAAATATCTTTGACGCGTTGGGATAATTAACGGTACTGCTGAAATCAAATCGGAATTTCTGGAGAAACGATTGATAAATTAGGGCACTGCTTCAGATTTCATGAGAAATCGCCAAATTGGAATTTGAATTACGAATTACGAATTACGAATTATAAGCTCCGCTCGCCTACGGCTCGCCCTTGTATATCTGATAGTTCAACACTGGCGGGCGAATGCCCGCGGAACTTTTGACTTCGTAACTCGTAACTCGTAATTCGTAATTCAAATTCCAATTTGTCGGGCAGGAGTGAGTTTTAGGTTCCCAAAATATAATGAACCCCGCAAGGGGTGGCATAGTTCGTTACCTCCCCGAAGTTGCTTCGTGCCCGCCCCTCGGGCATTCACCCTTGCAGGGCAAACATTTCATGTTTGGCTTATCAGCCTTACAGCCGTCGGCTGTTTTGTTCTTCTGGTCTGGGATTCCGCATCATCGCGGCTCCTCGCGGACTTTCACCGCAGTGCACATATCGCGGCGGTCGTACCATACAGAACCACCGCACGGAACTTTCCGGGCGGTGGTTACTGAATATTTGATGCCGTAAACAAACGGCTGAGATAGTTTTATTTATTCTGCGCAGCAGGGGGGCTGAGGAGCTCCCTCAGGGCGCTGACCCTTGGGGCAGCGGGGGCCTTTCGGGCCGCGCTTCTCGAATTCAGCCTTGGCGGCTTCCTTCTCAGCGTCGGAGAGCTGGCCATCCTTATCGGTGTCGAACTTCTCCATGAACTTGGCCTTCATTTCAGCCTTGCGGGCCTCGTGGGCAGCCTTGCGCTCGTCATCGGAAAGCTTACCGTCTTTGTCGGCATCGAACTTGGCGAGCATCTCGGCGCGGCGTGCTTCGAACTTGGCCTTCATCTCGGCCTTCTGCTCTTCGGTCAGCTCCGGGCGCGGACCCTTGGGACCGCTGTTCTTGCCGTGGTGGCGAGGACCCTTCGGATCGCGATGGAAACGGGGGCCGCGCTTCTCGAATTCAGCCTTGGCGGCTTCCTTCTCAGCGTCGGAGAGCTGGCCATCCTTATCGGTGTCGAACTTCTCCATGAACTTGGCCTTCATTTCAGCCTTGCGGGCCTCGTGGGCAGCCTTGCGCTCGTCATCGGAAAGCTTACCGTCTTTGTCGGCATCGAACTTGGCGAGCATCTCGGCGCGGCGTGCTTCGAACTTGGCCTTCATCTCGGCCTTCTGCTCTTCGGTCAGCTCCGGGCGCGGACCCTTGGGGCCGCTGCACTTGCCGGGGCAGCCGGGGTGCTGCGGGGCGCACTCCGGCTTCTGCGGGCAATCCTGGGCCATGAGGGGCATGGCGGCGAACAGAGCAATCAACAGGGATTTCTTCATGGTGATGTGTATTGGTTTTTGTGTTTGGATTTTCAGGAGGTGGAGGTGCAGAAAGCACCGCTCCTCGCTCATAAGAACGGTTCCTTCTGCAAAAATTCTACAACTGAGTTTTATTTTTTTGCAAAAAAGTCTTTCAGGGAATTGAAATCGCTCGCGCTGGGCGCATCTGCGCGGGCAATGGCGGCCTTCTGGGCGGCGGTGATGGCGGCAGCCCCCTTGGCAGCCAGCGCGAGCATCTGCGCCATTTCCTCGGCGGTGAACACGGCCTCCTCTCCGCTGCCCTGCACTTCCACATATTCGCCGTGCTCAGTCATGACCACGTTCATATCCACCTCGGCATCGCGGTCTTCCACATAGCAGAGGTCCAGCAGGGGAGTGCCCTGCAGCTTGCCCACGGAAATGGCGGAGACGAGCTGCTTCATCGGGTTCTTCTCCAGCGCGCCGGTGGCCACCAGCTTATTGAGCGCAATCTGCAGCGCAACAGCGGCGCCGGTGATGCTGGCTGTGCGCGTGCCGCCATCGGCCTGCAGCACGTCGCAATCCACGCAGATGGTGCGGGCACCCAGGGCCTCCAGATCCACCACAGCGCGCAGGCTGCGGCCGATGAGACGCTGAATCTCCACCGAGCGGCCATCCACCTTGCCGCCGGAATCGCGCTTCTTGCGGTCCAGGGTAGAGTAGGGGAGCATGGCGTATTCTGCCGTGAGCCAGCCGCCCGGCACATGCTGCAACTTCATCCAGCGCGGCACATCTTCCTCGATGGTCACCGCGCAGATCACGCGCGTGTTACCGAAGCACGAAAGAACAGAAGCCGTGGCATTCGGCGCCACGCCCAACACAAACTCAAGCGGGCGCATTTCATCCACCCCGCGATTATCCTGGCGTTCCATGAGCACAGTTGTACCATATCCCCGGAATTTTCTCAATCCCAAATTTCTCGGAGCACGCTCAGCGGGCGGTTTCACTTGATGAGGGGTGATTCTTTTCCCAATGGGTGCCGGTGGTCATATCATTGCGACATTGGGAACGATATCCGGCTGCGCCGGACGATATCCATGCTGCGCATGGACGATATTCAGGCCGTTGGCCTGAACGATATCCGCCCGTTGGGCGGACTTCAGCGGACGTAGGCAGCAGCAGCATCGGCGCAGCGGCGGCCATCGAGGGCGGCGGAGACGATGCCGCCGGCGTAGCCGGCACCTTCGCCGCAGGGGAAGAGGGCTTCGAGCTCCGGGTGCTGCAGGGATTCAGGTTCGCGGGGGATACGCACGGGGGAACTGGTGCGGGTTTCGCAACCGATGAGCAGGGCGTCCTCACCGGCAAAGCCGCGGAGTTTGCGGTTGAAGAATTGCAGGCCTTCGCGCATGCGCCAGCACACGCTCTGCGGGAGCAGGGCATTGAGATCCCAGCTGGTGATGCCGGGGTGGTAGGTGGTCCGGGGCAGGGCGGCGGAGACGCGGCCGGCCAGGAAGTCGACCACGCGCTGGCCGGGGGCTTTCTGCATGCCGCCGCCGGCCTGGCTGGTGGCTATCTCGAGCGCTTTCTGGTAGGCGATGCCGGAGAGCACGCCGTGCTCGGGCAGGAAGTCATCGGTATCTTCCGGTTCCACAGTGACCACGAAGCCGCTGTTGGCAAAGGGGGAGTTGCGGCGGGAGAGCGACATGCCGTTCACCACCACTTCGTCGTTCTCGGTGGCGCTGGGCACGATGAAGCCGCCAGGGCACATGCAGAAGGAGTGCACGCCGCGGTCCTGAATCTTGGTGGCCAGGGTGTAGCGGGCGGCGGGCAGGCCTTCCGGGCGCGCCTGGCCGGGGCGCAGGTGGTACTGCGCGGCGTCGATGAGGCTCTGCGGGTGCTCGATGCGCACGCCCACGGCAAAGGGTTTGCGCTCGAGTTTCACGCCTTCGGCATGCAGCATGCGGTACACATCGCGCGCGCTGTGGCCGGTGGCCAGGATGACGGCATCGCCGGTGAATTCGCGGCCATCCGCCGTGCGCACGCCGCGCAGCCGCTTGCCATCTGCGCTTTTGAGCAGGCCGCACACGCGGGTCTGGAAGTGCACCTCGCCGCCGGCGGCCAGGATGCTGCCGCGCATGGCTTTGATGATATTGGGCAGGCGGTTGGAGCCGATGTGCGGGTGGGCATCGGTCAGAATCTCCGGTGCGGCGCCGTGGGCCACAAAGGTTTCGTATATCTCCATGACCGGCCCGCGCTTCGTGGCGCGGGTGAAGAGCTTGCCATCGGAGAAGGTGCCGGCACCGCCCTCGCCGAAGCAGTAGTTCGAGTCTTCCACCACATAGCCCTGGCAGTTGATGGGCTGCAGGTCGAAGCGGCGGGCGGAGACGTCCTTGCCGCGCTCCAGCACCACCGGGCGCAGGCCCAGCTCCAGACAGCGCAGGGCGGCAAACAGACCGCCGGGTCCGCTGCCCACGATGATGATGCGCTTTGCCTCAGCCGCCACGGGGGCGTAGTGGCGCTCCGGCAGGGGGGCGGGGGGCAGCTCCTCATCCACAGCCACGAGCAGGCGCAGCTGCTTGCAGATGGGGCGGCGGCGGGCATCGATGCTCTCTTTGATGAGCCGCATGCCCTGAATCCGGTAGGGGGAGATTTCGAGCTTCTGGGCGGCGGCTTTGCGGCGGGCATCCTCGCGCAGGGCCCGGGCCAGTGGCAGGTGGATGTCCAGTTCCGTGAGCATGGTTGGTCGTGGGGGGGGATTAACTCAGGCTGTGCTGCATGAAGAGGGCCGGCTCGCCCTCAGCATCGCCCACTTCCACCGCCGGAATACCGGCCACGGTGGTGTGCGGGCGCACGTTGTCCAGCACCACGGAGGAGGCTGCCACCTTGGCGCATTCGCCCACCTCCACGCGGCCCAGCACCTTGGCGCCGGCGCCGATGAGCACGCCGCTGCGCACCACCGGGTGGCGGTCGCCCACTTCCTTGCCGGTGCCGCCCAGGGTCACCTCGTGGAAGAGCGAGACATCATTCTCAATGATGGC
>CAZTAX010000135.1:0-4921 GCA_964611765.1 uncultured Akkermansia sp. | reverse complement strand
GGTGCCGGGCATGGGGTCTCCATCCGGCGTATATGCATAGGAAGAGTCGAAGAACGGAGCGGGGTCCGGCAGTGGCGGCGAGAAGCCCCAGGAGAAAATGGCGGCCTGGTACTGCTTGGCCTTCACACGGGTGTAGAGCACGGTGTCATCCGTCTGGTCGAGTCGCAAATCGAGGCCGCAGAGGGCGGCTTCCTCGCGCAGGATATTCATGCAATTAGTGTACAGCGGGTCGATGCGGCTGCTCATCACCACCTGCAAGCGGGAGCCATCCGGTTTGCAGAGGATACCGTCCGGGCCTTCCACCGTGTAGCCGGCGCGGGCAAAGCATTCGCGTGCCTTCTCAGGCGAGAACGGCAGCGCCCGGATGCTTTCATCCGTATACTGCCCGAACCCGGAGAAATAGGACCCCAGGCGTGTATAATCCCCACGGAACACAGTGTTGAGCACCTGCTGCACGTTCATGGCATAGTGGAAGCCGCGGCGCATCACCTTGTCGTTAAACGGCGGCTGGGAACAATTCAAGTGAAAACCGAAGCAGTTGCGCGGCCAGATATTGCTGAAATGCACGCGCTGGATCATCCCACGGTGCACAGGCTCGACTTCCAGTCCTTCGTACCAGATATCGGCCTCTCGGGCGTTAAAGATGTCCAGCTGCCCCAGGCGGAACAGCTCACGCATCTTCGTATTTTCCGAAACAAACTGGTACACAATGTGATCCACATTACAGGAATACCTGGTGTACTTACGGTCAGCTGCCCACCAGTCCGCCACGCGGGCCAGGCTCACCTGGCGGCCCATAACCACATCGTAGGGATTCACGGTGTAACCACCGGTAGTGGGGGCCACGCGCCAGAGATAGCGGGTGGGGTAATCCGGGCCGAATTCCGCATAAAAGCTGGTGCAGCTGGGCGGCAATGAGGCGTAGAAAGGTGCATACGGGCGGGCAGACGAGAGCGTGACAGCCAGGTAATGGTTGCCGTATACCTCGATTTTCGAAAAATTGCCCATGTAGTAGCTGTTGTAAAACGGCTCCTGTCCGTAGGGCGAGGTACGCACGAAGAGGGAGGTGATGAAATCGCGTGTAGTCAGTTTGGAGCCATCAGAGAAGCGCGCTGTTTCGTCAATATGAAAATAGACGGTGCGTCCATCCTTGGAAACAGCCCAGCGGTCGGCCGTGCCGGGAATCAGTTTCCCTGTGCCGGGATGCAGGCGGATAAGCGGGATATCGATATCATCGTAGATATAGCGACGGAACGCATTGTTGCTGTTCGGGCCGAATACGCGGAAGGTGCTGGGGAACGAACGCTGAATGGCCAGGCGCAGGGTGCCGCCTTTTGTGGCCTTGGGGCTGCCAAGCTCAGGCTGGTCCAGCCCATCGTGCCACTCCAGATCTTCCGGAAGCTGGTTCGGGCGCAGAAACACGAGGTAATCCCCCTGCCCTTTGCGCTGGCTGAGCCCCATGAGATTCTGCCAGGTGTTCTGGAAGCGCATCTTGGCACGCTGCTGGCGGGCACCGCCCGGGGCGGAGGTCAGGTACTGCACCATCGCGTCAGCACAGACCTGCTTCTGCTCCTCCAGATTCGTCTCTACATATTCCTTCACCCTGGCATTCCAGCGCTCCGGGAAACCGGCAAATCCCGGCGGCATGTGCCATTTCTTAGTGTAGGTCGGCACCGCGGCGTTCTCATCAAAACCCGGTGGCATGGTCAGATCCGAAGGATGCTGCCAGCCCAGACCGATGGCCTTACCATCATCATCGCAGCCGGTCAGGCCTGCGGCTGCTATCACCGCAGCCGCGACCAGCAGAAATCTTCCGGCAATTCTATGAAGGGAGCGCAGCATCGTTTATTCGTAATAGGAGTGGCGGCGGGGATCGGTCGCCTCGCGGATGGATTCACCGATAAAGGTCACCAGCAGCAGGGAGCCCACCAGCGCAAAGAAGGCACTGGATACCACCCAGGGCGAGGAAAGTTTGGACAAACCATCGTTCAGCAAGCGGCCCCAGCTGGCGTAATTATCCGGCAGACCGAAGCCCAGGTAGTCCAGTGAAGCGAGGGACAAAATGACTGCCGCCACACTGAAAGGAACCAGAGTCACCACGATGCTGCGCAGGTTGGGCAGAATATGGCGCAGCAGTATGTGCGTCGTTCCCGCCCCCATCACCTTGGCTGCAGCCACATAGTCCCGCGTCTTTTCCTTCATGGTGGCCGTGCGCACCAGATACGTCATGTGCATCCACCCGAACATGGCCAGCAGACTCAGTATCAGGAAAAGACCACGCATCTGCAACGGCACGAAATCCGATACTATCATGACAACAAACAGGAACGGCAACTGCGATATAATCTCAATAATACGCTGGGTGACTAAATCAAACTTCCCACCGAAATAGCCCATCAGCATGCCCATGGTCAGGCCGATGAAATAGATGACAGGCAGATAGAGCAAAGCAGCTTTTATATTGACCTGCAAGCCTCCATAGAGATAAGCCAGGATATCGGCCCCCTGGCTGTTGGTGCCCAGGAGGTGGTTCCCGGTAAAAGGAGGAGCCGGGTGGTAGTACACCTTGCATTCGCTTCCCTGTTTAGTCAGTGCCAGGAAATCCTCCGGTTTCTTCGGTCCGCGGTAGTGCTCCCGCACCAGATTACCATTCTCGTACAAGGCGGAGTATACCTCTTTGCGATTGCGCAGCCAGCCCTGCATGAGTCCATCGGCTGCTCCCTTGCGGTAGCGCTGGCGCAGGTGCATCTGACCATCCTTATACATGCGGCAGGCCAGACCATTGTATGGAGTTTCACCATCTGTATCATACAGAACACCGTCTCTCCACTCCAGCGGCTCTGTGGGGAAAGGCGCCACATCCATGGTCGGGTCATAGGGCACCAGCGGCATGATGACCAGCTGCGGCCAGCCGGGTTGACCGGCGCGTTCTTTCAGCACGCGGTAATCCGCCTCGGCCTGGGCCTCCGCCCCGGTGAGGCCAAAGGTATTACCGGGAATCACCGCGCGAGTGAAAGCCGGGCTGTACCACTCACCGTCGTGAAGAACGAAAAGGGCGCGTTTACCCACCAGACTCTGATCCAGAGCAGCCAGCAACAGGATGATGCCGAAGATGATAAGCGACCAATAGCCACGCTTGATCCGGCGGAAACGCTCCACCTGCTTGGCATACTTCGGAGGCAGGCGCAGACTGGATGTGCGACGAATCAGCAGATACAGACCACTGAGCAGCAAAAGCAGCATGCACACCCAGCCAAACCAGTTCACCTGCTCATCTACAGCCAGGAAAGGAGCCACACGCTCACTGCAGTTCAGGAACGGCATCTCGCGGCTCACGGTAAAGGGCCAGGAAAGAGTAGGCAGCAGCCAGCCGTTCAGCTCTCCCAGCGCACCCATGAGAGCAGCCAGTATCAGCAGTAAAGCTATGAGGTTTTTGGTCATGTATCAGTCAAAACGCACGCGGGGATCCACCAGAGCCACCAGCATATCCGATATAAGATTTCCGATGATGATCAGTACGGAAGTCAACAGCAGCGTGCCCATGATAAGCGAATAATCCTTATCCATGAGCGCCTGGAAACTCAGCATGCCGAAGCCCTGAATGTCGAACACGCGCTCAATGAGGATGGAGCCCCCCACCACGGTGCAGATAACACTGCCCAGGGTCGACACAATGGGAATAAAGGAATTGCGGAACGCATGCTTCCACACGGCACGCCGGAACGGCACCCCCTTGGAAACCGCTGTGCGCACATAGTCTGCCGCCAGGTGCTCCATCAGGCTGTTCTTCATCATCATGGTGGTCACGGCAAAGGTGGAGACGACATAACAGGTGAGCGGCAGCACCGTATGCATGAACAAATCATAGAGCTGATTCTTGAACGACATCCACTCAAAACCGGGGCTCACCAGACCATACAGCGGGAACCACTCCAGGCGAGCCCCCAGGTATACCAGCATCACCGCACCCAGCGCAAACCCCGGCACCGCATAGCCCACGAAAATGAGGATACTGCTCAGGCTGTCGAAAGTGCTCCGGTGCCACAGGGCCTTGAACACCCCCAGCGGCACACTCACTATATAAGTGATGAATGCCCCGAGCAGGCCGAAATACAGCGAAACCGGCAGACGCTCCATCATCATGCGAGTCACCGGTTCATTATATTTATATGACAAGCCCAGTTCCCCTTGCAGCACACCATGGAATGCCCGGCGGCTGGCCACGGCCCGCCAGCGGCGGCACGCAGGCGATTTTGCTAATTCTGCAATTTTCTTCTCATCTTTGACGCGCTGGCGTTTCGCCAGACGCCTGGCCCGCTGCTCAGGTGACTCCAGGCGCACCTGCCACCCCTCCTCATTCATCCACTCAGGCGCCAGATACTGCGGCACATCCCCATCCCGCGTCACTTCAAGAGCCACGGAATTCCCGCTGGTGGAGGCAATCGTTATCACCGCCATGCCATCATCATTAAACTCAGCTTTTGCAATCTCCACCTCCTGAGGCACCACACCCAGCCACTGCAGATACGCTTTCCAGAGCGGTTCCTGCAAATTAAAAAGTTCCTCCAGGCGTTCCATATCCGCATTTCCCAGGCGAGCGTGGGTCTGCCCCACCACTTTATCACCGCTCAATGCCCCGATGGCCTGTTCCTGCAACATTCGCTCCACCGGGCCGCCCGGCACCATGCGCGTCAGAAAAAACACCAGAAACGTGATGCCAATCAGCGTAATCGGCATCAGCAGCAGGCGTTTGAGTATATACTGTCGCATGGAACTCCCGGCATTCTACTCCTTTCCGGCTCCGCTTGCAAGTATTCATTTCGCCCGCATAACATATTTTCCCTCCTGCGTCCCAAAGATTTTGTAAGCAGTAGAAATATCAGCAACATTTTGGAAGATGCCCCCGCTCAGCTCGATAAAA
>CAZTAX010000134.1:0-4927 GCA_964611765.1 uncultured Akkermansia sp. | reverse complement strand
ACTTCAGTCCCGAAATCACGGTGCTTTTAATCGGGACTGAAGTCCCGTGCTCCGACAAAGTTCCGCCCCCGTAAATTCCATTTTATCGTGCTCTGCCCCCAGACTTCGGGACAGGCGGATGCATGTAGGGGCATACTCGTGCAATTTGTTTGACTTTGCATGCTCAAAGTCTTTATAATACGGGGTGCTGGCTGGGGATATGAGAGAATTGATACTATCAGGTCTGGATTTTCATGCGTGGGTGACGCTGCTCACCGCGCTGTGCATCTTTGCGCTGCTGCTCTTCACACGCATTCAGGCGGAAGTGGTTTTTCTGGGGGGCATGGCGGTGCTGCTGCTCACCGGGGTTCTGGATGCGCGGGAGGCACTGGCGGGCTTCAGCTCGCCCTCCGTCATCGTGGTGGCGCTGCTGTTTGTTGTGGTGGCGGGACTGGTGCATACCGGCGTGCTGCACTGGGTGGAAAAGCACCTGCTGGGGCGCCCGAAGAGCTACCGGCAGGCACTGGTGCGGCTCATGCTGCCGGTGGCCGGCATGGCGAGCATTCTGGGCAACACCACGGTGACCACCCTGTTCATTCATGTGGTGAAACTCTGGTCGCGCCGCCTGCGGGTAGCTCCCAGCCGCCTGCTCATTCCGCTGAGTTATGCTGCCGGGCTGGGCGGAGTTTGCACCCTCATCGGCAGCGCACCGAACTTGATAATCTCCGGCTTGTATACACAGGAAACCGGGGTGGCGCTGAGCATCTTCGCCCCCACGCTGGCGGGTTTGTTCTGCCTGGCGGTGGGGCTGGTGAGCATGCAGGTGCTGCAACGCTGGCTGCCGGAGCGGCGCCCCTCCCGCCGCGTGTTCGGCCCGGGGGCGGGCATGCTGCACCGCCACACGGCATACGTGAAGTTCGGCAGTCGCCTCATCGGCAGACGCTTTGCGGAAACCGGGCTGGAAGAGCAGTGCTGCATTCACCTGCTGGGGGTGGTGCGCCGGGGGGAAGCCCTGCCGGCGGAGCCGGGGCAGGTGCAGCTGCGCGCGGGCGATACCCTGCTGCTGGAGAGCGACAGCAGCCGCCCGCCGGACCTGGGCAGGGAGGTGCACTATGTGACCCGGCGCGAGAAATCCCCCGTGGGCTGGCGCACGGCGGCCTCCGGTACCATCATGCTGGGCATGATGCTGCTCACCACTATCGGGCTGCTTACCCTGCTGCAGGCGGCGTTCCTGGCAGCGGCGGCCACCCTCATCTGCCGCTGCTGCACCGTGCAGCAGGCGCACAGCAATATCAACTGGAACGTGCTCATGGTCTTTGCCGGCTCCATCTGCCTGGGCACCGCCATGGATAAAACCGGCGTGGCGGCGGATGCTGCCACCCTGCTGCTGGGGCTCTGCGGCACCGAGCCGCTGGTCATGCTTGCCGCCGTGTGTGCCGTGGCTCTTTTCATCACCGAATTCATCGGCAATGCCGCCGCTGCGGCCATCTTCTTCCCCATTGCCTACCGCAGCGCTCTGGCCGTGGGGGCTGATCCGCTGAGCTTCTGCGTGGCGCTCATGATAGCGGTTTCCTGCTGCTTTGCCACCCCCATCGGCTCCCCGCGCCACATGCTCATCTACGGCCCCGGCGGTTACCACTTTGCCGATTTTCTCCGCGTGGGTCTCCCGCTGGACCTCATCATCCTGGCCGCGGATATTTTCATCGTTTCCATCCTGTTTCCTCTGGCCTCCTGATTTCCATTATCTCACGGTCGAAGACTGCGAAATCAGGCGGTTAAAATAGGACAATTCTCAAAAAAATACTGAAATGGTAGAAAAAACTTTGAACGGAATGGAAGGCTGCTGTATCACACCTTCAACAGTACTTCCGGTTCCCCGGTGAAGGAGAGAGCGCCGGGCGACCATCCCAAAGGGAGGACTGAGTTTCATAGGTAGTAAGTTGGGCGGGCCGTTGCTGAGAGAGCAACGGCCCGCTTGCTTTCTGTGTAATACGTTCACAATGTGCTTGACGCAGGGTAGGCGCTGCTGTATGCTGGCTGGCATTGCTATGTTGGAATACATTGATAAGACTCTCGATAGCGCCTGCGGTTTTCTGTGGGGATATATCCTCATCTTTGCGCTGCTGGGCACGCACCTTTACCTGACCTGTCTGCTGCGCTTTCCGCAGCGGCATTTCTTAACCGGTCTGAAACTTTATTTTGCCAGGCACGGCGAGGGGCAGATTTCGCAGTTCTCCTCGCTCATGGTTTCGCTGGCGGCCAATGTGGGCACCGGCAACATCGTGGGCGTGGCGGTGGCGGTGACCGCGGGCGGCCCGGGTGCGGTGTTCTGGTGCATGCTCACCGGTGTGTTCGGCATGGCAACGCGCTATGCGGAAAGTCTGCTGTCCATCCGTTACCGCATGCGCGATGAGAAGGGCAATATCATCGGCGGCCCCATGTATGCCATCGAGAAGGGGTTGAAGTGCAAGTGGCTGGCAGTGGCCTTTGCTGTGGTCACGGCCATTGCGGCCTTCGGTATCGGTAACCTGACCCAGGCCAACGCCGTTTCCCAGGTGCTGCTCAACAGCTCGCTGGCCGTTCCCACCTGGGCCACCGGTGTGGTGATGGTGCTGCTGGTGGGGGCTGTTCTGCTGGGCGGCCTGCAGGGCATTGCCCGCGTGTGCACCGCTCTG
Organism: uncultured Akkermansia sp.; assembly: GCA_964611765.1. Lineage (GTDB taxonomy): Bacteria > Verrucomicrobiota > Verrucomicrobiia > Verrucomicrobiales > Akkermansiaceae > Akkermansia. Next base: position 2,273 of record CAZTAX010000134.1, on the reverse strand, counting down.
GTGCCCACCATGGCCATTGTCTACATCGTGGGTTGCGGTGCCATCCTCATTGCCAATGCTGATTTCGTGTGGCCGGCCATCTGCCACATTGTGGACAGCGCTTTCCACCCGCAGGCTGCGGCCGGCGGCTTCATTGGCTCCACCCTCATGCTGGCCATGCAGCAGGGTGTGCGCCGCGGCCTCTTCTCCAACGAGGCCGGTCTGGGGTCCTCCCCCATCGTTTCCGCACCCGCGCAGACCCCGAACACCGTGCAGCACGCCCTGGTGGCTTCCACCGGCCCGTTCTGGGATACCGTGGTCATCTGCACCCTCACCGGTATCACCCTGACCACCTGCATCATGGCGCATGACCACATCACCACGAATGATGGCGAGCTTCTCACCTACGTTTCCTTCGCCACGCTGGGCTCCTTCGGCAGCGCCATGCTCACCATCAGCCTGGCTGCCTTCGTGATTTCCACTGTGCTGGGCTGGTCCTATTTCGGTGAGCGAGCCCTGGAGTATATCGGTGGCCGTCGCCTCATCTACCCCTACCGCGTGCTCTGGATTATCGTGGCCTACATCGGCTGCGTGGTGCCCAAGAGCAGCATCGTCTGGAACTTTGCCGACCTCGCCAACGGCCTCATGGCCCTGCCGAACCTCATCTGCATGGTCGGCCTTTCCGGTGTGCTCGTGGCTGAAACCCGCAAATACCTCTGGGAAAACCGCCTTTTCGAGGTCGATGAAACCCTCCTGACCGGCAAAAAAGAGGAAAATTCAGAAAAAATTAAAAAATCTGAAAAATTCAATAATATCTGAAAGAAAGTCCACCTATAGGCCGTATCTCTTATAACAGTCCACCGGCCGCAGTGAAGGAGAGAGCACCACGGCCACAAAAAGGGAGGACTGAGTTTCATAGGTAGTAAGTTGGAGAAAGCCCCGCAGCAATGTGGGGCTTTCTTTATGCCTTGATTTTTCGAAACGGGAGTGTCTGAGGACTTGCCGTGCTCCGACAAACAACAATAATTGCCTTAGGGGCTAGCATTTGCGCTTGATGAGCCCAAGTCTGACCAGGGCGGCAAAGAGCCAGAGGGGGAGGAGGCGGGGGGCACCCCAGCGCAGGACGGTGACATCCGATATGAAACGGTACTTGCGGATGCGGCGCAGCTTTTCGAGCAGGCCGGCTTGCCACCAGTTGCCGCAGGCATAGCTGCCGTTGAGCTTGCGGGTGAGGAAGGCATGCAGATCCTGCATGTCTGCTTCAGACCAGTGGGTGAGCTTTTCCTCCCGGGCGCGCTTCCAGTCCAGCAGCAGGTGGGAGAAGGTGCCGATGCGGAATTGCATCATCTTGCCGAAGAAGAGCTCGGCCCGGATGACGCCCTTGTAGGTGGTGGTGAGCCAGCGGCTCACGGCGTTCTGGCCGTGCACACGGTAGCGGCAGGCGAGTTTGCGGGAGCCCAGCACCGGGGCGCTGAGCATGGCGCGCATTTCCCAGGCGGTGTCCTGCAGGAAGCGGGCACCTGGTTTTTCTTCTTTGAGGAGGGGTCCCCAGGTTTCGTACAGGGAACGGTGGAAGGCCATGGAGCAGCCAAAGCCGTTCATGCGGTGCTGCACGTTGCGGTGCAGGTAGTTATTCGCCAGTTCCTCCGGGGTGCTGATGAGCATTTCCTCCGGGGCGGTTTCGTAATCCCCGGTGCAGTAGGACTGGATGTCCAGGTCGCCGTCGGCGCAGAATTTCCGGGCAGAGAGGGTGATCATGCGAGCCTCAGGGAAGCGGGCAATGAGCTCAGCCGTGCGGCGGCAGCGCTCCGGCAGCTGGATGTCGTCCCCGTCAATCATGATAATCCAGTCGTACCGGGCGCGGGCCCAGCCGGCATCTGTGGCCCCTGCCACCCCGGAGTTCTGCGGCAGGTCCACTACTTCGATATCATGCCCGGCGCCATGGGCGGCCACTGTGGCCCTGATGACTTCGAGGGTGTTATCGGTGGAGGCATCGTTCACCAGCACAAACTGGAGCGAGCCATCGTATTCCTGCTGCAGACAGGAGAGGATGGCGGTCTCTGCGTAGGGGGCGGTGTTGTAGCAGGTCATGACCAGGCTCATGCCCGGCTGGGTGGGGGTGGGTTCCATGTGATTTGCTGAAAGTCTGCCTAGTTTAGCATTTATGCCGGGGAAATCCAGCCTTTTCTGACGGAATTACCCGGATTGCGCATGAGAGCCAAAGATTTTTCGTGCCCCGGATGGGGCGACAAAATGCCCGGACTTCGTCCGGCGGTCGTTTTGACCGGCACGGG
>CAZTAX010000133.1:0-4953 GCA_964611765.1 uncultured Akkermansia sp. | reverse complement strand
TTACGGATTCTAAAAGCGAGATGAAAATAGAAGTAACAGAAAGCGAGATGGCCGCACTGGCCATCTTGAAAAATAGCGGAGCAGCCGTTATAGAAGCGGCGCAGTTAGCTTACACAGCTTTGAAAGCAAACCACGGAAGAGTGACACATGCCTTGAAATGCTTTACCGCAGGTAAAGAAGCTTTGCAGCAGCAGAAGCGAACGGTAAGTTTCGAGAAAGCGGTGGAAGCAGCTCTGGCAGCAAGGCAGGGAAGAAGAATCAGAACCTTGTATGATTTCCGTTATTTCACGAAACGGTTCATGACGCGGTGTCCGGAACTTCCGGCCCGGCGCGTGAGATCGATAACCCCCGAAGAATGCGCATGTTATATCGAAAAAGCATTTGATACCCCCCGGCAGCGGCAGAAAGCCAGGCTTATTCTCAGCGGGGTATTCGGCACAGCAGTGAAACGAGGCTGGTGCAGCAGTAATCCTGTTGCGCAAGTTGAAGTGCCGCGGGTGCAGGAAACCCCGGTACCCATACTGACTCCACAGGAAATCGGGCAGATTATTTCCGTGTCGCAGGAATACCACGGGGGCGATTGTGCCGCGGCGGTGGGCATGATGCTTTATGCCGGAATCCGCCCGCACGAAGTGGCCAGGCTCCGTTGGGAGCAGGTGGATTTACGGGAACAAGCCATCTACATCTCTTCCCGGCACAGCAAGACAGGTGGAGCAAGGCGGGTCAGCATTCAAAAACCATTGCTGCATATTTTACGGCTGCACCTGCATGCGGACGAAGCGGCTATCTGCCCGCCGAACTGGTTGCACCACTGGCGCAAGCTCCGCCAGGAAGCCGGCTGGAAACCCTCTGTGCATCCCTGGCGCCAGGATGCGCTGCGCCACACTTTTGCCAGCTACCACCTGAGCTACTTCCGTAGCTACACTGAACTGCAATGTGAAATGGGGCACCGGGATGCCTCGCTGCTGCGGACCCGCTATGTGGACCAGCGAGGTGTTGTGAACGCCGGGGCTTTCTGGAATAAAGCCTACCCGCTGCCCCGTTCCTTCCGCATCAGGTGAGATTGATGGATCATGCATGCCCCCGGTTTGCAGCCATTCTGCACCCACACATCTCTCAAATCTTTGGGACACATGTGTTCTGCACCGGCAGAAAAGAATAATCCACACAGGACGATAGAAAAACAGGCCTGGTTGCGTACTACTCTGGAGGCTGTATTAATGATTGCTTGCCACAGCAAGCGTCGTTTGTTATACTTGTGCGCGTTATTTATTCATCATCATGCTCAAGGCCGTATTATTCGACATGGATGGCACCCTGGGGGATACGCTTCCGCTCTGCGTGGAGGCGTACCGCCAGTGTGTGGCCGAGCTCACCGGGCGCACGCCGGGCCGTGAGGAAGTGGTTTCCTGGTTCGGACTGAGCGACCGCGGGGTGCTGGGCGGGCTGCTGGGTATGAGCCCGGATGATGCCGCACTGCCCATCGACCGCTTTGTGGCGATTTATGAGCGACTGCTCCCGGAGCTGGCCCCGGCCCCCTTCCCCGGCGCGGTGGAAATACTGCGGGCGGTGAAGGCCGCCGGGCTGCGCGTGGGGCTTATCTCCGGCAAGGAGCACTACACCGCCATGCCCACTATAAAATACTACGGCATGGAGGGCCTTTTCGAATGGTACGGCCTGGGCCTGCCCACGCACAACTGCAAGGCCGAGCGTCTGCAGCAGGTCATGCAGCTCTGGGGGCTGGAGCCCCGGGAGCTCATCTATGTGGGTGATGCTCCGAGCGATATTTCCCTGAGCCACAGCGTGGGGGTGCGTATCATCAACGCTGCCTGGGCCGGCACCACCCAGGACGATGGGCAGGCCTGTATGCAGCTCAATCCCGAATACCGCCTGAACGATTTTAACGATCTGCTTCCCCTTATCCTCAGTTTATGAAATTCCGCCTGTTGTACCTCCTGACCGCCCTGGCCGCCCTCCTCAGCCCGGCCATGGCCCAATACGGTGTGCCCACCATCTATCCCACCCCGCAGAGTCAGCATCTGACCGAGCAGAGCACCCCGGTGAACAAGCTCACCGTGGAGCACCGCACCCCGCAGAGCCGAGGCTGGCTCTGGGACAAGCTGCCGAACGTCTCCGGCGGCTACGCCATTGACGTGACCCCGGAGGGGCATGTAACCGTGCTGCACAATGATGACGCCGGCTGGTTCTACGCGAAGCAGACTCTCAGCCAGATGCTGGTGAATGTGGCCGGCGCCCAGGATGCCCACCAGGACCCCTTCCCCCACCTGAATATCCGCAGCATGCTGGAGCTGGGGGATATCACCGTGGGCACCGTGGTGGACTGGCCGGATCTGGCCTACCGCGGCGCTGTGGAAGGCTACTACGGCATTCCCTGGAGCTTTGAAGCCCGCCAGAGCCAGTTCCGCTTCTACGGCCGGAACAAGATGAACCTCTACATCTACGCCCCGAAGGATGACCCCCTGCACCACGGCCAGGGCTGCTACCAGGAATACCCGGAAGGCAAGGCCTTTGAACTGGCTGCCCTGGTGCGCTGCGCCCGCGAGAACCGCGTGCGCTTCGTGTGGGCCATTCACCCCGCTAACACGGTGAACTGGGCGGAGAACGAAGGCCGCACCCAGCTGGATGCTCTCTGCGCCAAGCTGGAGAAGATGTACGAAATCGGCATCCGCGACTTCGGCGTGCTGGTGGATGACTCTTTCGGCGAAATCGGCAAACCGGAGCGCCAGGTGCAGCTCTGCAACTATATTCTGGAGAATTTCATCCGCAAGCACCCGGACGTGAACCAGGAGCTCATCATGTGCCCCACCGGCTACAACCGCAGCTGGACCAACGAGCAATTCCTCAGTACCATCGGCAACGGGCTGCACAAGGATATCCACGTGATGTGGACCGGCAACACCGTGGTGCACGATATCACCATGGAAGGCCAGCAGTGGGTGAACCCGCTGGTGAAGCGCCCCACCTTCATCTGGTGGAACTGGCCCTGCAACGATTTCAAACCTTCCCGCCTTTCCATGGGCCGCACCTACGGCCTGGACCAGCACCCGGACATGAAGAACCAGATGAGCGGCTTCGTGGCCAACCCCATGGAACGGGCAGAGGCCAGCAAGGTGGGTCTCTTCGGCGTGGCGGATTACACCTGGAACATCGCAGGTTTCCGCTCCGAACGCTCATGGAAGGACGGTATTGCCCGCCTGTATCCCCGCTGCGCCTCTGCCATGCAGACCTTCTGCGACCACAACTCCTACCTCCTGCCCAACGGCCACGGTTACTACCGTGAAGAATCCGTCAACCTGGGTGACCTGCCCGCCCGCTTCCGCGAGAGTATCATCAACGGCCAGCCGGATACTGACCTCTGCAACCGCATGCTGGTGCTCTTCAGCGAAGTGACCAGCGCCGGTGAAAAGCTGCGCGATTCCCGCAATCTCGGCATGCTGCAACGCGAAATCTCCCCGTGGATCAGCGCATTCTACAGCATGGGTATGGCCGGTATCGACGGTGTGCGCGCCCTGATGACCGACAGTCTGCCGGAACGCATGGATGTGTTCTTCCGCATGGTGGAGAAGCTGGAGTCCATCAAGTCCCTGCGACGGGATGCCTGGATGAACGGTAAGGTGGAGCAGGTAGAGGATATCCAGGTGGGGGCCTATGCCATCACCCCCGCGGTCATGGCTACCTACAACTATCTGAACGCCAGCATCTACTCCGGTATCTCCGGTTGGGATTTCCGAGCGCTCATGCCTACATTCTCCACCAATATGGGTAATGAAAGTGAACAGATCGCCAATATCAGCGACAACGATTTCAACACTTTCTGGATTTCACAAAAAAACCAGCAGGCCGGTGACTGGTTCTGCCTGGATTTCGGCCGTCCCATGCCGGTGCGCACCATCAAGCTGCTCATGGCCGACCGCGTGCGGCACAAGCATTTCCCGGTGCGTGGCCAGCTGGAGCACTCCACCGATGGCCAGACCTGGATTCCCGTGGGCGCAGAGTGCAGCTCGTCCTCCCTGCTGCTGGATCTGGGGCAGGATTCCATCACTGCCCGCTACCTGCGCTACCGCATCGTGGAGCCGCAGGAGAATCGCCGCCTGGGCGTGTGCGAATTCACGGTGAACAAACCACTGCCCGCCCGACTCACTAATAATGTCGAAGGGCTCAAAAGCATCTCCGCCTACAGCGATGAAACCCACATCGCCATGGTGCGCGTGATGGAAACCGCCACCGCAGGCCCCGGCCAGAGCTTCGGCATCTCCCTGGCCACGCCTGTCACCGGCCTGGGGCTCACCATCAACCTGGACAACAAGGAACTGCTCACCTGGGGTGAGGTGGAGTTCACCCTGGAAGACGGCAGCACGGAAAAAGCCCGTCTCCAGCATTATTACGACACTGAGTTCGTGGTGCAGAAGAAGAACATGCCCCAAAAGCGCATTGCGGGGCTGAAATTCACCAATGTGAGCCAGCAGCCGCAGGAACTGCGCCTGAACATGTTCCAGCTGGACATTCCCAAGGTGGATACCGCCGCCATGGCCTCCAGCCTGACCGACTGCAACTTCGCCACGGCCTACGACACCGGCGCCTACTCCCTGAATACCGAGCTGAAGGTGCCTGAGGGTGCCCGCTTCATCACCATCGTGGGCTCTGCCCGCTGCCAGGTGGAAGGCGCCACCCACGCCGGCAGCACCGGTCTCATCCACACCTACCGGCTGCAGAAGGATGCCGGCATCATCCGCATCCGCTCCAGCCGCCAGTACGGCACCAAGGTGTACGAGGCCATCTTCCGCTAAGCGCCAACGGGGTTCCCGCTGCGGCAGCTACCTCCCCGGTTCCTGGCGCCCCCCGTCCTGCCCGCAGGGCAGGATATCGTCTGCGCCGCGAGGCGCAGATATCGTCCACGCGCAGCGTGGATATCGTCCGCCCGTGAAACGGGCG
>CAZTAX010000132.1:0-4995 GCA_964611765.1 uncultured Akkermansia sp. | reverse complement strand
GGAACTTTTTACTTCGTAATTCGTAACTCGTACTTCGTAATTCAAATTCGCATTTATCGGGCTCATTGCTCAAACTTTGGGACACTTGTGTGCATATAGAGCCGCCTGATGATGCAAAGGCTTGATGTTATTTCTTTTTCTTGCCTTTCTTCTTGCCCTTCTTTCCTTTTTTGGGCTTCTTTGTGTTTTCATCCTCGTCTGCTTCATCATCCCCGGCCTTCACCTTGGCCGCCTTGGCCTTTACCTCCTTGCCGGTCACGATGGTTTCCAGCGGGATGCGGATGAAGCCTATGCCGCGGTTGCCGGTTTCACCATTGGTGTGGCAGGTTTCGTAAATCACGCCCACGTGGTCAGGGTCGGTCATGGCGAGGCAGGAATAGCCCATGCAGCCACGCACATCATACAGCACGCCACTGCTCCAGGTCACGCCGCCATCCTGCGAGGCGCGCACGCTCATATTGCTGCGCCCGTGAATCCAGGGATTCGAGAAGAGCAGCAAATCGCCGTGTTTCTTACTCTTCACCGATATCAGGGAAGCCTGGCAAGTGCAGTCATTCAGCGTCTTCAGGTTAGATTCATGAGGCTCCCAGGTCTCGCCCAGGTCGCGGGTCACATAAACCACGCGCTTGCCGGTGCGTGCCTCGTTGCGGCAGTTGAGCATCAGGGTGCCATCCGCCAGTTCCACTACCTGGCATTCAGAGGTCTTGGCGGGTATGGGCGGGGCCATCTTCCACTTTCTGCCGCCATCTTCAGAGTAACAGATGGTGCTGCGGCACACGGGGTCAGCGCCGTTCTGCCAGATCTGGGCAGGGAAGACGATGACGCCCTTCTTCGTGCAGATGCCATTCCCCGGACCGGCCAGGATGAGAGTCCATTCATCCTTCTTCACCTGCCGGGTCACATTCATGATCTTGCTCCAGGATTTGCCCTCGTTATCCGAATACACCATCTCCCACTGGCCGGTCTTCGAAGGGTCTGTGCCCGTGCCGGAGGAATTGATGGCGCGGCTGCCGGGGCCGAAGTGGCAGGCCAGCGCCTGCATCCAGATACGGCCCTTCTTATCCTGCAGGATGCACGGATCACCACAGCCGTTGGCCATGCCGGGACCGGAGTCCATGTTCACCTTGGGCAGGGTCCAGGTCTGTCCACCGTCCGTAGAACGCACAGCGGCCACATCAATATCGCGGCAAAGGTCCACCTCATTGTCATAACGCGCATCAAAACAAGCAACAAGCGTTCCCTTCTTCGTCTGAATAATGCCGGGTATACGGAACGCGGCGCAAGGGCGCGCCGCCCCTTTCAGCTGCGCCACATCCTCACCGGGGAAAGCCAGCATAATGCCGATGCGCTGGGAAACCGGCTCCATCTCCGCTTTCACCGTCTTGCCGCCAATGGTGGCCTTCACGCCCCGGATGGTTACTTCCGAACCGATGATGGATTCCTCACTGGGTTCCACATCCAGCCAGAGGACGGTCTCGCCACGCTCCAGCCGCCCGGTGGGCTTGATGCTCACCACCTTGCCCTCCTTCGGCTCAGCAGAACCGAACACGACGCTATCCTTGAAATTCGCCTTATCATCCCCGCTGCGCAAGGTAATCCTGGCCACCTGGTCGGGATCCTCCAGCGTCACCTCAAACTTATCAAACTTCTGAATTCCCTTGGATTCATCCGTCTGAATCGTCACCTTCACCGCGGGGTTGAACTTAGCGCGCTTCATCAGCGGCCACACCCCGGGATTCGTCACCGTGAGGGAATTCGCCAGGGCCTCAATCCCCAGCACCAGTCCCCCCACCAGCATCATGGCAAAGAATTTATGGAACATGCCGATACTATAGCAGAGCCCCCTGCCGAACACAAGTTGTAAAGTGCAAAGCGGCACTTTCGTACCGCTTTATCAAAGAACCAGCAGCTCGCGCAGGGTGGTGGTGAGCTGGGCAGCAGGCATGCTCACCATCTCATCCTCAGTGAGACCGCTTTTCTGGCGCCAGCGCACAATGCGGCTGAGCAGCTGCAGGTGCCACTCCGGGCACTCCTCCGGCACCACAATGAGGAAAACCAGGCGCGCCGGACAGCCCTGCCAGTCCACCCCGGAAGTGCTGCGGGCCAGGTACACCGCCGGTTGCGTGAGCCCGAACACACGGGCATGCGGAATCGCCAGACCATAACCCAGGTAGGTACTGTCCTGGGCCTCGCGGTCCAGCGCCGTGTTCACCAGCGTGCGTTTGCGCCATCCGGTCAGCTCAGCCAGCTCACCGGCCAGGAGACGCACCAGATCCACATGGGGCTCCCCAGTGGGCAGTTCATCCTCGCGCACCCAGACCAGTGTTTCATTGCTCAGCTCACCGTCAAACATGATGTCACATGGTATATCACCCTGCCCTACAAAATGCAAGAAAGCATCAGCATTATGACAGATGCCACTCAGCCGCGATCATCGCGAGCATCGAAGTAGGAATCGCTGCCCTGCAGCGTCTTCAGGCGATTGAACACCGCCAGGCGAGTGGGGGCAATGCCGCTCTGCAGCAGCACGGCGCAAGCCTCCGGACCGGGCGCCATGCAGCAGAAAGCCGTCTCATTCAGGTGGAACGGCAGGGCATCCTCCAGCGCATCCTCCACGGTAAGCTCCAGGCGGCGTTCATCCTCCACACTGCGCGGAAAAGCTACCAGCAGCACATGACGCGGGCCCTTGCCCTCGCCCTCCACCGCCGCCAGACTGCGGATACCGCCCAGCCAGTCGAACGAATCCACCGGGCCGGCCGCATAGCCCAGCGAGGCAAAGCGGTCACCGGGGGCTGTGCCACGCGGGCGGATAGCATCATACAAGTGGTCATAATACTCGCCACCAATGTAGAAGAACTGCTGACCGCAGGCCAGCGCATCGGCCAGAGTCTGCACCTGCTCCGGCAGCGGAAGCCCCGGGGCGCTCACATAGCAATGCGGCACCACATCCTCATCTGCCAGGTCAAGCCAGTCCGCCAGCTCCGCCGCCAGGCGCTGCTCCTGCGGCTTTTCGCCGGCAAAAAAGGCATAAGGCAGCAGCACACTGCCGGGCTTTCGCAGACAGATTTTCTCCAGCTGCCCGAGAATATCCATGGCGCAACCGCAGCCGGTCCCCCCCGCTGCCGAGAAGAATACATGCACCTCCAGCTGCTCCACCCCCTCCACCAGCGGGGTCAGCAGACGCTCCACCGCTGCACGGCTCTGCAGCAGCAGTGCGCGCCCATAGCGGCGCCAGCCACCGGCACCGCTCAATCCACTCAGCGCCTTCTCCACCTCATACACCGGCACCTTCAGCGCCTCGGCCATCTGCCGGCGCATACCGGCCACGCAGCTCTTCAGCTCGCCATTCTGCTCCATTTCGTTCAGACTGCGAGCCTCGGTCTTGATATTCAGATAAGGAATGTCTGCCGCCAGCGCCTGCCAGTCCGCGGTGCTCACCACATCATCTGCCGCATCCAGATACAGGCAGCAGAGCTCATCGCCCACCGGAGGCATGCCGCCGGTTGCCAAAGCACGCCGCCAGGCCAGCAATACCTGCCCGCCCACACCACCAAGACCAATGAGGAGTGTACGTTTTTTCATGTCGCTGAAGGAATTTTGTCTTATGCCCCAGTATAGCAACTTCTCCCGCCGGGTCAATCATTTATTGATTTTTAAAGCGATAATCGGGCCCTGTGTTTACGATTGGGGAGTGCCGCCTTATTTCTTCGCGGCCTTCAGCAGTTTGAGCATATTCTCCGTACCCGTCACCAGGTCGGAGCTGCGCTCGGCCGCCGGCTTGGCATCGAGCTGCTGTTTCATCTGCTGAGCAGACTGGAGCGGGGTCACCCCCTTGGCATTGGTCAGGGTCGGGTCAGCACCGGCTTTAAGCAAAGCGGCGGCCACTTCATCACGGGCATAGATGGCAGCCGTGTTCAGCGGGGTCTCCTGCTCCGGCACCCCGAAACCACCGGTCAGATAGTTGACGCGCCGAGCCGAGAGAGTATGGTTAGCCACCTCGTTCGGGTTCTGCTTCTGGTCGGGGTCAGCACCAGCCTTCACCAGCATCTGCACACCGAGCGGGGAATCAGCATTCACCGCGGCATAGATGGGCGACCAACCCACATTATTCCACATGCGCACATCGGCCCCCTTCTTCACCAGAAGATTGAACAACTTGCGGGCCCGCTTCTCCTGGCTCTTGTCTGCCTTGTCATCACGCTTCTGCATCTTCTTCAGGTCACGGGAGCTGATGGAGCCACCACCGATGAGTGGCAGGCTGCTATCCACTTTCGGGCGAGTCCGCAGGTAAAACGCCGTGAGAGCCAGGCCACCGTGTGCATTCGGGTCAGCGCCGTGATTAAGCAGCTGCTCCATCAGCCCCTCATCACCCATCTTGCAAGCCAGGTATAGAGCCGTGGCCACCTCCATATCATCCTGCGAGCTCAGGCACACGTTCAGGTCTGCACCTTGCGCAATGAACTTGTGTACACCGGCCACCAGTTTCTTGGAAGGTTTGTCCTCCGGCAGCACGGGCGTGGTAAGAAGCCTGCGACCGCCATTATCCAGCATGAACTCCACCAGCTCGCGCCCCAGGGACATTGCTTCCTCATCGCTCACCTCAGCCGTCTTGATGGTGGGCTTCAGCTTAGCCTTCTTGCGCCAGGGCAGATTCGCGATTTCCTCGCGGGCGGCAGCCATACCGCTGCCATGCGCCGCCAGCAGCCACTTGCGAGCCTGGCTCTTGTCTGTCTCCACCCCATCACCCTCTGCATAGGCCTTGTAGAGTTTGTAGCACACCTCAGCAGTCTTGTCCTTACTCTCATAGAGTTTCTGGAACTCCAGCGGAGTCATAGCCATGGACAAGCCACTGAGAATTAAGGATATCGGAAGCGCAATGCGGTTCATACCTTGATTATAGCAATTATCGATACGATGTCAAGCCTCCACCGCCCTCTACATCAGCTCGATAAATTGGAATTTGGCGTTCCGCCAAAATTACGAGTTACGAATTAC
>CAZTAX010000131.1:2491-5022 GCA_964611765.1 uncultured Akkermansia sp. | reverse complement strand
CCGTGCATGTGGCGGTAGCCATCTGGGATGCCGCGGTCGCTCATCACGATGGTGATTTGGTGGAAAGCCTCGGGCAGGGAGGTCCAGAAATCCCAGTTGGCGGCAGGGCTGTGCAGTCCGCTGGCGGGGTGGCGCTTGATGGCGTGGTTCAGGTCGGCAAATTTGCGCGGGTCGCGCAGGAAGAAGACCGGCGTGTTGTTGCCCACCAGGTCCCAGTTGCCCTGCCGGGTGTAGAACTTCACGGCAAAGCCGCGGATATCGCGCTCGGCATCTGCCGCGCCACGCTCGCCCGCCACGGTAGAGAAGCGCACAAAGACCTCCGTCTCCTTGCCGATGGCAGAGAACAAATCCGCGCAGGTGTAGCGGGTGATATCATTCGTGACGCGGAATACGCCGAAAGCGCCGAATCCTTTGGCATGCATGCGGCGCTCCGGGATGACCTCGCGGTTCAAGTGGCTGAGCTTTTCGAAAAGCCAGGTATCCTGCATGAGCATGAGCCCGCGCGGTCCGGCTGTAAGCGAGCGGTTGTTATCTGCCACCGGTGCTCCGGCAGCAGTGGTGAGCTTGTGGTTCATAGCGTGGAATTGTAGCTCCACGCCGCTCTTAGCTCAAGGAGTTAGTGCTATTTGTTTTACGTCCGGCCAACAGGAGAATATCGCAGCCCTTCCTGTTAGAAAAGTATAGCGCATTGACGTGAAATTTGTCTGATTTTGGGCAAAATGGGGCATTTTGAGTGAAATGTCGAAAAATGTTCCGCTTGTAAGCCGTTAGCGGAGAGAAGTTTGTGAATCAGTCGGAAAAATCCGCAGCGATACTGCGGATTTTTCCGCTATAAAGCTGCGGATTTTTCCTATTTTACTTGACGAATGGATGAAAATGGGGCAAAATGAGGGTGCAATGATGAAAGAACGCACTTATTATCCGAGGACCGCAGCGGCGAAAGTGAAATATCTGGCGGCGCATTATCCGTGCGTGCTGGTTCTGGGGGCTCGGCAGGTGGGGAAGTCAACGATGCTGCAGGCACTGCGGCCGGAGGGGATGAATTATGTGACGCTGGATGATTTCACCCTGGCAGCACAGGCGAAGCGCGACCCGCTCGGCTTCCTGCAGGAGCATAAGGCTCCGTTGTTCATTGATGAAGTGCAGTACGCTCCGGAGTTGCTGCGGGCTATCAAGCTGAAGGTGGACGAAGAGGGGCAGAATGGCATGTACTGGCTGACTGGCTCACAGCAGTTTCACCTGATGAAAGGCGTGACTGAAACGCTGGTGGGGCGCGTGGGTATTCTGGATTTGCTGAGCATGTCGCAACGCGAGATGCTGGGGCTGGGTGAGAGCGCCCCGGTTTTTGACCCTGAGCAGCCGGACGTATATGCGGCCGGAGGGCGCGTGTGCGATATTCACGAACTGTATGAACGCATCTGGCGCGGCGGATATCCTGTGCTTTGCCGCGACCCTGAGCTGGAATTGGATGGCTTTTTCGATTCCTACGTGCGTACATTTCTGGAGCGCGATGTGCGGGAGCTTTCGCAGGTGGGCGACCGTGCTGCCTTTGTGAAGTTCATGCGATCCGCCGCATTGCGCACTGGGCAGCCGCTGGTTTATGCAGATCTGGCGCGTGATGCGGAAGTATCGCCCAACACGGTGAAAAGCTGGATTTCCATCCTTGAAACTACGGGTATCATATCCCTGTTGCAACCCTATTCGGCGAATGCCATCAAGAGGTTGACCAAGACGCCGAAGCTGTATTTCATGGATACCGGCTTGTGCTCCTGGCTGGCCGGTTGGGGAAGCGCAGGTTCGCTGATGCAGAGCCCGATGTCCGGTGCTATCCTGGAAACCTGGGTATACGGGCAACTCAAGCGGAGCTTCAACCACAATGGGAAACGCCCGAATCTCTACTTCTTCCGCGATGCCAAGGGCACGGCCGAGGTGGATTTCGTGCTGGTGCAGAATGGTATGATATACCCCATGGAGGTGAAGCGCAGCAGTACTCCTGCGGTGGCGGATTTGCGGCACGCAGCCAAGATTCCGACAGGTGTGTTCAAGTTGCACCCCGGTATCATATTCTGCACCGCAGAGCGAATGTATTCGTTGGAGAAGGGGGTACGCTCATTCCCGGTTTCGATGCTGTAAGAGCAGGGGAAGAGCGTTTCCCGCACGGGACTTTTTGTCCGACCAACGGGAGGATATCGTCCGGAGGAGCCGGATATTGTCTTTCCGCAGGCGAGATATCGTCCGCGAAGCGGATATCGTTAACCTTTGCGGAGGAGTGAATTTATTTCCCAATGATAGGGAAAAGAATGGGCGAGGAATATCGGGAAACGAAATCCGGGCGTAGCCCGGACGATATCCAATCCTGCGGATTGGACGATATGTCGGGGCACGGGACTTTAGTCCCGATTCCCAATGAGCGGGGAATGGTAGGGAAGGGTGTATCGGGAAACGAAATCCGGGCGTTGCCCGGACGGTATCCTGACCTGCGGATTGGACGATATGTCGGGGCACGGGACTTTAGTCCCGATTCCCAATGA
>CAZTAX010000131.1:0-2391 GCA_964611765.1 uncultured Akkermansia sp. | reverse complement strand
GCGGGGAATGGTAGGGAAGGGTGTATCGGGAAACGAAATCCGGGCGTTGGCCGGACGATATCCACGCTGCGCGTGGACGATATCGGCGCTAGGCGCCGACGATATCCTTACTACGTTCGGATCTTATACAACCAGGACAATTCCTTACCCAATGTCCGGGGGTGATTTCCACGAGCTCGGGGACGCGCTCAGTAAGGCAGAGTTCCGGCTTGCCCAGGGTGTTGCGGGGACGGAAGGCGCAGCCGGTGACGGGTTCCCGCAGGGTGGGAGGCAGGCCGGGGATAGTCTGCAGGCGGGTACCTTTGCCGGCGGCACCGGGGATGGAGGCCATGAGGGCGCGGGTGTAGGCGTGGCGCGGGTGGCGGATGAGTTCCTCAGCCGGGGCGCTTTCCACAATGCTGCCGGCATACATGACCTGGATGCGGTGGGCATACTGGCGCACCACGCCGAGGTCGTGGGTGATGAGGATGATGGCTGTGCCGAGCTCCTGCTGGCGTGTGCGGAGGAGGTCGAGCACCTGTTTCTGCACGGTGACATCGAGCGCGGTGGTGGGTTCATCCGCAATGAGAACCTGCGGGCGGGTGATGAGGGCCATGGCTATCATCACCCGCTGACGCATGCCGCCGGAAAATTCGTGCGGGTAGGCCAGGGCGCGCTTTTCCGGGTCGGGGATACCGGTGCGGGCGAGTTCCTCTACAGCGAGGCGGCGGGCTTCCTTCCAGCTGAGCCCCTGGTGCAGCACGAGGGGCTCAGCCACCTGGTCGCCGATACACATGCAGGGGTTCAGGCAGGTCATCGGATCCCGGAAAATCATGGAGATGCGCTTGCCGCGCAGGGTGGCATGCACTTTTTCCGGCGCATGCAGGAGGTCGATGCCCTCGAACCAGGCGCGGGATTCTGTGCCGATGCGGGCGGGCGGGCTGGGCAGCAGCCCCATGAGGGTGGAGCAGGTGACCGATTTGCCGGAGCCGGATTCTCCCACGATGCCGAGCGTTTCGCCCGCGTGCAGGTCAAAGGAGACAGCGTTCACCGCGTAGTTCACCCCGGCGCGGGAGTGGAACTCCACGGTGAGGTCGCGAACCTGGAGCAGGGGTGCAGTCATCGGGCCTGTTCGAAGAGTTCTTCCAGCATTTCCATGCCGCGGGCGGCACGGTAGCGGGTGGGGCGTTCGCTGTGGCAGTTGAGCACGTCTTGCTGCCATTCGTGGGGAATACCGCACTGGCCGAACACCGCGCCGAGCAGAGCGCCGGTGATGGCGCCGTTTGTGTCCGGGTCACCCAGCTTGTTCACCACGCTGCACAGGGCGGAGGGGAAATCCGTGGCGTGCAGCAGCCAGTAATAGGCGCACTGGAAGGCGATTTCCACCCAGCCGGCCTGGGGATAATATTCGGGTTCTTCGGTTTCTGCGGCACGCAGGCGGCTGAGCAGAGCCATGTCATCCAGTTCCTGGGCCCGGTTGCAGGCGGTGGTGTAAATCTGTTGCGGGCTGTAGCCGTGCATGGCCAGGATGAGGGATTCCACAAAGATGATATCGGCATTCGTACAGCGGGGGTGAATGTGCGTTATTTTGCATTCTTTTATCGTGGCGGCCTGCCAGTCCCACTCCGGGTGCAGCATGGCGTACAGCGCAATGGGGGCCACGCGCATGAGCGCCCCGTTGGCCTGAGAATCGGCATTGTAACGCCCGTTGAGTCCGGCGCGGGTGGTCACGCCTACGTCATCGGGGTCGGTGGAAAGCCAGTCGATATACTGGGCCCGGGTGGCCATGGCGTTGAAGCCGTTTTCGTTGAGCAGGCTGCGGAGCAGGGCGATGGCCATTTCGGAATCATCAGTGATTTCGCCTGTCTGCCGGGTATCGGTGGCTCCCCAGCCGCTCACCATGGTGGTGATGCCGCCGGGGTAGAGGCTGCATACATCGCTGGGGCTGTGGAACTCCACCGGGGCACCCAGGGCATCGCCGCACATCAGCCCCATGAGGCAGCCTTTGGCGCGTTCTTCCAGGTTCAGCCCGGGGGCTTCCTCGCAGCAGGTGCAGGTGGGCTCTTCTGCTTTCGGGGCCACCAGCGGGAAACGCTGGGAGAGCGGGTAATCCTCCACCTTGATGAGCTCCACTCCGTACATGGCCGCAATGGCCGGGGCCTGGGAGGCCGCGTAGTCCTCGCCGTAGTATATCGTTTTCACGCCGTGGGCGCAGAGCGCCTGCATGCACGAGGTGCAGGGCATGGTGGTGCAGGCCACGATGCGGGCTTCACCGCGTTTGAACAGACTGCACAGGTTGATTTCCGCATGCAGCATGTACTTCTGCCGCTCGTCGCGCGCGGCCCCGAACCCCTCCGGGGCATCGAATCCCGGAAACAGCCCATTGTAGGCCGTGCCGATGACTCGGTTATC
>CAZTAX010000130.1:0-5057 GCA_964611765.1 uncultured Akkermansia sp. | reverse complement strand
GCTTTACGAAAGAGCATACCAATACACTTAACCTTCTTGGTTTAATGTATTATTTGAATAACTCCTTCATTATTTTAAAGCTCATGTATATTATACAGTATAGAATTTACTTTGTCAAATTGCTTAGGGGCCTCTTATTTGCGATTATTTGACGTTAGAACGCCTCAGATGACGAAAAGTGGTCTTTTGAATATCTGTTTTGGTCTTTTTATATACGTTTTGATACCTTTTTTGGCCTTTTTTAAAATTTAATGTACATTAATCTTTGTGATACAAAGTTTAAAATGCCGCCTGCTAAATACAGGCGGCATAATTTCACTTTTTAACAACTGGAACCCAAATCTCACTACGATAATCAGGACTGCCCATATTTCCTTCAGTATAGGCTTCTATATCCATTTCATAAGTAGGCTGATAACCCGATGTAGGAAAGAACTCAGAAACAATCTTGTGCCATAAATCTTGGATCGCATTCGGCATTGCACCCTTGCACTCGAACACTGCCCAGGTACGTGCCGGAATGGTATTCCTACGAAATCCCTCCGGTACGGCAGCGTCCTTTGCATATGTTGCAGCAATAGAATAGTCAAAGGTTTTAGCGTTCTCAGGGAGATTGCCATAGCAAACACCAAAAATGAACGTTCTGTCAGTCGTTACATTCATCAGTGTTTTCACGGTACCGTCCTGATGAGATCTGCTCCAGAACTCAGGAATGCTTTTCGCATTAGCAGAATCTTCGACGCTATGAGTTTCCACCTTCTCAATGATATCAAAGGCTTCCTTTTCAACAATTTTGTAGTTCATTACACTACCTCCGCTTAATGTGATTTTCACGGAAATTCGGGAAAAGGATTTGAGCTTCGAGCCATCTTTTTTGGCTTCCGAGGGTGTTACCCCATGAAATCTTGAAAAGGCTCTTGCAAAGCTCTCAGGACTCTCATAACCGTACTTCAGAGCAACATCAATCACTTTGTCGTCAGAAGCACTGAGCTCATCGCCGGCGAGTGTGAGTCTTCTGTTTCGTATGTAATCTCCAAGGGAAATACCACACAAAATACCGAATATTCTTTGAAAATAGAAGTTAGAGCAAGCAGCTTCCTTGGCAACCTCTTCATAGTCAATTTCTTCGGTTAAATGCTCCTCGATATAATTGATTGCGTTCTGTATTCCGGTAAGCCAATCCATAGTATCCCTCCTTTCAGTGTGATTACATTATAGCGTCAAGCCGAGTGTAATTCCTGACTTTACGTGCTCACATTTGCAAGCGTGTTATTTCAGCTCTACAGGGATCCACACCTCGTAGTATCGATTCTTCTGGCGAAGATCGTGGTCAGTCCAAAGGCGCAGAACCTCAATTGCAAGGTCATATTTCTGCTTATACTCAGATGAGGGAAGCCAGGAGTCGAAGATCAGTTCAAACAACTTCGGAAATTCCTCCCAGGCGAGTCCACCACACTCAGTTTTGAATGCTGCATAAGTACCTGCAGGAAGCTTGCGCATCTCCAGCTTGTCTGTCTTGGTATCAGATCGCTCGCGGGCAATCATATATTTGCCATCCTGCCATACTCCGTACCACACACCATCATAGGATGTGCTGCCATGCTGATTCCAACGGCCCTCACAGAGTTGACCGGGAACGTCATCACAGTTATCAGCCCACATAGAATGGCGCAGTTCCTCACGAGTCTTGTATCCCATACCCTCGTACTGCATTGATACACCGTAAACCTCGGTGTCTTCTAACTCAATAATTCTGAAATCCATTTCTTTTGCTCCTTTGATCATAATGTGAAAGGAAGCAGGTGGATATACTTTTAGAGAACCGCCATCTTTGCGATAAACTGACGGTGTAATACCATGTTGTTTCGCAAAGGCTCTTGAGAAAGCCGTCGCGCTGTCATACCCATATTTCATAGCGATATCAATGATAGGGGTCTTGCCATGCTGCAGATCCTGCGCTGCGAGAGTCAGGCGTCTGCGTCTCACATACTCATTCAGCGTCATACCGGTCATATAGCTGAAGAACCGGATGAAGCTGTCTGCAGTAACACAGGCAATGCCGGCTGCCGTATCAAGATCGAACTCTGCGCACAAGTTCGCCTCGATATATTCAATGGCTGCGTTCAGCTGTTTTAGCATATTCATCTGTTTCACCTCCCGCATATAGTTTATCAAAAGAGCTTTTAGAATGACTGACTTTCCTTGGGCAGGAATAGTTTATCAGAAAAACAACTCAACAATTTTTTTAGAAACTTGTTCTGGAGAAATGGTAGTTGTGTCTATTGTAGGATAAGCAAATCCGTCATAAAAATTGAACGTATTTCTCATTCCTCGCTCTACACGTTCGCTATCTCTGTTGTCTCTGATAGAACGCTTTTTGTTTTCCTCATACTCGCATTTTAATACAACGATGTGTTCATCAAAGATTATTCCTTCATCTCTTAGCCGTCGTATCACTTCATCGTAGATAGATTTTCTTTCTCCATGAAAACCGTAAGGGAAAATAACGGTTTCTATGTCAGTACATAATAGGTAGTTTCTAAACAAGCAAAAGATATTGTCTGTTACAGTTTTTTTAGTCGCTTCAGTAAATTGAAAGGGGTTGATGGCTCTACACCAATCTGCGTCAACGTATGCACTATTAGGGCACATTTGCAATAATGAATTTGACGTTGTAGTTTTCCCAACTCCGTTTGCACCAACAATGGTAATCAATCTTTTGCTCATACTTATAGTTCCTTTCCCATGAACCGAGAAGGCATCTTACCATAATTTACGATTCGGATTGCCTCAACGATTTCATTCTTGCGGCTTTCCGCTTCCGACAGATCACATACAATATCATTGAGATCATACGGACCGTTTCGGAAGTGTCCGACTGATGCTCCATGAAACTCACCGTCAATCAGTAGGTACTGCAGAGGCTCGTGGTCATATTCAAGTCCCTCGGTAACTTTCTTTGCCATTTCCTTCAGAATGTGCTCGTGAGCTTTATAGATAAAGTCATTACGGTGAATAGCATAAACGAAGTTCATAACTTTAGGCTCATAATTTTCGAGCAATTCAGCATCATTTTTCAGCATATAACCTGAGTCTGACGAAACCAAAATACCTTCAGCAACCAATTCACCGACTGCCAATTTGATTTCTTTTTCAGGAATTTTATAGAACGACTTTGCCATCGCTGTATCAAACCATACGATTCTATAAGCAAATCGCTGCAGCACAGTTTTGAGTGCTTCCAGTCTGGTATATTTATCAGGATTTACTTCCGGGAACATCTCTACGAACTTATACCAGCCACGATCCCATTCACCATCATACTGATCCTCATAAATCAGAAATGCTTCCTGCAGGCGATGAAGAATCGGTGTGATCTGCTTTACAAGCATACCGGTTTCTTCCTTGATCTGCTGAATATTAAAAGGACCGGCGTTTTCGATGAGTTCAAGGACCAGCAACTGCTCCATAGTCGGTTTTGTAAGAGGTTTCCGGTAAAGAGCCACGAACAACTCCATATCCTCCGGAACAATCCAACCCAAATTGCCACCGGCAAAACGACCTTTAATCAGTTTGCGATCCAGTTGACGGTCCCGGTTGAACTCTATGTCGTTAAAATCAGCACGGAACGTAAGTGTGGGAGGCTGTCCAAAGCCATTCCAGTATACGTTTTGTCCCGGCTGGGTATCTCGATATAACTTTATGTATTCGTCTTCATCCGCCTTGTTTATGAAGCATTGACGCTCCATACGAAGAGAGATTATTTTAGCATCCATTTTAATTCTTTCCTTTCGACTCGGCATACCAACGCTTGCACTGCTCGATTCTTGCTCCCTGAGGAGTGTCGCCATGCTCAGGATCGCAGGAATACTGCATTAGAATCTCACAAGGGATGTCTGGGCATTCACCGCAATGTACAATACCTTTGTCCTGGCAACACACTGCAACGGGGCACTCACCGTGGAACGGGTGCCCATTTGTTTCTATACAACCACCGCAACCGCAAGTCTCCTTATATTCACATCCGGTGCAGTGCAATCCGCATCTTGAATCAACCATATGTATTACCTCTAATTTCTTTATTGGGTGTCTAACAACCGTCTTGAGCTTAGCTACATCACATTTTCTCGGATCAGAAAGATATATCTCGTGATGATACCTGTCATCAGTAATATCGAGCTCATATCCATTCTGCTTTGCGTAATCGTGCATAGATGTAATCGTTGCCGGCTCATCATCATAGGAACCGATATGCATACACTGTACGCATACACCTTCATCATATGACAAGAACTCTACCTTTGAAAAATCCGTTTTCTTTTTCCGAGTTGCTTCTGCCACGGCCCAATTAAAATCGTCCTGCGTTACAAAGTCTGGTAAACGGATGAGGGAGATAAAGTTGAAATCTTCCTTATGCGCATAGTCGATACCCTCAACACCGTCCTGCCACCAAAAGCCTTCAAGCGGTGGTACGACATACTCAAAGTATCCATCTATTTTATGTGCGCCTTTATAGCTCATCTTAATCGTGAATGCAATGCCATACAGCAAGCCGATAGAACGCTTATATTCACCGTCCTCAGCGTTCGGATCACCCTTGCCGCGAACTGCAATATAGTTCATCGGCGGAATCTTAACAATGCTTGGTTTTTTTGCCGGCATATAAAATTCTTTGTATTCTTTTTTATAATCAAATGCCATATCAAATGCCTCCACAACTCTTATAAAAACAGCAACTCATTGCCTTCAGGATCGTGTAGTATAAGCTCTCTACCGCCCCAAACCGCTGTAAATGGCGGCTTGCACTCTATTCCTGCAGCAACAATGTTTTCGTACACTTCATCCATCTTTCCGTTTGTAGAAAAGACAAAGTGGTTACAGACAACACTATTATCCTCATCGCCCTGACGCCAGATCCAGATCATCGGCTCATCGGATCCATCCTGCAGAGCCAGCGTAGAGCCGTACCACTTATCGTCCGGAGAAACCTCCTCCAGAACATGAAAGCCGAGTTTCTTATAAAACTCGAACACTACTTCCGGCTTTTTGCTGTAAAT
>CAZTAX010000129.1:0-5081 GCA_964611765.1 uncultured Akkermansia sp. | reverse complement strand
TTTCTCTCTGAAATCTTGCATAGCAATACCGAAGGCGATGCAAAGCCCTATGCAAAGAAAGCCGCCAGCGAACTCTTGCTCAAACGCGGCATCAAAGGCATCAAGTATCTGGACGGCAACTCCCGCTTAGCAGGCGAAGGAACCTACAACTACGTCATCTTCTCCGGAGACGACATCAAGATAACCGCCATTAACCGCTCCGGAGTCTGGAGCATGGACGAAGGCTGGGAAGAATACACCGACCCCACCGCCAACTTCTCCATCAAACCCGCCGCCGCAGACACCCTCGACCGCTTCACCGCAGACCCGCTGGGCGAACGCATCATCCGCCACATCCGCACCGAAGCCCGCCGCTACGCCCGCCTCCTGGGAGACAAAACACCCTACGAACAAGCCGTCAACGCCGCCCAGTCCGCCGCCTCCATCATCGGAGCAGTAGACAAATACCTCCACACCCCCGGCAAACCCGTACCCGCACGCTACCGCCACCAGCTCCAGAAACTCCGCAGCATAGCCGAAAAGTACGCCCAGATAATCGCCAGCGGCACCCCCCGCAGCTTCAAGAAAATCTCCCCGCAGGAAAAACAGGAACTCGAAGCCGCCATCGCAGAACTCGAAGCACAGGAACTCGAAACCGCCACCACCGAAAGCGACCGCCTCCTCGCCGACAGCGACCGCCTCACCAAACGCGAAGCCGCCGCCCGCCAAAAAGAACACCACCGAGCCATCGTCCGCGCCGCAGCCAAAGGACGCGTCTACCTGGCCCTCTCCTCCATGCTCGAAGTCACCGCCGATGCCCTCGACTCCCACCTCAAAGGCCAGCTTCTCACCAAGCTGGAACGCCTTACCGCCACCGTCAAAATCAAGCGCACACCCAGCAAACGGCTCAAAGGCAAGATGACCGCCCCCGCCTACCGCGAACTCGAACGAGCCATCAACCTCATGGCACTCTCCGACCGCGCCTTCCAGGACGAAATCGAAGCCGTCATCATCCCCGCTAAGATTATCAGTCGCGCACACTGGAAAGCGGTACAGGCGGGGGGGGGGGGAGAAAAACAATGGCGCGCCAGTGAAAAGTGAGTCTCCCCCTTTTGAGGTGTGTCCCCTACTGTGGGGCTTTCTGTGTCCCCACGCTATCACAGCAATAGGTGACCCTACAAGACAAAAAAATCGCACTGTAAAGGTGTTACGTCCTCTACAGTGCGTTATTTTCAGCATTTTTTAGTTGCGGGAGCAGGATTTGAACCTGCGGCCTTCAGGTTATGAGCCTGACGAGCTACCTGGCTGCTCCATCCCGCGATTTTATTTAAGCCACCCTAGCGGGTGCGCCAGGAGTATATCATCTGACGGCCGACACGTCAAGACCTTTTTGAAAAAAAGTAATTTTTCTCAAAAAAAATTCAACCAGGTATTCCCCGGATTACATAAACCACAGGGAACCCCACTACGTTCTGAAAAGGCTTCCTCGGTTCCACAAATGGGAATATGCCGGGCTCTCCCCAAACGATGCGACACGCATGCAAAAAACGGTTCTCGCCGGAGTAATTCATTTTCTCACCACGCATGGTTGACTTCTCCGTTGACAAGCGGGCAGAGCGTTGTTAGATTGTCACTCGTTCATCATGAAAACACCGCTTCTCTTTACACTGGCAACGCTCTGCGCCCTGCCCTCCCTGGGCAAGGACGCGCAGAATCTGAGTTTCGATATCAACGCGGGCACGCAGGGCGCCGGTGCCGGCATCGGGTACAATATTAACCCGAGCGTGCGGCTGCGTCTGCGCGGGGCCTTGCTGAGTTATTCAGAGAACGAAGACTGGGGAGATTCAGACGCACGCCTCAAAATCTACGGCAACAACGTGGGGCTGATAGTGGACATATTTCCCGGCGGGGGTAACTTCTACATTTCTGCCGGGCTCAATTTCAGCGAAAGCAAGATGCGCTGCCGCTCCCGTATCTACCGGGAGCCCGGCATGGCCGCCAATGCCATCGTGGGCGGTACTGAATATTCGGTAACAGATGGAGACTTCGCCGATATCAACGGCAAATACAGCTGGAACCATGCCCAGCCCTACATCGGCATCGGGTATCAGGATTCTCTCCTCGGCAGCAGCACCTTTTACTACAGCGTGGATCTGGGCATCAACTTCATGGGCAGCGGGGAACTCACCGCAAACAGCTCCGGCAACCTCCGTTACCGGGACCCGGCCTCCAACCAGTTCAAACCGGTCACGGACAGCGTGCTGGAATCTTCCATCCGCAAGGAGGGTCGCGATTTCTTCAAGATTGCCGATGACCTCTGCGTCTACCCCGTGTTACAATTCGCCATCGGCGCCAGATTCTGATGAGCCGGGCGCCGGGAGCTGCAGATGCAGCTCCATACCATTTTCCCAGAGGTAGATGACATCGGTTCCGCCATTCTCGCGGTCGAATACCCCACCCCAGTATATGGGGCCGGGAAACTCAGCGGACGGCAGCAGCTCCTGTATGTAAGCAGCCAGCTCGCAGCCGCGGTCACCGGCTTCATCGGCCACGCTCTCTTCCGGGGCAGAAACCCAGCACCAGACCCCCAGAGCTGCCAGGGCAGGCACCACCACGCCTGCCAGTAAAAGAGCCAGCCAGCTGCGCCAGCGTTTCACCGGTGTCGGCAGCGGCAGAGCGGCAGGGGGCGGCACCTCGCGACTGATACCCAGCACGCCGCCACCGTTCACGGTATAGACGTAGCAGTGGTGCAACCCTCTCGCCCCTTTCACCAGGGAAACCGGCAGCATCGACCATGCCTCCCCCGGGGTGTGCACCAGTATCTTCCCCCGGTGAATGTAAGCCTCACTCCTGGTCTGCTGGCGCACCCACTTCCGCAAGCACCACCCCGGATGCAGTATCGCCCGGAGGCAGAATAAGGAAATAACAAGCGGCACTACCACACCCTCAATATCGGCTTCCTCTGTAACCCACCAGAACACTACCTGCAAGGCCAGCCCACTCAGCATAATGGCCAGGCCGGCCAGGTAAGCCCACAAGGCAAAAGGTGCCCGCTGCTGCGCTATCACATCAGCCACCTCCTGGCGGGCAGCGATACCATCGGCACAGGGCAAAGAAGGCGCGGCGAGCATCTCCGCAGGCGGCGCCACCTGTTTCTCCGGCGGCACTGGTTTTCCGGCATGCTCCGCGCAATAGGCATGCAGCTCACGAGCTCGTTCCGGAGCCAGAGCGGTCAGTGGCAGGAAATACTTTATGCCACTTTTCAAGCATACAAAAAGCAGCCCCTTCCTCATGAGCACCTTTTCCACCATTCCCCATGCGAAGTACGCAGTCGTGCCCTCCATCGGTTTCTCAATCATGAGCCCGGCATCCGTCGCGGTCACAAACCAATCCCCCTGCCCCTGCATCAACCTGAAATTCTTGCTCACATTCCAGTACAGCAGCAGGACAACTACTGCAGCCGCCAGGAGAGAAACGCTGAACACCATCTCATTATCCGTCTCCGTCACCACCCCCATCAGGCCCCCAGCCACTCCCGCAAGCACGCCATAAGGCAGGCACAGCATAAGTATTCCCAGCCTGTTTTTCTTTACTTCCGGTGCCGTAAGTTTGTATACCATGGCCGCATTATAGCCACATCCAAATGCAATATCAAGTCGTTTCTTCAATGTGACGAAAACGGTCTGATTTCAGGCATTTCCGCACAGGTGTTTAACCACCAAAAAAGCAATTTCCTGTCTGTTCACCCTCTTTTTGTCATATTATCTTTTTATAATTTGTATACTCACTAATGCACATTTTAATGAGCATTGGTCATAAATATCTTTTTCATGCATTTTCCTATACGTTTTCCATATATACTTACACCCGTCTCTCCTTCTATATTCCTTACTGTTGTTTTGTTTGTTATAAACGTACATAGCGATATATTCCCCCCATATTCAAGGAAGTTTCAACAAAGTCTGTTTTCTCACAGCTTTACATCGTACAAGAACGTTAGTTTTCTCTACTTTCCACATGAATTTTGCCTTCTATTTTCTCATATCGAGCAATGGATACAAGTCTGATCTTCGGACGACCAAACGCGAAAGGCCGGGCCCTTTCGTCTAAACACCTAAATCGAACAAAAAGCGTCGAAAAGTACGTCTTGCAGGCGAAAATGCACAAGGCCAACACCCGCAGCCGATACTCCACGTCCGCCATTTTGGCCTTTTTAAGGCCATTTTTCGTCATTTCTTACTTACTCTACAACACTTACAACTTTTAAGAAAAATAAGGCAATTTTTCATTTTCTATTGATTTCGGGGCAAAAGGTCTATAAAATCGCAACATGAGTAAGAAAAAGAGCAAAATTCAGATTCTGCGCTTTCTGGTTCAGGCCGTGTTCATGGCCGGGCTGATTTTCAGTTTCACCCCGAACAGCAAGAACGTGAGCCAGTGGATGCTGCCCACCATTCTGCTGCTGGGTGTATTCTTCTGCGGCTGGGTATGCCAGCTGGGAGCAGCGCAGGACTGGATGGCCAAGCTGGGGCGATTCCTGCACCTGCCGCGCGTACGCATGCCGCAGAGCATCCAGCGCTATCTGCAACTGCTCCGCTATGGCTTCTACCTCGCCCTGACCATGGGCATCAGCGTCGGGCTGCTCCAGGGGCCGAAAAACTTCGCCATGATGTGGCACGGTCACCTGCTCACGGCAGCCGGCGGCATCATCATCTTCTTCCTGTTGCTCGGGCTCTTCATCGACCGTCCGTTCTGCAACTACTTCTGCACCGGCGGCGCCAGACAGGGGCTCTTCAGCGTGCTGCGTATCTTCGGCATCAGGCGCGACACAGAGAAATGCATGCAGTGCGGCACATGCACCCGCAACTGTCCCATGAATATCGATGTGGCCCACACCGATTTCGTGCGTCACCCGAACTGCATCGGTTGTCTCAGCTGCATCTCCTCCTGCCCGAAAGGGCACTTGACATATAGTCTGATGCCCGCTCGGAAGGATAAGTCAAGACGGTGATAAATTGGAATTTGGCTCTGGCGCGTGTGCCAGAGTCATGCGGCACACAGTGCCGCTTTCGCACCGCCGTCAGGCGGTATTTCGTGCGCTG
>CAZTAX010000128.1:0-5137 GCA_964611765.1 uncultured Akkermansia sp. | reverse complement strand
GAGTGGTTCCACTGCGACTGAGCGAAGACTTACCGGAGGAACTACGCTGCATCCCCTGCAACTGGAACCGCCGCTGGCGGCGCTTACGACTTACCGCAGGCTTCACCCATTGGGACTCCGATGCTTGCCGCCACACCTTTGCCAGTTATCATGCGGCCTATTTTAAAAATCTGCCCGCCTTGCAGCTGGAAATGGGACACCACAACCTGGATCTGCTCCGCAGCCGCTACATGGCACCCGCTCTGGCCGGCGATGCCCGCCGCTTCTGGGTTCTGGCCCGGGAATGAAAACAGGTGCTTTGCCGCAGGCAAAGCACCTGTTGAAATCATTTCAGACAGCAAGTGATTACTTGCGACGGCGGCGGGCAGACAGACCGGCCAGTGCCAGCAGGCTCAGCGTAGCCGTGGCGGGCTCAGGGATGAGATAGGTGTTACCATTAACCACCATGGTGGCATTGCCTACCGTTGTAATGCAGGAGCCAAGGGCAAGCACGGTCGGATCAATCATCTGTCCGGTCAGGTTGATGGTGGTGTCATATTGCGTGGAACCATCGAAATCAAGCACAATGGAAGAATCACTCCCATCATATGCAACGGTGACAATCATGTTCACTACACCGTAAGTTGCAGATGATTGGTCTTGAGCTAGAGAAACCCAGCCATATACAGGAGTATCAGACGTAATGGTATGCATCTGGGTAGTTGTATCCACGGTGCCGCTCTTGTTGGGCCCGGGATCAGCGGTCCCATTTGACATCGAAGTACTCTTCGCAGAAAGGCCTACATAGTTGCCAGCCTGAGACATGATATAATAGCTGCTACCGAGAGTAAGCACTGCATCAGAGGTTGTAGCATTGAATGATGTTTCCTTTACCGTGAACGTCAGTTCGTAAGCTGAGCCTGTTGAAAGTGTAGTGGTAAAATTATCCATGACAGCGTTGAAATAACTGCCGGATGTTGTCCAGTCTGCACCGCAGGCCACGCCGGCGAGAGCCAGGAGTGCGATAAGCGTCTTTTTCATAGATAATGAATGAATTGTGTGTTAATGATTGAGCTTTTGCCGGGGGTGCGGGATATTCCTCGCGCGATGGAAAGTTCTCCCATACGCCCGACGGTGGGTAGTATACAGCATGCCGAATGCTGCGTTCACATGGGGATAATGGTAAGGCGGGCAGGGGAGCTCTCCTTTGAGCTTGATAAATTGGGAATCTAAAAACTCAAAACGTATCAACAAATTTCCATTTGCGGTTCTGGGTTAGGCCGGTTCACTGAGGCGCCGGCGCAGCGCGGCGCATTCTTCCAGGGCTTCCTGCAGTTCGGGGGGCATGCTGAGCAGGGGTTCGGCATAGCCCAGGAAGCGGGCTTCTTCGGTAAAGTAGGCGCGCCCTTCGGGGGAGTTGTAGAAAGCCTCGCACCAGCTGAGCATGCGGTGCATGGCGGCGATGCTTCCTGGCGTTTCATCCTCCAGCCCATTGCAGCGGATGGAGATGATGCACAGGGTCCAGCGGACGATATCTTCTGTCTCCTCCGGATTGTCGCCGGGGCTGGTGCGGCAGAATTCCTCCCATGCGGGAGCGTAGTAGGCAAAGGCCACCGGCCCCATGAAAGCCAGGTCCTCCTGGAGCGATTCGTATTCCCCGGGCAGACGTTGCAGAATATCCTCCCGCGTTTTCCCTAGGAAGGAACGCACGGCGCTGCGCTCATCCAGGGAGTCGTATACATTGATGTCTTCTTTGCGTGGCAGGGGGCTCATGGGGGTGTTTTATGGGGTGACAATTCCCGATTCGCGGGAATTGAGCGTACTGATATAGCCTGAAATCGGGAAAATGAGATGTTGAGGTGCGTGTTAATGGTGGTTGCTTTTTCTGAGGTAAAGGGGAGCAGGGTATGTGTTTCTCTTCCCTGTGCCGTTATTTCCGGCTCTTCATGGGGGATAGGCGGGCATTTTAGCATAGAGCGCATGGAGGTCAAGGCCAGGGCTCCGCGGGCAGATGATGGGGGTGGATACGCGATAAATTGGAATTTGGCTCTGGCGCGTGCGTCAGAGCCATGCGGTACACAGTGCCGCTTTCGCACCGACGTCAGGCGGTATTTCATGCACTGCGTCAGCAGTGCTTTCGTACCACAGCGCAGCCGTGGTATTTACATACTTGCGACCTGGGAGGGCTTCGGCAAGCCTACGCCCACCCAGGTGCGCTGTGCACGAAACGCATGCCTGCGGCATGTATGAAATCCTTCACGCTGACGCATGAGGGATTGGAATTTGGCTTCGCCAAATTCCAATTTCCCAGCGGTTTCTACACCGAAAAAATCCCCCCGCCGGGGTTCGGCGGTGTATAAGTGGTTTGGTGGCGGATTAGTTGGCCACGATGTTGACGAGGCGGCCGGGGACGACGATGACCTTGCGGACGGTCTTGCCGGCGGTGAATTCGAGCACGCGGGGCAGGGAGAGGGCGGTGGCCTCCAGCTCTTCCCTGGGAGCATCGGCGGCCACGGTCATCTTGTCGCGGAGCTTGCCGTTCACCTGCACCACGATTTCCTTTGTGTTTTCGACGAGGTATTCGGGGTTGAAGGTGGGCCAGGGCTGCTGGCAGAGCTGGCAGGCGGGCAGGGTGGTGAACTGGCTGCGCAGGATGCTGTAGAGCTCTTCGGTGATGTGCGGGGCGTAGGGGTTGAGCACGTGAAGCAGGCACACATAGTCGGCCACGCAGACGGAATCGGCGCTGGTCATGGCGTTCACGCACTCCATCATCTTGGAGATGCCGGTGTTGAAGCTCATGGCTTCGATATCCTCTGTCACCTTCTTGATAGTCTTGTGCACCTCCTTGCGCACGTGGGTGACGGCGCCGGTGTCCTCACCGGTAATCTTGGAGCCGAGCACCCATTCGCCCTCCTGGTTCTCGACCATGGCGAGGCGCCACACGCGGGCCAGGAAGCGGCTGATGCCCTCCACACCCTTGGTCTGCCAGGGCTTCACTTCCTTAAGCGGGCCCATGAACATTTCGTACATGCGGAGGGAGTCCGCGCCGTAGGCTTTCACGATGTCATCCGGGTTGACCACGTTGCCGCGGCTCTTGGACATCTTCTGGCTGTCCTCGCCGAGGATGAGACCCTGGTTCACGAGCTTGTTGAAGGGCTCATTGGTGCTGACCAGACCGTAGTCGTAGAGCACCTTGTGCCAGAAGCGGGCGTAGAGCAGGTGCAGCACGGCATGCTCGGTGCCGCCCACGTAGAGGTCCACGCCGCCGGGGTTGCCACCACCCATCCAGTACTGCTCCACGGCCGGGTCAACGAAGGCGTTGTCGTTGGTGGGGTCGAGGTAGCGCAGGTAGTACCAGCAGGAGCCGGCCCACTGGGGCATGGTGTTGGTCTCGCGGGTGAAGTTCTCGGAGTACTGAATCCAGCCGGTGGCCTTCACCAGCGGGCCGCGGGGGTCGCCGCTGGGCTTGAAGTCTTCCATCTCTGGCTGCAGGAGGGGCAGCTCGCTCTCGGGGATGGCGTAGTGGTTGCCGTCCTGGCTGTTCCAGACGATGGGGAAGGGTTCGCCCCAGTAGCGCTGGCGGCTGAAGAGCCAGTCGCGGAGCTTGTAGTTCACCTTGCCGTGGCCGTAGCCCTTTTCCTCGAGCCAGGCGGTCATCTGCTGCTTGGCTTCGGGCACGCTCAGGCCGTTGAAATGCTCGGAATTGACCATGGTGCCATCATACCCGCAGAAATCCTGCCAGGGGGTATCGGCATTGTCCGGCTGCACCACCTGGATGATGGGCAGACCGAACTTGACGGCGAACTCGTAGTCGCGGCTGTCGTGGGCGGGCACGGCCATGATGGCGCCGGTGCCGTAGCCGGTGAGCACGTAGTCTGCAATCCAGATGGGAATCTGCTTGCCGTTCACCGGGTTGGTGGCATAGGCACCGGTGAACACGCCGGTCTTTTCCTTGCTGAGCTCGGTGCGCTCCAGGTCGCTCTTGGCGGCGCACTCGGCCTGGTAGGCTTCCACGGCAGCCTTCTGCCCGGGCGTGGTAATCTGAGGCACGAGGTCGTGCTCCGGGGAAAGCACCATGTAGGTGGCGCCGAAGAGGGTGTCCGGGCGGGTGGTGTAGACGGTGATGGTGTTGCCCTGGCAGTCGAAGTTCACCTCGGCGCCGGTGGACTTGCCGATCCAGTTGCGCTGCAGGAGCTTGATGCTTTCCGGCCAGTCGAGCGGCTCCAGTTCATCGATGAGGCGCTCGGCATAGGCGGTGATGCGCAGCATCCACTGGCGGAGCTTGCGGCGCTCCACGATGTGGCCCTTGCTCTTCCATTCCTCAGCCTCTTCGTTGGCGAGCACGGTGCCCATGTCCGGGGACCAGTTCACCATGCCCTCGGCCACGTAGGCCAGGCGCACGTTGTCAATCTGTTCGCGGGTCCAGCCCTTGGCTTCGAGCTCGCTCACCGGGCGGGCCTTCTTCAGCTCCTCGTTGTAGTAGGAGTTGTAGAGGCGCAGAAAAATCCACTGCGTCCAGCGCACATAGCGGGGGTCGGTGGTGGCGATTTCGCGATCCCAGTCGTAGG
Source organism: uncultured Akkermansia sp. (assembly GCA_964611765.1). Classification (GTDB taxonomy): domain Bacteria; phylum Verrucomicrobiota; class Verrucomicrobiia; order Verrucomicrobiales; family Akkermansiaceae; genus Akkermansia. Next base: position 590 of record CAZTAX010000128.1, on the reverse strand, counting down.
AGAATCCCAGCATCTTGAGCTGGCGGCGGAAGGTGTCGATATTAGCGTAGGTGGTGATGCTGGGGTGCTGGCCGGTCTTGATGGCGTACTGCTCAGCGGGGAGACCGAAGGAGTCCCAGCCCATGGGGTGCAGCACGTTGTAGCCTGTCATGCGCTTGTAGCGGCTCACGATATCGGTGGCGGTGTAGCCCTCCGGGTGGCCCACATGCAGACCGGCACCACTCGGGTAGGGGAACATATCCAGGATATAGCACTTGGGTTTGGCGGCATCAAAACCCTCCTGGCCGGGGTTGAGCACTTTGAAAGTCTTCTCTGCGTCCCAGGTGGCCTGCCACTTGGGTTCAAAGACATCGAAAGGATACGGATTTTTGCGTTCGGACATGTCGCGCGCGACTATAGCGCACGCGTACGCGAAAAGCAAGTCTTTTGTGCGTGTGGTGACACACACTGAGGAAGTCCGAAGTTACCTCGTGCTTCAGTTCAGGTAGGCCTTGATGTCCGCCTCGTAGAGTTCGGGCTCGAGGAGGAAGGAATGTGGGTAGTGGCGTTGACCGTATCGACCGTTTTGCACAAAACTCACAGCGCAATAC
>CAZTAX010000127.1:0-5228 GCA_964611765.1 uncultured Akkermansia sp. | reverse complement strand
CTGTGTTCCCGCTGCTTAAGAAGAACGCCGAGCAGGTGCGCATCGCCCGCGAGATTGAGACTGAGCTGCGTCCCTTCATGAACGTGTTCTACGACGAGGCCGGCGCCGTGGGCCGCCGCTACCGCCGCCAGGACGAAGTGGGCACCCCCTTCTGCATCACGGTGGACTTCGAGACTTTGGGCGAGGAAGGCGATCCCGCTCTCAAGGACACGGTGACCATCCGCCACCGCGATTCCATGGACCAGGAACGCGTGGCCATCAGCGAGCTTCTGCCCTGGCTGCTCAAGCGCATCCACTAAACATTCTCTTTAACTCCAACCGCCACCCCCGTGGATTTTCCCCTGCGGGGGAGGCGTTTTTCATTCATGCCCACGCCGCGACGTCGGACCGGGGTGAGGTCGGATTCATGGATATCCGCGATGTGCGGCTGGTGGAGGAAATCCTGGAGAAAGCCATAGCTGAACGAGAAAACGCATGATGACTCAGGAAGAACAGACACGCCTGCAGGCAGAATTGCTGCCGGGGGAAAGGGTGCTGTGGCATGGCCGCCCGCTGCTGCCGGTGGTGAATAGTGCCACGCTGCCGCTCTTCCTGCTGTCGCTGCTGTGTCCGCTCCTGCTCCTGTTCCCCATTTTGCAGCAGCGGCGGTTGCGGCGTACGCTCTACCTGCTCACCGACCGCCGTATTCTGGTCTATCGTGCGAATTGGTGGTGCGGGGTGCAGCGGCATGCCTGGCCGCTGGAGCCCGGCATCATCACCGCCCGCGTGCAGCGCCCCGCCGGCCGCGGCGACCTCGTCATGGAATACACCTACGGCCACCGTGTATCGGAAGACAAGGGCTTTCTCCATGTCCCCGATGCCCTCCGCGTCGCCCGCCTCATCGATGAGGCGGAAAAGAAACTGAACTGCCCATGAATATATTATGAATTCCGATATCTTATCCCCCCAGGCTCAGCGAGAGGTGCAGCAGGCTTTGCTGCATGGTGAAGAAGTGCGTTATGTCACTTGCCCGGGAATCAGCTTTTCTTCCGTGCTGCTTAACCACTGCAGAAAAAGTCTGATTTTTTGTGTTGGCTTGCATGCTATCATTCTTGCATACGCAGCCCTCGCCATCCGGGATGTCTGGACGGGTGCTCAGCCTGCCGCCTATCTGGTGCTGATGTACGCTGTGCTGCTGATTTTTGTCCTGGTAGGGAGAGCTTCTTTTGAGGTGTCTTTCGGGGTTGCCTTGGATGTTGTGCGTTCTGTGTATCTGGTGACAACGCATCGTGTGATGATTCTAAGACCCGGAAATATGATATTGTCCCGCCCACTGGAAGAGGACCTCATCGACCACATTGAGTATCGAGCGGATGGATGGGGGTATATATATTTCAAGCCCGTTGGTAAGTTTGAAAATTCGTTGCAGTCCAGCTGCTTTGCCTGCATCCCGGAGGTTCACCAGGTGGAAGCACTCATTAATGAGCTTACCGGGAGCATGCCTCCTTTGCCGGACTGTGAAGCGCCTGAATTTGACGCAAACACGCTGACATCGGATAACTGCAAAAGTCTGGCGAAAAGTCTCAATCCGGGTGAGAGAGTATTGTGGATGGGGCGTAGCCTGCCATTAAGTCGTACTCAGCAGCACAGGGAGCGCCGGGAATTCCGGTTATGGACATGCGTGGTTCTATCCGGATGTGCCTGTTCTTGCTTCTCGGCTGCGGACAATGCAGGAATGTGGGTGTTGGCTATTTTATATCTGGCCGTTGCCGCTTTTTTTCTCCTGATGCTTCTGGGCCATGATGACTCGCTTTACGCCATTACCAATAAGCGTGTATGCTGCATCATGCAAACAGAGATAACGAGCTTTCCTCGAGACGTTACTTCTATCACCCATTTTTCCAATGGGGTGATTAACGTAGGACTGAAATCGGACGGTAATAAACAGCCGGGCATTCAAGGGATATCCGGCCTGCTCCCTGTTCATATTCTCCTCCGTCAGCAATTGATGGCGGAGTGAACGCTTCTGTATAGGCTTGACTATCAGCTTTCAGAATGAGTTTGTGAAAAATTCGGGATTCAATCTTGAATTTTGCACACGATGGTGTATAATATTGCACATGAAGCAACAGGGATACATACCCAGGGCAATTACGGCACATGTTCAGAAGTTAATGAGCATGTATCCGGTAGTGACGATTGCGGGGCCGCGACAATCGGGCAAGACGACATTGGCCCGCCACCTGTATCCGGAATACGATTATGTGAGCATGGAGGATCTGCGGGCGAGACAGTATTTCTACCAGGATCCGACTCACTTTCTGGAGCAGCACAAGGCTCCCTGTATTTTTGATGAGGTGCAGAATACCCCGGAGCTGCTGAGTTATCTGCAGGGCATTGTGGATGATGAGAACCGGCCGGGGATGTACATTCTGACCGGGAGCCGGCAGATGGAGTTGCAGGAGACGGTAACACAATCGCTTGCCGGGCGCACCGGGGTGGTGGATTTGTTGCCACTTTCCATGCAGGAGTTGAAAGACGCCGGAATTCGTCTGGGGCGGGATGAGATGCTGTTTACCGGGTGTCTTCCTCGTGTGTACGAGATGGGGCTTGACCCGCAGCAGGTGTATCTGGATTACTGGCGCACCTATCTGGAGCGCGATGTGAGGCAGATTGTCAATGTCCGCAGCCTGAAGCATTTTGAGCTTTTTCTGAAGTTGCTTGCCTCTCGTGTGGGGCAGGTAGTGAATTGCTCCTCTCTGGCTGCAGATGTGGGTGTTTCCAGCAGCACCATCGGTGAGTGGTTATCGGTACTGGAGGCATCGTATGTCATTTTTACGCTATATCCTTACTACAAGAATTATGGCAAGCGCCTCACGAAGTCTCCCAAGATTTATTTCACCGAGCCGGGGGTGATACCCTGTCTGCTCGATATCGAGACTCCTGCGCAGCTGGGGCGCGACCCTCTGCTGGGGCATATTTTCGAGAACATGGTTGTGGTTGAAGCGCTCAAGGCCAGGTTTAATGCAGGTAAACGCCCCAATCTCTATTTCTTCCGCGATACGCGCGGTTTTGAAATCGACCTTATTCTGGAGGAACATCGGCGACCCCGTCCCGTCGAAATCAAAGCCGGTATGACCTTTACTCCTGCCATGGTGCGCAACGTGCAGCATTTTGCAGAAATCGTTGATGAGTCTCTGCCTCCCAGCCTGGTGTATGGTGGCGACACGCTGGGTATGTACCACAACGTACAGGTGGATTCGTTTGCGGATATGGCTTCTGTAATTAACAGAGAGAGAATGGAATAAACTTACTTGTGTAAAATTCGGGATTCAATCTTGAATTTTACACAAGCGTATGCAGCTTGTTAACTGGCAAGCTGTTGATGATTGGCAAGGAAGGCGTTGAGCTCATCGAGCATGCGGCGCTGGGTGGGGCAGGCGCGCCGGCGGTCGCCCAGGAGCTTGCTGCATGATTCTGCCCCGGCAAATTCGTAGGTGGTGAGTCCTAGGCGGCGCAGGTGCTCCAGGTGTTGCTCGAGTTTGTTGAAGAAGAAGAGGGGCAGGGGGCTTTTCTCTGCGATTTCCTGAAGATTCACGATGACGGGCGGCGTCTGCACGCGCAGGTGGTCGGCAATGCGGGGCAGCCCGGCCTGGCGCAGCATGCCCGCGATGCGTTGGAAGAGGTATTCCAGCGGAACCGCGTGCAGCGGGCACTTTTCCTCCAGATACAGCAGGATGGCCTTGGCTATCTCCGCTCGGAAGGGCAGGCTGACCCCGGCTGAATCGGCCGCCTGCTGCAGCACGCCCTCCAGCCAGTCCCGGTCGTAGTCGGAAATGACGCAATGCCCGGTCTGGAGCAGGGGGCGCTTGTTCTTGAAGGCTATCATGGGGTTATTCCAGGGGGAGCTTGCGCTGCAGCGGGTCCTGCACCGTCTTGATTTCCATGCGCCGCACCAGCTCTATGAACTCATCCACCGTGCGGAACTGGCGGTAGACGGATACATAGCGGATATAGGCCACGGGGTCGATGGTCTGAAGCTTCTCAATCACCTTCATGCCTATGACCGAGGAGGGCACCTCGCGCTGGTGGTCGCGGTGCAGGTCGGCCACGATTTCATCCACCGCAATGTCCAGCTGATCCATGCTTACCGGGCGTTTCTCACAGGCCTTCACCATGCCGCGCAGTATCTTTTCGCGGTTCAGTGCTTCGTGCAGGTTGTCGCGCTTCACCACGCGCAGTTCCGTGCGCTCAATTTGCTCGTAGGTGGTGTAGCGGTAGCCGCAGCGCAGGCATTCGCGGCGGCGGCGTATACACGTCCCGTCCTTCGACATGCGTGAGTCGATTACCTTGTCATCCATGTATCCGCACTGTATGCATCGCATGCGCTCAGATTACCACAATTTCTTGTACCGTCAAGCAAGAAATGGTGCCATATATGGAATGTCAAGGCCTTGCGCCTGCATCCCTTCATTCGGTTTTCCTTACCATTTGTCCGGAGAAATAAAAATTGCATGAAATTTAGAATATTTCTAAAAACGAATTGACACACCAAACAGGTAGTGATATATTGCCCCTGTTCCCGCCAGCCGGGTAACCCATACACGACAACAGAACAACACGAAAGGAAACACGACAATGAAATATCAGTGCACCATTTGCGGCGAAGTAATCGAGAGCGATACCATGCCGGACGTCTGCCCCGTCTGCGGAGCGGAAACCTTTGTGGAGCTTGACGAAACTGCCGAGAAGGTCTATGCCGACGAGCACCGGGTGGGCGTGGCCCAGGGCCTTGATGAAGAGGTGGTGAAGGGCCTGCGCGACCACTTCCAGGGGGAATGCTGCGAGGTGGGCATGTACCTGGCCATGAGTCGTCAGGCCGAGCGCGAGGGATATCCCGAGGTGGCCGGGGCCTTCCGCCGCTACGCCTGGGAGGAAGCCGAGCACGCCGCCAAGTTTGCTGAGCTGCTGGGCGAAGTGCTGACCGACAGCACGGAGAAGAACGTGGCCATGCGTGCGGACGCTGAGTTCGGCGCCTGCAACAGCAAGCTGGCTATCGCCAAGCGCGCCAAGCAGCTGGGCTACGACGCCGTGCACGACACCGTGCATGAGATGTGCAAGGACGAAGCCCGCCACGGCAAAGGTTTTGATGGCCTCCTGAAGCGCTACTTTGGTAAGTAAATCATATATACAGAATACGCGTTGGAACAATTATTCTGCAACTGGATATTCACCCTCTCCGGCAAGTA
>CAZTAX010000126.1:0-5247 GCA_964611765.1 uncultured Akkermansia sp. | reverse complement strand
CCCGCGGAACTTTTGACTTCGTAACTCGTAATTCGTAATTCAAATTCCAATTTATTGGTTCATTCTGAGTTTTTAGGTTCCCAAATGGGGAGTTTTGTCGCGTCTCCCGCCGCTCTATGGTTATGTTGCATTCTGCATTTTCCAGGCTCTGCTTAATGTTTTGTACTCTTGTTGGATCTTTGCTGAATGCTTTAGCTGACGCCGGGCTTACTTTCTGGCGTTCGGGTAGAGTCGGGGGGTGCCGTCTTCCTGTCTGAAATTGATGCGATTCGAATCAAACCAGGGGTAGTGCCGGCGGATGCGCTCGCCCAGGTGGGCCTCGCCCGGTCTGTTTTCCTTCGGCAGCCAGGCGGCTTCTGCCAGGGCGCAGATGCGGGGCACCAGCATGAATTCCAGTTTGCGCAAATCGGGGATGCACTCGCTCCACAGGTTGGCCTGCAGACCGATGACTTGTCCGTCGGGCACTGTGGTGTCAAACGCCAGTACGTGCTGCCAGTTGATGTTGTCGAAGCCGCTGAGCCCGGTGTAGAACGGGTTATGCGGCGTTTTGCCCTGGGGAAAGTTGAAATAGAAGCTCTGAATGGGGCAGAGGATGACCCGGTGCCCGCGAGCGGCGGCAATGCGGGCGTGGTCCATGCCTCGCCAGACCATGACCACGGCATCCTGCGGGAGCTGCGGGGCGCACATGATTTCATCCCAGCCGACCATGCCCCGGCCCAGTTTGCGGAGCACCTCGGCGCAGTATCGGGTGAAATAGTCCTGAATCCCGCTCTCGTGCTTCATGCCATGCTGCTGCATGAATGCCTGAGCTGCAGGACTTTGCTTCCACTGGTCGCGGGGGACTTCATCGCCTCCGATGTGGATGTACGGAGCGTGAGGGAAGAGCTCGCACACCTCTGTCAGCACGTTCTCGATAAAGCGGAAGGTGAACTCATTGGGTGCCATCACATGCGTGAACACCCCCCAGCCGGTCACAACCTCCGGTGCAAACCCGGGGCAGTCCTGATTGCCTAGTTCGGGATAGGCAGCCACTGCCGCGCTGGCGTGGCCGGGAATCTCAATTTCGGGGATGATGGTGATACCCAGGCTGTGCGCATAGGCCACCATGTCGCGCACCTCATCCTGACTGTAGAAAAAGTCCACGGGCCTGCCGTCCTTGATGCTCTGATCCTGCCAGTCGGAACTTTCCGTTCGCTTGCAGCCGATTTCGGTGAGCAGGGGGTATTTCCGGATTTCGAGGCGCCAGCCCTGGTCGTCGCACAAGTGCCAGTGCAGGCGGTTGAGCTTGTAGCGCGCCATGATGCGCAGAACTTTTTTCGTGTCCTCTATGGAAATGGGGTGGCGGCAGGGATCCAGCATGATGCCGCGGTGCCCCAGCCAGGGGGCATCCTCCACCCGCATGGCGGGCAGAGCTGCCTGCCCCGCAGTATCGGTGCAGACGGCTTGTGCCAGGGTCTGGGCCGCTGCGGCCAGAGCTTCGGCCTGTGCCACCCGTATGCAGATACCCTGCGGGCTCACTTCCAGACTGTATGCTTCGGGGTGCGGGTGGTTCATCTGCTCCACGGTGAGCTCTCCGTTCTTTTCTTCCGGCAGAACCGGGAAGCCCGCAGCCATGAGTGCGCGGATGGCTGCGCGGCCCGGTTCGCTGCGGCTTGTGGCAGAATCGACCCTTATGCCGTCTTTTAACAGAAAGCCGGGGCTCCCCTGCGCAACAGAAAGCTTCCGGGGCTGGGGGATGATGGCAGGCGCTGTTTCAACAGGTGCTGAGGGCAGGGCTCTTGCCGGTGAATACAGCATGGTGGCTGCCGCCGTCAGCATGCATCGGCGGAGAAGTGCAGCGGAGAGAGTCATAAATGGAAAATGTATCAGAAATCTTCAAACTCGTATTTACGGAGTTTCATGAAGGTGGGCGCCGGTCGGCGGGAATCCCAGAAAAGCAGCAGCATGGCCCCCAGCAGCAACAGCCGCATACCGGTGTCGAAGGGGTAATTCGTAATCTCATGCGTGCTGCCCAGGCAGTTGCAGCTCAGTTCCAGCCCGCGCATCCAGCCCTGGAAATACAGCAGCAGAAACACGCTGCACATCACCAGCCCCCAGACTGTGGCCCCTCGGTAGCTCCGCTTTGTGAGCAGGCAGACTGCCACCACCAGCTCCATGGACAGTCCGATACAGGCCAGCGGAAACGAAAAAAATGCCGGCAGTATGCGGCTGCGAGTCAGAAAATCAACCATTTCATTCAGCCCGGCCACCTTCTGCAGGCCCGTGAACAGGAAGAACACCCCCAGCCCCAGACGCAGCATATTCAGCAGCATGTTGACGAAACGATTATACTTCACGCGCCACAGTATACATCAGCCACCCTCTCTCCCGCAAGCAGGAATTTTGTATTCCTTGTTCAGCCCCATTCGTGTCCCTATGATTTTGTAAGAAGCCCCCCCTCAGCTCAATAAATTGGAATTTAGCTCTGGCGCGTGCGCCAGAGCTATGCGGCACACAGTGCCGCTTTCGCACCGCCGTCAGGCGGTATTTCATGCACTGCGTCAGCAGAGCTTTCGTACCACAGCGCAGCTGTGGTATTTACATACTTGCGAAGCAAGTATTTCATTGAGCGAAGCGACAAGTTACCGCTGCATGAGCAGCGGTGCTTCCTGCTTGCTGTTGGTTTTGAAGCAGCAATAATTGGGAAATAAAAACGCAAGAGATATTGTCCCAATGAAAATTAGTTGATTATGCAGTACTTCATCGGCAGTACCGCTGCTCATGCAGCGGTAACCAGTCGCCCCGCTCGCGGGGCTCAATGAATTACACCGGCTCCGCCGGTGTATGTAAATACCGCTGCGTGCAGCGGTATGAAAGCACAGCTGGCGCTGTGCATGAAATACATGCCTGCGGCATGTATGAAATCCCTCACGCTGACGCATGAGGGATTGGAATTTGGCGAAGCCAAATTCCAATATACCGTGCTCTGCACTCAAACTTTGGGATGTGAGGATTTGCGATTGATGATTTGAAAGTCAGCGGCTTGTGCCGATGGAACTGCAAATGAAGTCTGACTGCTGATGGTGGAGCTGATGATGCCTCAAAGCGGAATTCTGCACTGAATTCCATGCCTTTATGTCGTTTGAACAGTGCTGATTTTTCGCCCGCCTCTCCTGCCCGCCAGCACACATAAAACACCCCCGCGGCAGGCGCTGCGGGGGTGTGAAGGTTTTGGTAGTGGCCGGGGCTTAGTGCGCGCAGGCAGGGCAGGCCCAGTTGGCGCGGATATCCGCAAAGAAGTCGTTGCCCTTATCATCCACCAGGATGTAGGCCGGGAAGTCCTTCACCGTAATCTTCCAGATGGCTTCCATGCCCAGCTCGGGGTATTCGATGCACTCGATGGAGGTGATGCAGTTCCTGGCCAGGTCTGCAGCCACACCGCCGATGGAGCCCAGGTAGAAACCGCCGAACTTCTGGCAGGAATCCGTCACGCACTGGGCTCGGTTACCCTTGGCAATCATAATCATGCTGCCGCCGTGGCTCTGGAAGAGCTCCACGTAGGAATCCATGCGGCCGGCGGTGGTGGGTCCGAAGGAGCCGGAGGGGTAGCCCTCGGGGGTCTTGGCCGGGCCGGCGTAGTAGATGGGGTGGTCTTTGATGTACTGCGGCAGTTCCTTGCCGGCATCGATAAGCTCCTTGAGCTTGGCGTGGGCGATATCGCGACCCACGATGATGGTGCCGGTGAGGGAGAGGCGGGTCTTGACCGGGTACTTGGTCAGCTCGGCCAGCACCTCCTTCATCGGGCGATCCAGGTCAATCGGCACTCCCTCGCTCTTCGTCTCGCGGAACTCGGCGGGGATGTACTTGCCCGGGTCGTACTCCAGCTCTTCGATGAAGATACCCTCCGGGGTGATTTTGGCCTTGGCGTTGCGGTCGGCCGAGCAGGATACGCCCAGAGCCACCGGGCAGGAAGCACCGTGGCGCGGCAGACGCACCACGCGCACATCCAGCGCAAAGGCCTTGCCGCCGAACTGGGCTCCCAGACCCAGCTTCTCGGCCTCGAGCTTCAGCTCGTTCTCCAGCGCCACGTCGCGGAAAGCGCGGCCGTGTTCGTTGCCGGAGGTGGGCAGGGCATCATAGTACTTGGTGGAAGCCAGCTTCACCGTCTTGAGGCAGAGCTCGGCGCTCGTGCCACCCACCACAAAGGCCACATGGTAGGGCGGGCAGGCAGCCGTGCCCAGCGTGCTCATCTTCTCCACCATGAACTTCTTGAGCGAAGCCGGGTTGAGCAGAGCCTTCGTCTCCTGGTAGAGGTAGGTCTTGTTGGCGGAACCGCCGCCCTTGGCGATGAACAGGAAATCATACTCCATGCCGTGGTCAGTCGCAAAGAGATCAATCTGCGCGGGCAGGTTCGTGCGCGTGTTGATTTCCTTGTACATATCCAGCGCCACATTCTGGGAGTATCGCAGGTTATTCTTCGTGTAGCAATCGTACGCACCGCGGGAGATATACTCCGCATCGTTGTAGCCCGTCCACACCTGCTGGCCCTTCTTGCCCACGCAGATAGCCGTGCCGGTGTCCTGGCAGAGCGGCAGCACCCCCTGGGCGGCCACCTCGGCATTGCGCAGCATCGTCAGCGCCACGCTCTTATCATTCTCAGACGCCGTCGGATCCAGCAGAATAGACTGCACCATCTTCAGGTGCTCCGGGCGCAGGTAGAACGCCACATCGTGCCACGCGGTTTCCGCCAGCAGACGCAGACCCTCCGGCTCAACCTTGAGGATGGGCTTGCCTTCAAACTCACTCACGCTCACATAATCCTTCGTGAGCAGACGGTACTTCGTCGTGTCTTCCCCCATGGGGAACATTTCCTGGTAGACAAAAGGAGGTGTTGCCATAACGCAAGCCATTATACCCGCTTCTCCCCCGCATTTCCAGCCTAAAGTGAAATTCCCACCCGCTTCTCCGCCTTAAATCAAAAAAAATACGTCCAAATGCAAAATTTGGCTTGCATTCTCTCCCCGGAGTGTGTATATTGTCTCCGCACCTTGTGCAACTCGATGGTGACCTTAGTTCAGCGGTAGAGCCCCGGATTGTGGTTCCGGTTGTCATGGGTTCGAATCCCATAGGTCACCCGCAGAGCGGGTCACGTTCAAAAAGCGTGACCCGCTCTTCATTTTTGCACAATTCGCTCAATCTACGCCACTTAACAAGCACTTCCTTTCATGTATTGTAGCCCGATTTCGGCATACTTCGGCACTGTTCCTA
>CAZTAX010000125.1:0-5288 GCA_964611765.1 uncultured Akkermansia sp. | reverse complement strand
GTAATTCGTAATTCAAATTCCAATTTATTGAGCTGAGGGGGGGCTTCTTCCAAAATGTTGTTGATACTTCTATTGATTACCAAATCTTTGGGATACGTGTGCCAGCTGCATGGCGCAATAATAAAAAGATACATTATGTCTAAGCTTGTTCTCGACAAACCGATGGGGATGTGGTTTAGTATTGCCACATTTATCTTTTTCTCACGCATATGAAGTCCTACACGATTTTCCAGAAGTCTGACGATGCCACGGTGAACGCATTCCTTGAGTGGATGCGCAACCAGGAGCGCAATGTGTACCGCGCCGCTCTTCGCGAGCTGGGTGCCCTCAAGAAGCTGCGCCCGCAGTACATGCAGCAGAAGCCGGTGGCTGAGCAGTTTGAATGGATTAAGAAGATGCTGGCTTGGAAGCCTGCCGAGACGATTGCCGACCACCTGCTGCAGGTGTGGCTGATTCGCAAGCACGAGGGCATGCTGGTGAGCTTCATCGAGAAACTGGGCATCGAGCACAACGGCCACGGTGTGGTGGACGTGCTGCCTGAGACTCTGGACGCCGATAAGCTGAAGGAGGCTGTGGACTCCCTGTTCGAGAACTATCCCGCCGGTGCTGTTTCCGTGTACCTGCACATGTTCCAGAACCAGACCGAGGAAGGCTGGCCTGAGCTGCAGGACATCCTGGACAATGATGAGCGCGTTACCATCAAGTAAATTTTGAAACCGCAGGAGCGGTCGGCATGGGCGGGGAACTGCCCGCCGGCCGCTTTTTGTTTTTGTGCACCACCATGACGGAGGACGAGCAATTCATGATGCTGGCCATGCGCGAGGCGGAGAAGGCACGCGCGGCGGATGAAGTGCCCTGCGGCTGCGTGGTGGTGAAGGATGGCCGCGTGATTGCCCGCGGCTGGAACCAGGTGGAAACCCTTAAGGATGCCACCGCGCACGCCGAGATGCTGGCGCTGACTGCTGCCGAGGCAGCCGTGGGCGACTGGCGGCTGGAGGGCTGCACCGTGTATGTGACCAAGGAACCGTGCCCCATGTGCGCCGGTGCTCTGGTGCATTGCCGACCGGATCGTGTGGTGTTCGGTATCCCGGACCCGAAGGGCGGTGCCTGCGGTGGCTGGATTAACCTGCTGGATTCCAACCCGCCGTTGAATCACAAGTGCGCGGTGCAGGGCGGGGTGCTGGGTGAGGCCTGCCTGGAGCAGTTCCAATCATTTTTCCGCGCGGCGCGCGCTGCTGCCAAGGAACGTAAACGCCGAGAACGAGAGGAGACCGCTGATGCAAGCGCAGATTGAAGTATACGTCAACGTTGAAAACGACTGGGTGACGGAAGAGCTGGCCGAGAGTTTCCGCAAGGCGCTGCAGTCCCTTCTGCCGGAGCTGCTGGCCGCCCCGCAGGGACCTGACCATGTGCTCAGCAGGTTGGATACTGTGGAAATTTCCATTGTGGATGACCCGACCATTGCCGCGGTGCACGGTGAGTTTCTGGATGACCCCACAGCTACGGACGCCATCACGTTCCCTTACGGCGAGGTGCTGGTAAGCTGTGATACTGCAGCCACTTATGCAGCGGCGCATGGCCTGCCGCGTGAGGAAGAGCTCTTCCGCTACATGGTGCACGGGCTTACGCATCTGCATGGTTATCTGGATTATGAGCCGGCAGACCGCGAGGCGCTCTTCGCTGTGCAGGAACCGCTGGTGAAACGCTATTTTCCTTGTAAAATAACAGGGAATTTAGATTGACTTGTCTGAGCTGAAAAGGTATACAAAGTCTTGCTATGAGTTTGATCCCGTGGATGATGATGGGTGCAGCCTCAGTGGCTGTCGACCAGTTGGAATGGCTTCCCTTGCCCGGTGAAGCAGGGTACACGGCGGCTCCCCGCCACCACCTGCGCTGGATGATGGAGAATGACTCCGCCGTTGTCAACGACCGCAACTACACGCACGGCACGCGCTTTGATTACCTTCACGACTTTGCCAGGAATCCGAATCATGCCATCGGATTCAGCTTTACACAGAATATCTATACCCCCAATTCGCACACGGATGGAGCCGTGGAACGCGAACACCCGTATGCCGGATATCTCGCGCTGGGCGTGGCTCATCTGTATCATGGGGAGAACGTGGGTAACTGCGTGGAGTTCCAGATCGGTACCACCGGCAAGGCATCCGCCGCCCGTGAGGTGCAGGATATGATTCACAAGGGCTTCGGCCTGGAGCGCTGGGACGGCTGGGAAGACCAGATTCGCGGCGAGGTGACCTTCCAGCTCTCCGCCCAGCAGGATTATCGCCAGGCCTGGGCGGAAACATCGCTTGCCAACGGCTGGCAGACGGATGGTATCTTTTACACCCGTGAGGAACTGGGCACGGTTTCCATTGCCGGTGGCGGTGGATTCAGCTTCCGTGTGGGTCACAATCTTCCCCCCGCCATGCAGGTGGTGCGCAATAACTCCGCCACCTTCGGCAGCAGCACCATCCGCAAGCCGGATTATGACCCGGCGGATAGCTCGTATTTCCTGGTGATTGGCGCTTCCGTGGATTATGTTGAGCGCGATATGTTCATTGATGGCGGCGTGTTCCATGATTTCGACCGCACCTGCGGGGTGCTGCCCTGGCAGGTGGAGGGCCGCCTGGGCCTGGGGGTGCGCCGCAAGGGGGTGGATTATTACGCGGGGGCTTTCATCCGCTCCCGTGGTTACCGCTCGCAGCGTGATAATACGGCGCTGGGTACTTTCTCCATGACGTTCAACTGGTAAATGACGGCTTTTCTCAAAGGGGGATTGATGGCGCTGGGCGCGGCTTGTGTGCTGCTGCTGGCGGGTGCGTTCCCCCTGCTGGGGACTCCGGAGGTATACCGCGGCGGTGCCATGCTGCTGCTGGGGGCTCTGGTGGTGCTGCTCTGTCTGTGGGGCGGGTGGCGTCTGGCTGCCGGAAAACGCGGTCAGCTTATTTTCGGGCTTGTATTCCTGTTTTTCACGGTCACCGGGTTCAACATGCTGTTCCAATATGGCGCGAAAGCTCTGGAATATGCCGGAATCGGCGGCCCGATGTGGGCCGGATTCGTAGGCATGGGCTGCGTGGCGCTCACCGGCGTGCTGTTCATGGCGGTGTTCGGTTTTCTGTGTTACCGTGTCATGAATCACCGCGTGCTCTGGCTGGCCGGGGCTCACTGGGCGGTGGCGCTGCTGGGTATCGGCGCATTTGTGGATGCTGTGTACGAGGTGCGCGTGCCCATTACTCTGCCGGCGGATGGCAAGACGGAGCTCACGGAACTTTTCCTGGACGATGGCCGCCATTTTCCGCTGGGGTTCCGGCTCCGGGTGGATGATTTCACCGTTCAGCATTATGATGATGCCACCTACACCATCTATACCTTTGAAAATGGCCGCCCCTGTCAGGCTCAGCAGGTGGAGCGCCGCGGGGAAAAGCTGCATCTGGGGGAGGAATGCTGGCCGGTGAGTGCGCTGAAGCAGGCTCCGGGCATGCCGCACCCTTTTCTGATGCTGCCGGGGAATCCCGCCCGCGTGCTGGTGCAGAATCCCGGTACTGTGCGGGATTACTGCGCCCATATCACCATTTTTACGGATCACCGTGGCCGCCCGGAGTTGCGCCGGGAAGAGCTGCGGGTGAATACTCCCACTGCCTGCAAGGACTGGCGATTCTCGCTTTCCTCTTACCGTCAGAATGACGGTGGCACCGAGGTTCTGCTGCAGGCTCGTCGCGCCCCCGGTCGCTTTGCTGCGCTTGCCGGCATGGTGGGTATCATCATCTGCACTGCGGTATGGTGCTGGTGGAGAAAGGAGGAACAGGCATGATTACCCTGGTGTACTCCCTCACGATTTTTTCGCTCCTGCTCTGCCTGGGCAGCGTGCTGGCAGCGCTGCTGAATCGGGCAGGGGGCTGCCGCCGCGCGTTTGATGCCGCCTGGGTGGGCTCCCTCCTGCTGTTTGTGGCAGACTGGGTGCTGGCTCAGGCTCCGCCCTTCGGCAACATGCGCCATGTGCTGGTCTTCTTCCCGCTGGTCATGGTGCCGGCGGCTCATTACCTGCGCCGCTATCGCCGAATGGAACTCACCGCCTGGCTGGCGGCAGCCTCGGCCATTGCTCTGGTGGGTGCCCTCTGCATGCCGCTGCAGGCCGCCTGGCGGCAGATGCCGACGCTGCAATCCCCCTGGTTTGCGCCGCATGTGATGGCCTATGTGGTGTCCTACGGACTCATGACCGTGGCGGCACTGCTGACTCTGGCCTCGTTCCGGAGTGAAACCCGCCTGGCTGCGGCAGATGCCGTGGTGCGGCTGGCGCTGCCGTTCATGACCTTCGGGCTGTGGAGCGGAGCCATCTGGGCAGACGCGGCATGGGGCGGCTACTGGGCCTGGGATATCAAGGAAGCCTGGTCACTGCTCACCTGGTGCATCTACCTGATTTATCTGCATGTGGAGCGCTTCCCGGCCTTTGCCTCGTGGCGGCGCCCGCTGCTGCTGCTGGGCTTTGCTGCGGTGGTGGTCACCTTCCTGGTGGTGAATCTGCTGCCGAAGATAGAATCCATGCATTCCTACGCTCAATAGAGCTCGCGCCTATATGCCGAAATGGATGATCGGCGTTGCCTCCGGTGCGTAGCACCTGAGCATGCAGCATAGCGTGCCACTTTCGTACTCCCGAATGGGCGTATTTACATACGCGTTGGAACAATTAGCCAACTGCCGGATTTTCTGCATTGCCGGAAACTGAATTGGTTGATAAATGGGAATTTGGCGAAGCCAAATTCCCATCCCTCATGCGTCAGCGTGAGGGATTTCATACATGCCGCAGGCATGTATTTCATGCACAGCGATAGCTGTGCTTTCATACCGCTGCATCAGCAGCGGTACTGCCGATGGAGTATGGTATAATCAACTAACTTTCATTGGGATAATATCTCTTGCGTTTTTCATTTCTCAATTATTGCAGCTTCAAATTCAACAGTAAACAGGAAGTACCGCGTCTCATGCAGCGGTAACTTGTCGCTTCGCTCAATGAAATACTTGCTCCGCAAGTATGTAAATACCACAGCTGCGCTGTGGTACGAAAGCACTGCTGACGCAGCGCACGAAATACCGCCTGACGGCGGTGCGAAAGCGGCACTGTGTGCCGCATGGCTCTGGCGGACGCGCCAGAGCCAAATTCCAATTTGGGAACCTCTAAAAACTCAATCCTGCCCGACAAATTAATGTTTATCGGGCTGAAAGCCCGAGGAATTTTGAGCCTCGGAGAGGCGTTATAAAGTAGACAGGGGTGCAGCCGCGTAGCGGCG
>CAZTAX010000124.1:0-5424 GCA_964611765.1 uncultured Akkermansia sp. | reverse complement strand
CCGGCGCGGTCAACAGACCGCGCCGGTTTGCTTTTTGCCCGCGCTACCACACGCCGCCGCAGCGTGAATTCGGGGTAAGCGAAGCGACCACCCCACGAGCGAACGCAACGCCGCCGCACGATAACCTCCCGCAGATATTTGCCCACATCCCCCCTCGTCAGCCAATCCCTCCCACTCCGCCTATTAGAATGATTCCAAAGTATGAAAATAAATCGGCGCGGCGGGGTGTTGCAAGGCTTTTCCGCAGTCTGCCACCCCGCCAGTTGGCGGGGTTCCGGGTTTGTTATCACATGGAACCCAGAGCTTACGCTCTGGGCTACGGAAGGTGCCGCCCTACGGGCTCAGAATGCCCTGCGGCTGCGCCGCAATCGTGTCCCAAAGGACACGAGGATTGACGATGGGAGATTGACTATTGACGATTGACGATTGACTATTGGAAAGTCAGCGGCTTACGCCGATGGTGGGAATTCGGGGTAAGCGAAGCAACCACCCCGATGCGCGAGCCCGCGAGCGAGCGCAACGCGCACGCAAAAAACAACACGCCGCCCCCTCTCGTCAGCCCACCCCTCCCACTCCGCCCATTAGAATGATTCCAAAGTAAAGCGATAAATCAGAGCGGCGGGGTGTTGATACGCACAGATAGGCCGCCACGACCCGCCACCCTGCGCCGCGGTATATAACGATATCCATGCCTGGCGGCATGGACGATATCTGCGCCCACAGGCGCAGACGATATCCGCCCGCGGGGCGGGCGGACGGGGGGAGGAAGTGGGTATTTACAAGCCCTGATACAATTTCATACTAATTTGCGCCGATTTTGCGTTGGGATGAGTCACTTTTTTGTGGGCGAAAATAGGAAGAGTGTTGACAAGTAGCTAAAATACCGATATTCTATGTCTAAAATACCGCATGAAGATATTTAACATAGAGAAATTGCGAGCAGCGCTGGAGATGCTGAATGAGCAGCTGGAGCTGCGGCAGCATCCGCCGGTGGAGCTGGTGGTATGCGGTGGTTCGGCGCTGATAGCAGCGCGATTGGTGAGCCGGACAACGCAGGATGTGGACGTGGTGGCGCTGATGCGCGGGGGGAATCTGGTATCGGCAGAGCCGCTGCCGGATTACCTGCTGGTGGCGGCGGCACGGGTGGCGGCCATCATGCAGCTGCCGGATGACTGGCTGAACAATGGGCCGGCTTCGCAGTTCCGGCTGGGGTTGCCACCGGGGTTTGCCGGGCGTTTGCAAGAGTATGAGGTGGGAGCGCGGTTGAGGGTCTATTTCATCAGCCGGTTGGATCAGGTGTATTTCAAGACCTTTGCTTCGGCAGACCGGGGTGGGTATCATATCAGCGATTTGAAGGCTCTGCGGCCGACGAATGCCGAATTGCAGGCGGCAGCAGAGTGGTGCATGGAGCAGGATGTATCGGAGGGGTTCCGGTTCATCCTGAAGGAGATGTTACGAGAAAGCGGGTGGGAAGATGTCAGCAGCAGAATATAAGGCGGCGTTTCTGGATGCGGTGCTCGGGCTGCTCTGGCGGCAGTGGAGCGGGCTGGGGGTGGCGGCGCAGGTGCCGGCAGCAGATGATGCACGGGTTTTGGATCCGGAGGCTTTGTTGATTGCCTCATCGGTGTTCTGCCGGTATGACCAGCGCTTGTTTGACCTGGCGGCGAGCTGGCTGGTGAAATACGGGCTGCTGGTGAACCCGACGCGCCTGAAGGCGCTGGTTCGCAAGATGCATTGGGGAGATGGCGCTTCATTGGCGTATCTGGCAGCCTTGCGCGCGCAGACCGGGGACAAACGCTGGCACCGCCCGGCGGAGAGGAGAATGAGTGGTGGCCCTGAGCTGCAGCCCATGTTTCTGCATGCCGGGGGAGAGGCGCCGGTCTATTGCCGGCAGGGGGATGAACTGGCTGCGCGATACGGGTTGCTGCGCCCGCCTTTTGAGTACCGGGACAAGCTGAGCCGGGCGCTGCCGGATTCGGCAGCCACGCTGCTGCTGCGGATGCGGGGGATGTACGGCGTTTCAGCGCGGGCGGACGTCATCATGCACTTGCTGCACGCCCCGGCTACGATTCAGCAGCTTTCTGACCTGAGCGGTTTTGCCCGCAGCTCGGTGAAGGAGGTGCTGCAGGAGCTGGAGACGGGAAATGCGGTGTATGCGGTGGAACGCGGCAGAAGGAACACGGCCTATGCCCTGGCGCATGGGGAGGCGCTGCGCGAGCTGTTTGGCTGCGAGAGCAGCCGGCTGGTGCCGTGGGGGGGAGTGTTCGCCTGCCTGGGGCGTTTGTGGGATTTGATTTCCAATCCGTTGATGGAGCGGGTATCGGCTGAGACATTCCGGGGTGAGCTCAGGCTGGTGTTTCAGGAGCACGTACAGGCGTGTTTTCTGACGTGCGGCATCAGGTCTCTTCAGCAACTCACGGCTGATACCCTGCATCTGCTTCCCAACGCGATTGAGGAAAGCCGGTATTCATGATTTTCTCCGGCGCGAAGGGATTTGATGATTGACGATTTACAATTGACGATTGACTATTGATTTGGAATTCCCTGCGGCTACGCCGCAGAGGCACTACCGCCTGCATTGCAGGCGGGAACGATATTCTGACCGTGCCGGGCAGAACGATATCCCGGGCTTCCGCCCGGGACGATATCCGCCCGCGGTGCGGGCGGACGAGAATGGTGGGGAACCTGCTGCCGCGGTATTTAACGATATCCATGCCTGGCGGCATGGACGAAATCCACGCTGCGGGCGGACGATATTCATGCCTGACGGCCTGAACGATATCCGCCCGCAGGGCGGGCGGACGGGGGGCAGCCCCAGCTACCGCACCACGAGCGTGGAAAAGTGCGCCATATTGGTGTTTTTGCCCTTGATTTTTATGCAGGTGGGTGGTATGGTGCGGCGCATGGCTACTGATAAGAAGATCACGATGAAGACCAGCAAGGGCGATATCAACCTCACGGTGTTCGCTTCCAAGACTCCGATGACCGCCGCCAGTTTCCTGAATCTGGCCAGCAAGGGGTTCTACAATGGTCTGACCTTCCACCGCGTGATTGCGGATTTCATGATTCAGGGTGGTGACCCTGAGGGCACCGGCTGCGGCGGCCCCGGCTACAAGTTTGATGATGAATGCCGCCCGGATCTGAAGTTCACGAAGCCCGGCCTGCTGGCTATGGCGAATGCCGGCCGCACCTGGACGGGGCAGGGTACGAATGGTTCCCAGTTCTTCATCACGCACGTGCCCACAGAGTGGCTGAACGGCAAGCACACGATTTTCGGCGAGGTGCTTTCCGCTGCTGATCAGGAGGTGGTGAATGCTGTGCGCCAGGGCGATAAGATTGTTGCCATCGAGATTCACGATGACTGCGCCGACCTTTTCGCGGAGCAGGCCCGCAACATCGAGCGCTGGAACAGCATGCTCAAAAAGTAAAATCTTTTCACGGACGCAGGCACCGCAGCTTCGGCGGTGTCTGCGTTTTCTGTATACCCCCGGCTCATGGTTTTTGCTGTTCAGGACCTGCATATTGAGTTCGGCCCGCGTGTGCTGTTCGATTCGCTCTCCTTTGTGGTGGAGCAGGGGGATCGCATTGCCTTTGCGGGGCAGAACGGCGCGGGTAAATCCACGCTGATGAAGTGCATCGTGGGGGCGCAGGAGCCGGACCGCGGCAAGGTGCTGCTGCCGAAGCATACCCAGGTGGGCTATCTGCCGCAGGATGGTATCCATATTTCCGGTGCGCCGCTGCTGGAGGAGGTGCTGGGCAGTGTGGGCAATATCGTGGAGCTGCAACAGGTGGTGGATGAGCTCTCTGCTGACCTGCAGCAGATGGATGCCGCCACGCCTGAATACAAGGACACGCTGGAGGAGATAGGCCGCCTGGAGCTGATTCTGCAGGACCGGGATGCCGCGCGCCTGCGCCCGCGCACGGAGTCTATTCTGCGCGGTCTGGGTTTTGCGGATAAGGATTTTACGCGCGATTGCGGTGAGTTTTCCGGTGGCTGGCAGATGCGCATTGCGCTGGCGAAGCTGCTGCTGCAGGAGCCGGAGGTGCTGCTGCTGGACGAGCCGACCAACCACCTTGATTTGCAGAGCCAGCGCTGGCTGGAGCAGAGCCTGCGCAGCTACCGCGGGGCTATCTGCATCATCAGTCACGATGTGGCGCTGCTGGATAATCTGGTGACCCGCACCATCGCCTTCCACCACGGCAGGGCGGAGGAATATGCCGGCAATTTCTCCTTCTACCTGAAGGAGAGCAAGGCCCGCAAGGAGATTCTGCTGCGCCAGGCCAAGGCCCAGCAGCGCGAGATTGCCAAAACGCAGGAGTTTATCGACCGTTTCCGGGCCAAGGCCACCAAGGCCACGCAGGTGCAGAGCCGCATCAAGCAGCTGGAGAAGGTGGAGCTTATTGAGGTGGAGGATGATGATGCGGTGATGAGTTTTCACTTTCCCCCGCCGCCGCCCGGCGGTCACACGGTGGTGAAGCTGGAGAAGGCCTGCAAGGCCTACGGCCCCATCACTCTGCTGAATGGTTATGATTTCACGATGGCCAAGGGCGACCGCATTGCCATTGTGGGCGTGAACGGCAGCGGTAAATCCACCTTCACCCGCCTGATTTCCGGCGCGGAGGCACCGGATGCCGGTGCGTTCGCCTTCGGGCACCACACGCAGGTGGCCTTCTTCTCGCAGACGCATGCGGATGTGCTGAACAACGAGCAGACGGTGCTGGAGTGTGTGGAGGCGGCAGCCAGCCGCGAGACCCGCCCGCTGGTGCGCAATATCCTGGGCTGCTTCCTGTTCCGCGGGGATGATGTGTTCAAGAAAATCGGGGTGCTTTCCGGCGGCGAGCGTTCGCGCGTGGCGTTGGTGTGCATGCTGCTGAAGCCGGCGAACTTCCTGATTATGGACGAACCGACCAACCACCTGGATTTCCAGAGCCAGGATGTGCTGCAGCGCGCGCTGGCGGAGTATCCCGGTTCGTACTGCATCGTGTCGCACAACCGCCAGTTTCTGGACCCGATTGTGAATAAGGTGCTGGAGTTCCGCCTGGGGCACGCGCCGCGCCTCTTCTATGGCAATGTGAGCGCCTATCTGGAGACAGTGGAGGCCGAGGAGCGCCGCCTGAAAGCTGCGGCGCAGCAGCAGGTGGCCGCCGATGCCCCGACCGCCCCGTCCGCAATCGGTAATCGCAAGGATGCCCGCCGCGCCCGCGAGATGGCCCGCCAGCAGCGCAACAGGATTCTCAAACCCTTGCAGCAGGAGCTCGAACAGGTGGAAGCTGATATTGCCACCCGGGATGAGCGCAAGGACGCCATCTCTGCCGAGCTGGAGAATCCTGCCAACATGAGCGATAACCAGAAACTCATGGAGCTGACCCGGGAATACCAGCAACTGGAGCGTGAATCCGAGGCCCTCTACACCCGCTGGGAGG
>CAZTAX010000123.1:0-5429 GCA_964611765.1 uncultured Akkermansia sp. | reverse complement strand
TCATTTTTTAACAAAAAATCAGATTTTGCTAAAATTATAATTGACTTCGTAATTCAAATTCCAATTTATCGCACCCTCCTGCCGCACTTGCAGCTTGACCGCGGGCGAGGTTTCTGGTAGTTTTTAGCGAATGCTCAAAAAACTGCTCAGCTGCCTGTTTCTGGTGAGTGCCCTGCTGGCTCTGGCGGGGTGCAACCGGGAGAACCCGGATAGCAAGGTTATCCGCATCGGCGGATTCCCGAATGTGACCCATGTGCAGGCGCTGGTGGCCCGCAACATGACCCGCCACGGTGAGGGCTGGTTCGAGCGCTACCTGCCCGGCTACTCGGTGGAGTGGTACACCTACAACGCCGGGCCCACTGCCATGGAAGCCCTCTTCGGGCGCACGGCCGACCTCACCTATGTGGGCCCCAGCCCGGCGCTCAATGCCTATGCGGTTTCCGCCGGGCGCGAGGTCCGACTGCTGGCCGGTGCCGTGAATGGCGGGGCGGCCCTCATGGTGTCACCGGAGAGCGGCATCAGGACTGCGGCCGATTTCAAGGGGCGCAGCGTTGCCACCCCGCAGCTGGGCAACACGCAGGATGTCTCCTGCCGCGCCTGGCTGACCAGAAACGGACTGAAATGCACGCTGGAAGGTGCGGGTGACTGCCGCGTGGCTCCCACGCCGAACTCCATGCAGCTTCAACTCATGAAGCAGGGCGAAATCGATGCCTGCTGGACGGTGGAACCCTGGGTCTCACGACTGGAGAGCATGGCCGGTGCACGCATCCTGGTGCAGGAACCGGATGTAGTCACCACCGTACTGGCAGGGCGCGTGGGCTGGCTGAAGCTGCACCCGCAGGAGGCCGCCACCATCATTCGCGCCCACCGCGAGCTCACGCAGTGGATTATCGATAACCCGGAAGCCGCCCAGGCCCGCGTGGTGGATGAGCTCACCCAGCTGACCCAGGCGCCCATGAGCCCGGAGCTGGTTCGCAGCGCATGGAAGCGGCTGAAGATTACGGATGCGATTGACCTGCCGGGGCTGGAGCAATTTGTGAAGGATGCGCAGGCCACCGGACTGCTGGACCGCGTGCCGCCGCTGGATGGAATGATTTACAGACAAGACTGATGACACAGGAAAAACTACACGAGGAGATTCACAATTTTCCCACCGCCAAGCTCAGCATTGAGCATGTGTGCAAGGATTTTGTGACCAAGCGCGGCACAGTGCGTGCGCTGGACAATGTTTCGCTCACCATCAACGAGGGTGAGTTCGTCTGCTTTGTGGGCCCCAGCGGCTGCGGCAAATCCACCCTGCTCAACATCATCGCGGGGCTGGAGAAACCGGACAGCGGCATGGCGCTCATCGATGGCACCCCCATCACCGGCCCGGGGCGCGACCGCATGGTCATGTTCCAGGAGCACGCGCTCTTCCCCTGGCTGGATGTCATCGGCAATGTGATGTTCGGGCTTAAACAGAAGCCAAACCTCACCAACAAGGAACGCCTGGAGGTAGCCAAATACTACCTCTACCTGGTGAAGATGGATCGCTTTGCCCACGCCAATATCCACGAGCTGAGCGGCGGCATGCGCCAGCGAGTGGCTCTGGCCCGTTCTCTGGCGCCGAACCCCAAGATTCTGCTCATGGATGAGCCATTCTCCGCGCTGGACGCCATGACCCGCGAGCGGCTCTACGGCGATATCCAGGATGTGTGGGAAAAGCGCCGCAAAACCATCGTGTTCGTGACTCACAACGTGCGCGAAGCTGTGTGCCTGGGAAGCCGCGTGGTGCTCTTCTCGCCGCACCCCGGCCGCGTGCGCGAAGAATTTCCGGTCTACCTGGCCCGCCCGCGCAATATCAACAACCACGACCTGGCCGACCTCTCGCAGAGCATCACCTCTGCGCTGAAGGGCTACACCGCCAACGAATCTGATTAAACCGCCATGAAACGCGTTATCATCACCATCGTCTTCTTCCTGCTGCTCATTCTGGTGTGGGCCGCGCTCACCGGTGATCTGGCTGCATACGGACTGGATGTCAGCCTGTGGTCACCCTATGTGCTGCCGCCGCCCAGCACGGTGGGCCACTACCTGTGGGATAACACCGTGAACGGTAAAATTCCGCTTTCCATGCTCATCACCCTGCGCCGCCTGCTCATCGGCTATGTCATCGGTCTGGCGCTGGGTGTGCCGCTGGGCATGCTGGCCGCGCGTTTCCGCAGCGTAAATGATACCCTGGGCATGCTGGCCCTGGGGCTGCAGGCGCTGCCGAGCGTGTGCTGGGTGCCGCTGGCCTGCATCTGGTTCGGTCAGACGGAAGCCGCCCTGCTTTTCGTGGTCATCATGGGCACGCTGTGGAGCGTGCTGCTCTCCACCCAGAACGGCATGAAGAATGTGCCGCCCATCTATGCCCGCGCCGCGCGCACCATGGGCTCCAGCCCGCTGCACACGCTGGTGTTCGTGACCCTGCCGGCCTCCGCTCCCTTTGTGGTGAGCGGCATGAAACAGGGCTGGGCCTTTGCCTGGCGCTCGCTCATGGCGGCGGAGATTTATGTTTCCGTCGTGTCCGGCTTCGGTATCGGCCAGTACCTGCACTATGGCCGCGAGCTGCAGCGCATGTACCAGGTCATCGGTATCATGTTCATCATCATTGCCGTGGGTCTGCTGGCGGATAAGATTCTCTTCTCCCCCGTTGAATCCTGGCTCCACCGCCGCTGGGGAACGAATAAGGATTGACAATTGACTATTGACGATTGATATGATTCCGGGGTGGATTGAGGAATTGAGGGCTCTGCTGGGCGATTGCGTGTGCACGGATGAGGCCACGCTGCAGGCTCATGCAGGGGATAAATGGCACGCCGCTGCGCTGCCGCAGGCCGTGGTGCTGGCTACCGAGACAGAGCATGTGGCCGCCGCGCTGAAGTTTGCGCACGAGCGAGGCATACCCGTGACCCCGCGCGGCGCCGGCGTGGGCTATGTGGGCGGCTGTGTGCCGGTGCGGGGCGGCATCGTCGTTTCCGTGGCCCGCATGACCCGCATTCTGGAGGTAAACCCGGCGGATGGCGTGGCCGTGGCCGAGGCCGGGGTGCTCACCGCTGATTTGCAGGCCGCCTGTGCAGAAGTGGGCTGGTTCTACCCGCCCGACCCCGCCTCGCGCAAGGAATCCAGCATCGGCGGCAATATCGCCACCAACGCCGGCGGCCCCCGCTGCCTGAAATACGGCGTAACCCGCGCCTACGTGCTGGGGCTCACCGTGGTGCTGGCGGATGGCCGGGTGCTGCGCTGCGGCGGCCGTACCCACAAGAACAAGCAGGGATTTGACCTGGTGGGGCTCTTCTGCGGCAGTGAGGGCATGCTCGGCATCGTGACCGAGGCCACGCTGCGCATCATCCCCGCACCACCTGCGCGCGCCGCGCTGCACGCCAGTTTCCCGCAATTTGCCCTGGCCGCCGCCGCTGTGCAGAACACCCTGCAGGGCGGCCACCTGCCCTGTGCCATCGAGATTACCGATGCCTTCACCCTGGCCGCCGCCCGCAATCACCTGGGGCCCAGCGTCCTGCCCGCCGGAGCGAAAGGACACATCATCATCGAAATTGACGGCCAGGCTGATGCCGTGGCCACCGAGCTGGAAGCCATAGCCTCCATTCTGCGCGAAACCGGCGCCACCGAGGTGGTCTATGCCCGCACCGAGCCCGAGGTGGAAGCCATCTGGCAGCTGCGCCGCGAGTTCTCCTACAGCCTGAAAGCCACCGGGCTCACCAAGCTGAACGAAGACATCGTCATCCCCCGCTCGCAACTGGTCGAGCTGGTGAGCTTCTGCGAGAGCATGCAGCAGGAAACCGGCATACCCGTGGCCTGCTTCGGCCACAGCGGCGATGGCAACATCCACACCAACATCATGGTGCTCAAAGATGCCGAAGGCCGTGACATCCGAGAACCGGCAGATGCCCTGGTGAACCGCCTCTTCGACTGGGTCATGCCCCACGGCGGCAGCATCACCGGCGAACACGGAATCGGCCTCGCTAAGGCCCCCTGGTTCCCCCGCGCCATCGGCTCCGTGGCCATGGATGCGCACCGCGCCCTCAAAGCCGCCCTCGACCCCGCCGGCATCCTCAACCCGGGCAAGATGGGGTTATAAAGATCCGCGAAGCGGATATCGTCTTGCCGCAGGCAAGATATCGTCCGGCGCCGCCGGATTTCGTCCAGTCTCCGCAGGAAACTGGATATCGTTTCCCTTTGTCCCCCGGGCTTATCTTTCCCCTTTCATTGGGAAAGAACAAAACCAGAAGGGGACTGAAGTCCCGTGCTCCGATTATGTCATCGTCTCGCCAAGTGACAATTCACCCAGTTATTCGACGCTATTCTCCCACTTGAACGTCTTATTCCGCATCTGATCGATGGCCTCGGGATAGGGCACACCGTTCAGATACAGCATGCGGGGGATAGCGGCAGCATTCTCGCGAAGGACGATATCCACCGTGCGGCGGACTTTATCGAACGGCACATTATCCTTCTCCTCAATCTCATTGAGCCACAAACGGCGGATATCCCCCGTGCCCTCTTCCACATAGAAGCGCATTCTACCCCAATGGTTCCGGGAAAAAGACAAACGCAGCTTCGCCATCTGCTTCACCAGTATAATCTTCTCTCCCTCCTTTTCGATATCGAAATCCGATACTATATCGCCCCACATCAGAGCGCGGGTTTCACCCGCTGCAGGGGAATCCTGAGCAGAACCGGGAGTCTCTACGCGACACACGCGATGCAGACCATCCGCCTCTTTCTTCCAGTAAATCACCGGGGCCTCGGCCATCTCGCGGGTGCGGTCAGCATAGTTCCACCCCAGCCAGAGCAACTGGGCAGCCACCACGGCAAACAGCAGGTAAACGCGTTTCATCATCAGTAAAGGTTCCCAATTCCGGCTGCCACTTCTCAAACCGGAAAGCATAGTGGAACAACTGAGCCTGAACCATGCAAAAGCCAAGGGAGAATAGCCACCTCACCCATCCACTCATAGCTGCGGCAAAATCCCTTTGCCGCGCGCCAGTGCTCACCCAGAAACCCAGCAGCAGCGCCATGGTCACCTCCATCTTCACCAAATCCGGGATAATCTCCCAGTTCGCCGATATCAACATGATGATACCGCCCAGAATCAGCCCGCCCGCCAGGGTGGACATGCTCAGCACCAGCCAATTCCACCGGCGCCCGCCATTCAGGTGAAAATGCTCCGCAATCGCCACTGCCTGCTCAGCCGATATCAGCCCCGCCGCCTGCAATTGCTCTATCTCCTTGCGTTTCATGATAATTCAGCAATGATTCCGGCCCCAATTCTAGCATTTTTGTCATCCCATGCAATAATTTTCTCAAAAAAGGCTTGCAATGACGGCGCAGCATCTGTATAATGCGCCCGTCCTCGTTGCAAAGCGGGACATCGGTAAAACCGACGG
>CAZTAX010000122.1:0-5473 GCA_964611765.1 uncultured Akkermansia sp. | reverse complement strand
GCGACATCCTGGTGCAGGGGCAGGGTAACTTCGGTACGCCGGAAGGCGACCCGCCCGCCGCCATGCGATACACCGAGGCCAAGCTAAGCCACCTGGGTGTGGCCCTCATGGATGATCTGGACAAGGACACGGTGGATTTCCAGCCGAACTACGATAACCGCCTCACGGAGCCGGTGGTGTTCCCCTCCGCATTCCCGAACCTGCTGGTGAACGGTGGTACGGGTATTGCCGTGGGTATGGCCACCAACATGGCCCCGCACAACCTGGGCGAAGTGGTGGACGGCATCTGCGCCTACATTGATAACCCCCACATCACCAGTGAGGCTCTGCGCGCCTACATCAAGGGCCCGGACTTCCCCACCGGCGGCTATGTGCTGGGTTACAAGGGAATCGACAGCTACTTCCGCACCGGGCGCGGCAGCGTCCGCATGCGCGGTAAGATGGAAGTGGTGACCAACGAGAACGGCCGCGAGTTCATCCACATCTCCGATGTGCCCTACGGCGTGAACCGCGCCGTGCTGCAGGAGCGTATCGCGGAGCTGGTGCGTGATAAGATTATCACCGACATTGCCGGCATGCGCGACCTCACCGACTACATCGAGATTGAGCTGAAGCGCGATGCCCGCCCGCAGGTGGTCATCAACCAGCTCTACAAGCTCACCAGCATGGAGACTTCCTTCTCCGTGAACATGCTGGCCATTCACGAGGGCCGCCCGAAGGTGCTCACCATGAAGGATGCCATCAACTTCTACGTGGAGCACCGCCGCGAGGTGGTGGTGCGCCGCACAAAGTTCCTGCTCCGCAAGGCTGAGGACCGCGCCGAGGTGCTCGAGGCCTACCTCATCGCCCTGGCGAATATGGATGAGTTCATCCGCATCATCCGCGACTCGAAGAACCGCGAGGACGCCCGCAACCGACTCATGCAGTTCAGCTTCCCTGTGGAGCTGGCCCGCGGTCTGGGCATCCTCATCCACAGCCAGCCCTCCGTGCAGGGTGATAAGTACATCTTCACCGAGCGCCAGGTGAACGCCATTCTGGAACTCCGCCTCTACCAGCTCACCGCTCTGGAAAACGACAAGATTTCCGACGAGTACAAGAAGCTGCTGGAGCTCATCGAGGACTACCTGGACATCCTGGCCAACGAGAGCCGCGTGCTCGGCATCGTGAAGGACGAGCTGCGCGTCATCAAGGAGAAGTATGCCACTCCGCGCATGACCCACATCATCCCGTTCGAGGGCGATATGGCCATCGAGGACCTCATCCCGAATGATTCCATGATTGTGACCATCACGCACAGCGGCTACATCAAGCGCACGAACTCGGATGAGTACCGTCTGCAGGCCCGCGGTGGCAAGGGAATCAAGGCTGCTACGACCAAGAGCAAGAAGGATGCCAACGACTTTGTGGAGCACTTGTTTGCCGCCCAGAATCACGACTACATCATGTTCTTCACGAACACCGGCCGTGTGTATGTGGAGCGTGTGTACGAGATTGACGAGGCCGCCCGCAGTGCCCAGGGCCGCTCCATCAAGAATCTGCTGGATATGCAGGCGGATGAGCGCATCGCAGCCATCCTGCGACTGGAGCGCCGCGTGAGCGAGGATGGCAAGGATATCACCTTTGCCGAGGATTCCGGCAACGTGGTGTTCGCCACCAAGGACGGCACCGTGAAGAAGACCGCCCTCAACGACTTCGTGAACTACCGCAAGGCCGGTATCATCGCCATCAACCTGGAGGAGGGCAATACGCTCGTGAATGCCGCCCTCACCTCCGGCTCGGATGAAGTGGTGCTGGTGACGCACGATGGCATGAGCATCCGCTTCAGCGAGGACGACATGCGCGCCCAGGGCCGCAACACCATCGGTGTGCGCGGTATCAAGCTGCGCGAGGGCGACTACGTGGTGGCCCTGGCTGTGGTGCAGCAGGATGCCAACCTGCTCGTGGTGTCCGAGAACGGCCTCGGCAAGCGTACGCCCTTCGATGAGTACCGCCCGCAGAGCCGCGGTGGTATCGGTATCAAGACCATGAACTGCACGGACAAGACCGGCCGCGTGGTCTCCGCCACTACGGTGACGGATGCCGATGAGCTCATGATTATGACCACCGGTGGACAGTCCGTCCGCATGAAGGTCGATACCATCCGCGAGACCGGCCGCGCCACTCAGGGCGTGAAGCTCATCACGCTGGATGGCAAGGAATCCATCCAGGAAATCACCCTCGTCATCCCCGATGACGACGAGGATGAGGAAGAAGCAACCGACACTCCGGATGCCGACTCCGCCCTCGCCGATGAAGCTGATGCTCCCCAGGAGTAAAGCCCATCCGCAACCCTGACCGACTCATAAGTCTCACCCCGCCTGCCACCTCGGCAGGCGGGGTGAAAAGATACAAAAATAATATTCAAACAGAATCAGAAAGAGGTATTGTATTTGAAAATGATTTTTGTATATGCATGAGCTTTTCTGTTCATAAAATAAATAAGGCGAGCTTGTAATAAAATAATCGAACTCAGAAGAAAAACTTCCAGGTTGGTCGGTGGTGATAAAATGAAGAAGAATATTTGTATATAGAAAATATCATGGTTGAGGGAGAGCAAGGGGAGTTGCTTGATTTTTCCGACCGAATGGAAAGGTCGCCGCACATTATCATCTACAAAAGCGACGAACCCGGCCTTAAATTGGATGTTCGCCTGGAGGGAGAAATCGTGTGGCTGACGCAGCAACAGATGGCTGATTTGTATCAAACGACCAGGCGTACCAATATTTCTCTTCACATAAAGAATATATTGACTGAAGGAGAGCTTACCTCGTAACTCGTAATTCAAATTTCAATTTGTCCTTTCAAATGTGGCGAAACCGCCACATGGCATGTGGCGTACTCTTCACTCTGGAAAGCGTGCGTGGGCGTGCGCCTTTATGGTAGAGTAGGGGCGTATGAACGAAATGTATATCGCAATATTGGGCATTCTGCTCTTACTGGCGGTGTTTGACCTGGTGGTGGGCGTGTCGAATGACGCGGCCAACTTCCTGAACTCGGCCGTGGGCTGTAATGCAGCGCGGCGCAGTGTGGTGCTGGCGGTGGCAGCCGTGGGTATCGTGCTGGGCTCCTCCCTCTCCGGGGGAATGATGGAAATTGCGCGTAGCGGCGTATTTGTGCCGGCGCAGTTCAGCTTCCACGGGGTGATGATGCTTTTCCTGGCCGTGATGCTGACGGATGTAATCCTGCTGGATTTGTTCAACACCTTCGGGCTGCCGACTTCGACCACGGTTTCGCTGGTGTTCGAGTTGCTGGGGGCTGCTGTGGCAGTGGCTTTGTTCACCATCAGTGAGGGTGGTGCGGGCGTTTCCCTCAATCTTGGGGACTATATCAACAGCTCCAAGTCGCTCACGATTATTTCCGGTATCTTCTGCTCGGTGGCGGTGGCTTTCACCTGCGGCTGTGTGGTGATGTGGTTCTCGCGAGTGCTCTTCAGCTTCCATTACCAGCGTATGTACCGCTATGTGGGGGCTCTGTGGTGCGCTGTCTCTCTTACGGCCATCAGTTACTTTGCCGTGTTCAAGGGGCTGAAGCACAGCTCCGTGGTTACTCCGCAGATGCTCGCCTGGCTGAACAGTAATATTGCTGCCGTGGTGCTGGGTACGCTGCTTTTCTGGTTCCTCGTTTCCTGCATCCTGCAGTACGCCCTCCGGGTGAATACCCTGCGCATCACGGTGCTGGCGGGTACCTGCGCACTGGCTCTTGCCTTTGCCGGTAATGACCTGGTGAATTTCATCGGTGTGTTCATGGCTGCGGAGTCTTCCTACCACATTGCGAGTGCTCATGTGGCTGCCGGTGGCAGCCTGGAGACGCTGCGCATGGGCTCCCTGGCTGACCCGGTGCAGGCCAATATCTGGTACCTGCTGGCAGCCGGCGGGGTGATGGTGCTGGCTCTCTGCTTCTCCCGCAAGGCCCGCACGGTAACGGAAACGGAGGTGAAGCTTGCCCGCAGCAGTGCAGTGAACAAGGAGCGCTTCGGCTCGTGCCTGCCTGCCCGTGCTGCTGTGCGCTGGTCGCTGAATACCGCTCGGTTCATCACCCGCATTACTCCTGAGCCGCTTGCTCGCTTCATAGGTGGACGTTTCCGCACCCTGGAGCTGACGGAGGATGATGGCTCGGCTTTTGATATGGTGCGTGCTTCGGTGAATCTGACGGTTTCTGCGCTGCTGATTTCGCTGGCTACTTCTTTGAAACTGCCGCTTTCCACCACGTATGTGACCTTCATGGTGGCCATGGGCTCCTCCCTGGCAGACCGCGCCTGGGGACGCGACAGTGCTGTGTACCGTATCACCGGGGTGATGGTGGTCATCGGCGGCTGGTTCACAACGGGGCTGCTGGCTTTTCTGGCGGCTTGCATCACGGCTTCTGTCATGATGTGCGGCGGCATCTGGGGTGTGCTCCTGATGCTGCTCGTTGCGGGTGGGGTTCTGGTGAAGTCTGCCCATATGCACCGCCGCAAGAATGCGGCTCCGCTGCCGGAGCTGGATCTGGATTCCCCCTCTGTCCTGCGTGAGCTGGGCGAGGCTTCGGTGGATCGCCTGGGACGTGCTTATGGCATCTACCGCGCCATGGTGAAGGCTCTGCTGGCTGAGGATTACAGCGCCTTGAAGCGGCTGCGCAAGAAGGCGCGCGAGCTGAACCGCACACTGCAGGCGGTGAAGGAAGATCAGGTGCTGCCTTGCCTCCAGCACTTGCCTGCCCGCCTGTATGAGCGAGGGCAGCTGGTGCTTCGCCTGCACGAAAGCAGTATGAGCGTGGCAGAGTGCATGCTCGCTGCCGTCAAGGCCAGTTACAGGCATATCGACAACAATCACGCCGGTCTTACCGCTGAGCAGGGCAGTGACCTCCTCTCGATGAGCGACCGTATCTCTGCCTGCTTCCCGGGGCTGAGCCTGAAGCTGCAAAGCGATGCTGGCGCCGGTATTGAGGAGATGATGGCGCAGTCCGGCGACCTTAGTGCTGAGTTTGCCGAGTGCATCCGCCGCCACCTCGTCCGGGCCGAGGAAGACGTGGTGAACATGCGAAACGGCATTCTTTATCTTAACCTGCTGAATGAGACCCGCGCCATGGTGCGCCATTCATTCTCGCTGCTGCGGGAGCAGGCTGAGCTTTTCCGCCTGCACGTGTAAGGAAAAACAGCGTCTCTTTCCCCAAACCCTGGGTCCCCGGTCGTTCGCGTCCGGGGGCCTGTTTCGTAAGGAGAAAGAAGAATGATAAATCGGAATTTGGCGAAGCCAAATTCCCATCCCTCATGCGTCAGCGTGAGGGATTTCATGCACAGCGATAGCTGTGCTTTCATTGAGCCCCCTAGCGGGGCGACTGGTTACCGCTGCATCAGCAGCGGTAACTTGTCGCTTCGCTCAATGAAATACTTGCTTCGCTAGTATGTAAATACCACAGCTGCGCTGTGGTACGAAAGCACTGCTGACGCAGCGCA
>CAZTAX010000121.1:0-5565 GCA_964611765.1 uncultured Akkermansia sp. | reverse complement strand
TTGGCGGAACGCCAAATTCCAATTTATTGGTTCATTCTGAGTTTTTAGAAGTTCCAATAGTCGTTCGTCAATTGCCAATCAGAAATGCCCGGCACTGCTTGCTGCAATGCCGGGCATGAAGTTTACTGCTGAGCTTCCGCTTTAGTCATCGGAACCCACGGAGAGGGTATCGTCAGGCAGCGGCATCTCTTCCTCATCGTAGTAGGTGGTGCGGGGGATGGGGGTAGCGCCCTCTGCCGGTTCCACCACGATGTTGCGGTACTGGGAGAAGCCGGTACCGGCCGGGATGAGGTGGCCCAGGATGACGTTCTCCTTGAAGCCTTCCAGCATATCCACCTTGCCCAGGGTGGCAGCCTCGGTCAGCACACGCGTGGTGTCCTGGAAGGAAGCAGCGGAGATGAAGGAATCGGTCTTGAGGGAGGCCTTCGTGATACCCAGGAGGATGGGTTCGCTTTCGGCCGGGCGGCCGTGCTGCTCCACGGTCTCCTTGTTGATGCGGGAGAGCGTGGTGCGGTCCACCTCGTCGCCCCAGAGCAGGCCGGTATCACCCGGATCCTTCACGCGCACCTTGCGCAGCATCTGGGAAACGATGATTTCCACATGCTTGTCGTTGATTTCCACCCCCTGCACACGGTACACCTGCTGCACCTTGTTCACGAGGTGCTCCTGGAGAGCCTCCTTACCGCAGATGCGGAGGATTTCATCCGAAGCCTCGGAACCGTCGGAAAGCGGCTCACCGGCGCGCACATAGTCACCGTCGTGCACGATGATGTGACGATCCATGGGCACAAGGTGCTTGATGGAAATAGTGCCCTCGTACTCATCGCTGGTCTGCAGCTTGGTGGAGCGCTTGCGGCTCTTGGTAGCGGCCTCCTTGGCGGCGGCATCGCGATAGATGGTAACCACCTTCTTACCGCGAATCATGGCATCATCGATAGCCACGACACCGTCCATTTCGGCCAGCGTGCAGGTATCCTTCGGGCGGCGGGCTTCGAAAAGCTCAGCCACACGGGGAAGACCACCGGTAATATCGTTCGTCTTCTGCACCTTGCGGGGAGTCTTGGCCAGCTGCGTACCGGCAGAAATCTTCTGTTTGTTGTTCACCACGAGGTAAGCGCCGGTCGGGATGGCGAACACCTTGGGCTTGTCCTTATCGGAACCGGGCTTGGCGGTGTGCACAATCACGCGGGGGGCGAGGTCCTGGCGGTGGTCGATGATGACGGTAGTACCACGTCCGGATTCGGTGTGGCCCGACTCCGTGCGGCAGGTAATACCCTCAATCATGTCCTGGAACTCCACGGTACCGCCGATATCGGCAATCACCGGAATGGCGAAGGGATCCCATTCAGCAATCACAGCGCCGGCTTCCACTTTGGCGCCGTCCTTCACGCGAAGCACCGCACCCATGGTCAGGGAGTAGGACTCGAGTTCCTTACCCTCCTCGCTGTAGATTTTCACGCCGCCGTTCTTGCAGAGCACGACCATGTTGCCGTTTTCGTCCTCTACGCAGCGGTCGCGCAGGTTTTCATCGTAAATGACGGTACCGGTGCTCTTGGCGGTGTATTCCGGACGGCTGGCAGCGGCCGTAGCAGTACCACCCACGTGGAAGGTACGCATGGTCAGCTGAGTACCGGGCTCACCGATGGACTGAGCTGCAATAATACCCACAGCCTCGCCCACCTTCACGCTCTGGCCGGTAGCCAGATTCAGGCCGTAGCACTTGGCGCAGCAACCCTTGGAGAGGTCGCAGGTCAGCACAGAGCGCACCTTCACCTTCTCAATACCCACCTTCTCGATGCGTTTGGCGGCCTCATCGGTAATGATTTCGTTCCTGGCCACAATGAGTTCGCGCGTGGTCGGGTCGTATATGTCATCACAGGTCACGCGGCCGTAAATACGCATGGAAAGGGAAGCAATTTCGTCCTCACCATCGTAAATGGCGGTCATGGTGATGCCGTTCTCGGTGCCGCAATCCAGGTCACGCACAATCACGTCCTGGGCCACGTCCACGAGCTTACGGGTCATGTAACCGGAGTCGGCGGTCTTCAGAGCGGTATCTGCCAGGCCCTTACGGGCACCGTGGGTGGAGATGAAGTACTCCAGCACGGACAGACCTTCGCGGAAGTTAGAGGTAATGGGGCGTTCGATAATCTCACCGGAGGGCTTGGCCATAAGACCGCGCATACCGGAAAGCTGCTTAATCTGAGCCTTGTTACCACGGGCGCCGGAGTCCACCATCATGTAGAGCGGGCTGGCCACAGCAGAACCCTCGTTGTATTCCAGCTTGGTGTAGAGTTCTTTCTGGATGGCATCCGTAGCAGAAGACCAGATGTTAATCACCTTTTCATAGCGCTCGCCGTTGGTGATAAGGCCTTCCTCATATTGCTCGGTCACCTTGGCAACCTCTTCGTAAGCGTTGGAAATCACGCCGTCCTTGTTCTCAGGCACCACCATATCCACGATACCGATGGAGCAACCGGAGCGGGTGGCTTCCTTGTAGCCCAGGGACTTCAGGGCATCCAGAGTTTCCACGGTCTTCTTCTGGCCGCAGGTCTGGTAGCAGCGCCAGATGATATCACCCAGCTGCTTCTTGCCCACGTTGCGGTTGATGTAGCCTATTTCATCCGGCCAGATTTCGTTGAAGCGCACGCGGCCGGCAGTAGTCACCAGGGTCTTGCGGTTCACGTTCTCCTGGTTGTAAGCCAGCTTGTCGAACTCGGCGCCGGTCTTGCCATAGTCCGGGTTCTTCAGGCGGATCCACTCGTGGTAGCCAATCTTGCGGGCAGCAATGGCGAACTCCACTTCGGAGATAGACTCGAAGAGGGGCAGCAGGTGCTGGTTGTCCTGGTGTTCCTTCACCTCCTTGGCGCGGGTATGCGTCAGGTAGTAGGAACCCAGAATGATATCCTGAGAAGGCGTGCAGATAGGCTTGCCGGAGGCCGGTGAGAAGATGTTGTTCGGAGCCAGCATCAGGAGGCGGGCCTCCAGCTGGGCTTCCACGCTCAGCGGCACGTGCACGGCCATCTGGTCACCGTCGAAGTCAGCGTTGTAACCCGTACACACCAGCGGGTGCAAACGAATGGCGCTGCCTTCAATCAGCACAGGCTCGAAAGCCTGGATGGAAAGGCGGTGCAGCGTAGGAGCACGGTTCAGGAACACCGGGTGGCCCTTGGTCACTTCCTCCAGGATATCCCACACGATGGGCTCCTTGCGGTCAATCATCTTCTTGGCGGAGCGCACGGTGTGCACATAGCCAAGCTCCTTGAGGCGGTGGATAATGAAGGGTTCGAACAGGCTCAGAGCCATCTTCTTGGGAAGACCGCACTGGTTCATCTTCAGGTTCGGACCAATCACAATCACGGAACGGCCGGAGTAGTCCACTCGCTTACCGAGCAGGTTCTGACGGAAGCGGCCGCTCTTGCCCTTCAGCATATCTGAGAGGGATTTCAGCGGGCGGTTACCGGCACCGGTCACATGGCGGCCATGGCGGCCGTTGTCGAACAGAGCGTCCACGGCCTCCTGCAGCATGCGCATTTCGTTGCGCTTGATCACCTCAGGGGTCTGCAGGGCGGAAAGCTCGCGCAGGCGGTTGTTGCGGTTGATGACGCGGCGGTAGAGGTCGTTCAGGTCGCTGGTAGCAAAGCGGCCACCGGGCAGCGGAACGAGCGGGCGCAGGTCCGGGGGAATCACCGGCAGGGTGGTCAGCACCATCCACTCCGGCTTGCAGCCGCTGGAGCGGAAGCCCTGCACCAGCTGCAGACGCTTGGCCAGCTTGCGCTTGTTCTGCTTGGAGTTGGTCTTCTCCATCTCCTGGCGCAGCTCGTCTACCAGGGCGTCCAGGTCGATGGTGGCAAGGAGGCGCTGAATGGCAGCGGCACCCATGCCGGCTTCGGGAGCATCGTCGCCGTAGTCATCCACCAGCTCATCGTACTCTTCCTCGGTCAGAATCTGGCCTCGCTCAATGCCGGCCACATCCTTCGGATCAATCACGATGTGATCCTCGTAGTAAATCACGCGCTCCAGGTCGCGGGCCGTGAGGTCGAGCATAAGGCCGATGCGGCTGGGCATGCACTTGTAGAACCAGATGTGGGTCACCGGCACTGCCAGGTTGATATGGCCCATGCGCTCGCGGCGCACACGGGCGGAGGTCACCTCCACGCCGCAGCGGTCGCAGATCATACCCTTGTTCTTGGCGCGCTTGTAGCGGCCACAGGAGCACTCCATATCGCGGGTCGGGCCGAAGATGCGCTCGCAGAAAAGGCCGCCCTTCTCGGGCTTGAACGTGCGGTAGTTAATGGTCTCAGGGTTCTTGACCTCGCCGCTGGACCAGCTCAGGATATCATCCGGGCTGGCCACGGTGATGCAAACCTGATCGAAGTTCTTAGGCTTCTCGTTGTTGAAGTCGTTGAAAGACATATTTGTGTAGAATTAAGAGGTTCAGGAATGCTGCCCGGCTCGGGAACCGCGCCGGGCAGCGGTTACAGGTTTACATATCGGAATCGTCGTCCTCCTCCTCGGAATCCGCGAAATCATCGTCGTCATCCATCTCGGAGAAATCGCCATCGAAGTCATCGTCGTCGGCAGAGCCGAAATCATCGTCATCGTCCATGCCATCGCCGGCAAGCAGGGCGAAGAGGTCATCCGTGCTCTGCGGTTCGTTCTCGCGGTCGCGCTTCTCGGTGGGCTGCACGTTGAGGCAGAGTGCCTGCATTTCCTTGATAAGCACGTTGAAGGATTCTGGGGTGCCGGCCTCCAGGGAGTTATCGCCCTTGACGATGTTCTCGTAGATGCGAGTGCGGCCCTGCACGTCGTCAGACTTGACTGTGAGCAGCTCCTGCAGCGTGTAGGCTGCACCGTATGCCTCCATGGCCCACACTTCCATTTCACCGAAACGCTGGCCACCGTGCTGGGCCTTACCGCCCAGGGGCTGCTGCGTCACGAGGGAGTAGGTACCCACGGCGCGGGCGTGCACCTTATCGGCCACAAGGTGGTTCAGCTTCAGCATGTAGGTGTAACCCACCACCACGGGATAGTGGAAGTACTCACCGGTGAGGCCATCGATGAGGCGGCTCTTACCGGCCACGGAACCATCCTTGCCATCGCCCACCCAGGAGAAGCCGGGAACCTGCTTGGTCTGGCTCATGAAGTCCCAGATCTGGGATTCCTGGATACCGTCGAACACGGGGGTAGCCACCTTGAAGCCCAGAGCCTTGGCGGCCACACCGAGGTGAGCTTCCAGCACCTGACCCACGTTCATTCGGGAAGGCACACCCAGCGGGTTCAGAATGATATCCACCGGCGTACCGTCTTCCAGGTAGGGCATATCCTCTACCGGGAGCACGCGGGAGCACACGCCCTTGTTACCGTGACGACCGGCCATCTTATCACCCACACCGAGCTTACGCTTGGTGGCGATGTAGACCTTCACCTCGGTCACCACACCCGGGTCCATCTCGGCACCGGCTTCAATCTGGTCGAGCTTGCGGTCGCGCTCTTCGTCCAGGTCAGCAAAGCGGGGCTCATAGCTGTTGATGATTTCGAAAATCTGGTTGCGCACCGGGCTTT
>CAZTAX010000120.1:0-5589 GCA_964611765.1 uncultured Akkermansia sp. | reverse complement strand
CTACTCCCACTCGCTCAGATATTTGTAAACTCAACTGAATTAGTTAATAGACTACTCTTCGTAGTATTTACATTATCTGTATTATACTAATTTTTTTGACTACAAGATATTTTGTTGCCATATTGTTGCCACAATATCATCTTTTGTCTGCTTGCTTAATTTCTTTCTCGGCGTCCTCTCTTTTAATTCTATAAAAATCGAGTACTTCAAGCATTTCAGCATCTTTAATTGTTTTCTCATAATCTGTAAAGTCATTACTTTCGATAATCGGTTTTATGATAGCTTTTTTTTCGTCTGATAACGATGAGAATTTATTCCACCATTTATCTGTCATACCAATACCTTCAAAATAAAAACGATAAATAATCATTGCTTCAGGCATATACAAAAGCTTCATAAATTCTTCTTCATTTTCTCCAAACGCTTTACAGAAAAATGATTTCCCTTTACCAACTTTTCCCTTTGTTGAGTTTAAAACGGCTTGGATTGTTCTGATAAACTTTCTATTCCAATTTTTTCCTATGTAATCTCTGTTACTAAAATACTCAGGATCTTCTATAGGATGATATTTCATAGGGAATGAATATATACTTACATCAAGTTCCTCACACAAATTAACATTAAGCTCTAATCGTTTATACAATTCTAATGGTGTGTCCTCATAATTATATAGAACATAATTAGATAAACTTGTATGACCGTGCTTTACAGCTGTTCTAACTGCTTTCTCATAAACATCATGCAATTTCCAATGATCAAAAGCAATCCTTACCGGGCGAATTGGAATTTGAAATAATTTTTCCATATTTTCATCAGTAATAAGTCTTGAATCTATCCCCTGATTGAAATCTACGTATCTTTTTCTTGGATGTCTTTTATAAAACTCCTCAAAATGAGGTTTTAGTAGTTCATATGTTTCCAATATTGCCTCTTTTTTGGCTGTATAATCATTTAAGAGATATTTTTCCTCCAAAGTATCATACACATCTTGTATCTTTTCACCATACTTTTTTATAAGTAGATGATACTGCTTAACAATCAATTTGGTGTATGCCCTAACATTGTAATTATCTCTTATATTTTTTATGGCCACCTCATACAAATTCGGAGGTGTATAAGTGCTATTCTTATCAAATCCTGCCGTTTTAATTTCGTCTATTATTTGGTCAAATTGACATGAAGCAAGAACATTATTATCCAATAACAACAAATCTTTTTTTCCGCCAAATCTCTCATTAGTTGCTTCGATTTGCGATGTGATTGGTAAGTAACTTTTATATTCCGGTTCTAACTTTGGTACAGCACAAAACTTGCATTTGTTTACACAACCACGAGTCATATAAGCTAAATATCCATCATTTGCGGGATATTCATACTCAATTTCTTCGAGAATTGAATAATCCAACGGAAGTGTATCTATTATAATATCATTATCATCTAATACTCCTGCTTTGCTTAATGTCCCTTTATAAGGTTTAATACCTGTTGCTTTTTCCACTTGTTCAGGCAAGATGGATGCCATTACACCGCCAACCATTACATCAGACTCATTTTTACATAATTGCTTTGCAAAATTAATAGTGTCAATGGTTATATCCCAATAAAATGTAAATAATGTTGTTATCCCAACTCTGTCATATAATCTATTTTCCGATTTAAAGTACTCTTTATTATAATAGTATTTTCTAT
Source organism: uncultured Akkermansia sp. (assembly GCA_964611765.1). Lineage (GTDB taxonomy): Bacteria > Verrucomicrobiota > Verrucomicrobiia > Verrucomicrobiales > Akkermansiaceae > Akkermansia. The sequence continues at coordinate 3,900 of CAZTAX010000120.1, read as the reverse complement.
AGTACTTTAACAATTCTTTGATAATGACATTATCATTAACTAATGGTATATTTTCCAATACCTCATTACTACCTTTTTTTATATATTGACATATACTTGGCTTATATTTTTCCCAAAAAACATTAGCATCATTTGCATACAACTGTGCCAACAATAATTTGTATGTATCTTCTAATACTAATTCTCTCAAATCACCTTTAAAAAAGGTTACATCGTCACCAAGCATTCTGTAGTATGTAGCAATTTTCATTAGTCCCATAGGCGGATATTTATTTTTATAATTTGGTTCAACTAATAAAATTTTTCTACTCATTTGCTTAACTCTTCCTGTATTTTTGTAATAACCATTTCTGCCATATCTTTTGGCAAAATAGCTTTGACAATTCCATAAATTTTGCTGATAAGCTTTTGTTCCTTTTTGCCATACTTTGACAAATTTTGCGTAAGATATTTCTTCGTATCCTTTTCTTCTCTTTTAGGAGTTTTTTCAGTCTTTTCGTCTTTCTTTTCAAGAGGTTTATATGTTGTTTCGATTTGCTTAAACACTCGATTTAGAACTGAACTTTTTTCTGCATCCTTTTGTCTAAGTTCAATTTCCCTTTGAGCCTTTTCCAAATTCGTCTTTTCACTCTCAAGTTCTTTTTTTGCTTCCAACATATCCTCGCTATCCAAGAAGCCGGCATTATCAACTTTCTCTTGAAATTCTTGTTGTTTCTTCTCGTAACCTGCCGCTTTTTTGAACGAAGAACGCACTTTGCTTGCATAGTGATACAAATCATAGAATTCTTTATATAAAGTAGGTGTAATAAGCTCCTCAAATTTTTTCAGCGTAGGATTTGTATTAAAATAATCTCTTCTGGCATTTGGTATAAGATTTGGTGAAACAGCAAACAACTCACCAACAAAATAGCAATTACCTCTTGATTCTTTATAGAATTTGGGATAAGACAAAGTATCCTCATTTCCGATTTGAATATTCTCTTTTCTTATTCTAATTCCTCTTGTAGGATTTATGATAGGAATTTGCTTTTCAAACTTTGTTACACCAAACCAAAGCCAACCTAATAACTCTCCATCTTTGGTTTCAAATTTTCTGAACTCAATGTCATTTATTTCATCGTACTGTGTCTTCTTATCTTCGGTTCCTTCATAGAGAATTGTTTTATATGGCTTAAAAATAGGATTTCCGTTAATTAAAACATTATATTGATCAATCTTCAGATTTTCCTTTTTTATAAATTCTTCAATCTTGCTACGGAAAATAAAACTGTTTAAATATGGAACAGGTGCAACCATTTGCAAATACTCTTTAACTTCGTGTTCATCTAAAAGATTATCACTTTCAGGTATAACCCCTTCCATAATAACCTCAAAGAAATGGCTATTTTCGTCACACGGGATAACTTCGCACTCTATAATGCTATCAACCAAATTTGAAGCAGACGGATGTTGATTTACATCTGACAAAACTTCTCTAAGTTTAACTCCATCCCACTTCATAACTGATTCCACATTCTCGCCTTTAAAACTTGTCCTGAAGATAAGAGCATTACAGTATGCTAATCCTGCCAAACGACCTATACCTCTAAACCCTTTTTCTTTTGTTTTATCTTTTTGAGAATCTGCAATATCTGAGAGCTTTTTATAAAATTCATCTTTAGGAATACCCATTGCATTATCATTGATAGTTATTTTGCGTTTGGTATATTCGATTTCAATGTCTATGGTTGCTTCAGATGCAGTTATGATTCCGCTATCAATAGCTTTATCTATAGAATCCGCTGAATTTTGTATATACTCACGATATACTGTATAGCTATTTTCATACATAGCTGTTGTTAAATTCTCTATAATATTTTTTCCTATTTCAGCCATTTTACTACCCCTTATTGTTTATATTGCTTATATATTGGTTTCGGGAATTTAATGTTCAATAAAGACCTAAATACCGGATTTTGTACAATATATTCTCCTTGTTTTAAACGTGTCATCATATTTTTATATACTTGAGGTACATATTTGTAATCTGCCTTAGCAATTTCAATAGCATTTGTTCTTCCGTACGCATGTGTTGAACAGTTTCCGGTAACTCTTGAATGAATAGCGCTTCTAAACTGTTCGGCAGCAAACAATATAATACCCAACGATCTTCCACGCTCTGCTATATCAAGTATCTGACGCAAAATAGGAGAGCTTTTGGGCGTGTCTTGCGAAGCATACTTATTAAGCTCATCAATAAAAATAACAATTTTCTTTGGTGGATTTACATTTTCATCTTCACTGAATTGTCCAAGTTGCAAATCATAAATTGTTCTTATTGCATCACCAAATACAAATCCTTGCATATCTTCATTTAATTTTGCTATATCTATAACATGAACTTCGTTTCCTTTAATATGTTTTAATGCTTCTCCTATGCGTGTTTCTTCATCATTATTTCTTACTGTACCAAATATTTCATTCCTATAAATAGATTTACGAATTATTCTGTTAAACTTACGCCAACTTGCAACAGTAATTTCTTTATCTCCTGCACTTCCTGCCCTACAGTACTTCTGAACTTCATCAAGAAAATCTTCCCAATCATCTAATCCACCGAAACTTCCTTGATTAGTGATAATGTAATTAATAATGGAATCCATTGTTTGAGCAGGATCGTCCATGCTCGCAAACATTAAGTCTAAATTATCTTTATCATCTTCGTATGAATACTTATATAATTTTGCCTTATTTAATTTTCTTTGCTCTTCATATGCCTCTTTCGATAAATATGTATTACCGATTTTATTTCCGGAATATGGGTAATAATAATGTACATTTTGAAATGGCTGCGTAGACATTTTAAGTTTCTTATACAAATCCAAAACTTCTTTTTTCTCTTCGGCTGTTTCAAACTCATTCATTTCATCTATTGCTAATAAATCTTTTCCTTTTACATTAAACAAAACAAATGCAACATCATCTTCAGGATCATTTTTTTCAAGATATTTATCTTGAATAGATTTCAACAAAAACATTGCATAAGAAGTTTTTGCAGCTAATCCTGATATACCGGATATGTTCAAATGTGCTCCTTCGGGACCTATTAAAAATCGTGAATCCAATTCTACTGGAAGTTGAACTCTATCCTCATTACTGCTATACATTTCCAAATAGCCACAAGTAACGGGATTCTTTACATTCTTCAATCCCAATGCTTCCGCAACTTCGTTTTCGTCAGCTAACTCTACTTTGGAGTTGTTTATTAGAGGTATGTATATATTTTGCGTATTACCAATCACTTTGGCTTTTACATAGTTCATGCCAACTCGATGCGTATTTTCGCTTGCATCCACTTCGCCGAAGTCATTTGAAATATAATCAGCTAAAAAATTTGCGGTATCTGTTATATGAGATATTTCTTCTATCACTCCGTATGAAACGCTATTCTGTAAATGTGTAACTTTGACTACATCAAATGGATTTAATATCATTTCAGACTTAGTCCAAAAATAAAAATCATCAATTGTTGATGGACTCTTTTCAGTAGCAATAACTTTGCCTATTGTTCTTCCCATAATTTATCCCTCCACATTAAAACAAATTTAAAAACATTGCGTTGCTTAAATATTTACTTTTGGCAAAACTTTCAGTAACATAAACCGGATACAAATGATTTGCCCATCTTGTATCTGCACCATAACAAACAGGATTTCTTTCGTTTACGATATTTGCAGAAATGTAATTTACTTCTTCAGTATCAAGACCTTCTCGTATTTGCTCATCAGTAACAAGAATTTTTTCAATTTTCAAAATACCATCAAAAGTATTTACAGTATATTTTTTATCTCTTATTCTTAAATACCATATTACTCATGGCGGTCTCCTTTCAAACTATAGATTTCAATTTGTCAATTATGA
>CAZTAX010000119.1:0-5590 GCA_964611765.1 uncultured Akkermansia sp. | reverse complement strand
GTAAATCCTCGTGTCCCAAATCTTTGGGACACGAATGGGTTTTATCAGGCATTGCCTACTTCTCACTTGCCAGCGCGGCGATGTTATGCTAAAAGTATTGCCACATGGAAAAAACACTTTTTCAGAAGATAGCGGACAAGGAGATTCCCGCAGCCATCGTGTACGAGGATGAGCTGTGCGTGGCTTTCCGCGACATTGCACCGGCTGCGCCGGTGCATGTGCTGCTGGTGCCGCGCAAGCCGATACCGAGCATTGCCGCCGCCACGGCGGAGGATGCCGCGCTGCTGGCCCACCTCATGCTGAAAGTGGGAGAGATTGCCCGGGCCGAGGGAATCGAGGCAGGCGGCTACCGCACCGTGATGAACACCGGCGAGGACGGAGGCCAGACCGTGCCGCACCTCCACATCCACATCATCGGCGGGCGCTCGCTGCAGTGGCCCCCCGGTTAGTAGCCCCCTGCCCCGGCAGCAATGCCCTCACGCCTGAACACCAACGTGCGCAGCTTCGAGTGGGTCGCCCCTGATACGCTCGAGATTGAGCTGCCCGATACCCGGCTCCGCCTCAGTTTTATGGAACCGGGCGTAGTGCGCTGCCGCTATGTGACCCAGGCGGTCTTTGAAAACATACCGAGCTATGGAGTAGCCGCCGAATACTCCCCCACCCCGCCGGAGCTGGTGGAGGAGGACACACCCGGCTATCTGGCCGTGCACACCGGGCGGCTGGAGGTGCGCATCCGCCGCATCGATGGCGGGCTGGAGTTCTACCACAGCGCCAGTGGCCGGTTGCTCTGTGCCGATGCCGAGGGCATGGGACACCGCCGCTCCGAGCGCACGGGGGATGACCTGGTATGGGTGCTCAAACACATGCCGGAAAAAGCACATTTCTTCGGTCTGGGGGATAAGCCCTGTGCGCTGAACCTGAGGGGCCGCCGCCTGGAGATGTGGGGCTCAGACCACTACAAATTCACCACAGAAAGCGACCCGCTCTATAAGAGCATCCCCTTCTTCCTCTGCCTGAACCAGGGCATGCAGTATGGTATTTTCTTCGATAACACCATGCGCTCATACTTCGATTTCGGCAAGACTCGCGAAGACCGTCTGCTCTTCGGCGCCGATGGCGGGCACATGGATTACTACTTCATTGCCGGGGAGGATGCGCTGGACACCGTGGCAACCTACACCCGGCTCACCGGGCTGCCGCCCATGCCGCCGCTCTGGGCACTGGGGTACCACCAGAGCAAGTGGAGCTACTACCCGGAGGAAATGGTCAACAAACTGGCCCGCGATTTCCGCAAACGCAAGATTCCCTGCGATGCCATCCACCTGGATATCCACCACATGGAGGATTACCAGTCGCTCACCTGGAGCAGCGAGCACTTCCCCGATCCGGAAGGCATGGTGCAGCGTCTGGGCGAGGACGGCTTCAAGGTGGTCACCATAGCCGACCCGGGAATCAAGATTAATCCGGATAACTTTGTGTGGCGCAGCGGCTTTGAGCGCAATGTATTCTGCCGCCGCCACGACGGCGCCCTGCTGGAGGGCGACGTGTGGCCGGGGCTCTGCACCTTCCCGGATTTCACCTCGCCCGACACGCGCAACTGGTGGGCGGGGCTGCTGCGGAAGCAGGTGGCAGAAATCGGCGTGCGCGGTGTATGGGTGGATATGAATGAGCCCGCCATTTTCCCGGACCGCACCTTCCCGGACGACACGCGCCACGCCTTCGACGGCCACTCCTGCTCCCACCTGAAAGCGCACAATGTGTACGGCCAGTGCATGGCTCGCGCCACGCAGAAAGGCATGCTCATCCATGCGCCGAACCGCCGTCCCTTCATACTCTCCCGCGCGGGGTTTGCCGGTTTGCAACGCTACGCCGCCACCTGGACCGGCGATAATTACTCTGACTGGGAAAACCTCAAGATGGCCAACCTCATGGTGCAGCGCCTGAGCACCAGCGGCGTCTCCTTCTGCGGCGCAGACACCGGCGGCTTCCTGGGCCACCCCACGCCGGAACTCTTCTGCCGCTGGATGCAGATGGCCGCTTTCCACGTATTTTTCCGCAACCACAGCAACGGTGAATACGGCGGACAGGAGCCCTGGTGCTTCGGCCCGCTGGTGGAACAATACGTGCGTATGGCCATCATGGAGCGCTACCGCCTGCTCCCCTATTTCTACACCCAGTTCCACCGCTACCACGCCCAGGGGCTCCCCATCATCCGCTCCCTGGCCATCATGTACCCGGAAAACCCGGATATGTACTGGCGCAGCAGTGAATTCTTCCTGGGGGATTCACTCTATATCGTGCCCGTGCACCACCCCGGTGAAAGCGGACGCTTCCTCTACATGCCACCGGGCCACTGGTATTCCCTCTGGACAGATGCCCCCGCCCCTGCCGCGGGCGAGGAAGTCTGGGTCTCCACCCCCATGAGCCATATTCCGGTGTTTGTGCGCGGCGGCCACCTCATTCCCCGCTGGCCGGTGCAGCAGCATGTGGGCCAGATTGACGCTCCGCATGTGACCTACGACCTGTGGTGGGCACCGGAGTGCGAAGCCTCCTCCTTCCACTACGAAGACGCCGGAGATGGGCATAGCCATCGCGTAGGCATGTTCCGCTTCCACCACTTCCACTACAAAGCATCACGCCGCAGCATCACCATCGTGCGCGAGGGCGAAGGCAACCTCGATCCCACCGGAGAAACCGCCACCCTGGCCCTGCATTCCCTGCCCGTCGGGGCGCACCCCCGCGTCGTGGCCGATGGTGCCGCCTGCCCCGGCAGCTTCAATGAGAGCCACGTCTTCAGCGCCGAAATCCCCATCTATTCCAACCATGTGCAGATTGAGCTGTGAAACAGGACACCATCGATAAACTCGTCACCCGACTCGACCACCTCACCCCGGAGGAACTCCGCAGTGTCTTCATGCGCCTGGTATCGGATAAAGGCCTGCTGCAGGATGTGTTCGATGCTCTGCGGGACGGCATCATCCTCTTTGATGCTCACGGCCAGGCCCGCTTTGCCAACAAAGCCGCCTCTGCCATCTATGCCCGCCCGCTGCGCGAGCTGCTGCGCACCCCCTTCGAAACCCTCACCGGCGGCACCTGCCTCTGGGATGACCTGCGCAACAGCGGCATCGCCATCACCCGCGACCTGCAGGTGAACTACCCGGAGCCCCGCCACTACCATTTCCACATGAGCCCCATTGCCGGCGGCAGCGAGTATCTCCTCCTCGTGCGCGACGATACCGAACAGCACACCCGCGGACTGGAAGATGCCGAAGCCGAGCAGATGAACCTCCTCAGCTTCATGGCCAGCGCCGTGGCCCACGAAATTGGAAACCCCCTCAACTCACTGGGACTCAATCTCCAGCTTCTCCGGCGCAAGCTCAGCAAACTGCCGGAGGAAAACCAGTCCAGGCTCACCCCGCTGCTGGAAACCGCCATGGAGGAAACACGGCGACTGGATACCCTGCTGCACCAGTTCCTGCACAGCATGCGACCCACCCGCCTGCAGCGGGAAACCGTCAATCTGAACACCCTCATCGAGCGCGTGCTCGAAACCCTGGATCCGGAAATCGCCCCGCGCGGCATCTCCGTGCACCTGGAGCTCAGCGAGGCTCTGCCCGAGCTCAGCGCAGACTCTGCCCAGCTGTTCCAGGCGCTCTACAACCTCATCCGCAACGCCTACCAGTCCATCCCCGGCGAGGACGGCGGCATCTACATCCAGACCGCCTACAACGACAACGACCTCCGAATCGTCATCTCTGACACCGGCACCGGCATCTCCCACGAAGTGATGGGCAGCATGTACGAACCCTTCCGCACCACCAAGAGCAAAGGCAACGGCCTGGGCCTCCTCATCGTCCGCCGCATCATCAAAGACCACGGCGGCACCCTCGGCTTCGCCTCCAAGGAAGGCACCGGTACCACCGTCACCATCACCCTTCCACGTGCCGACAGAGTGGTGCGCTTATTGCCTTCCTGATTAAGTCCGCGAGCACCGGCTCGCGGATATCGTTCAGGCCAACGGCCTGAATATCGTCCGGCGCCAGCCGGATATCGTCCTGACCTCAGGTCAGGATATCGTTCTCCTTTCAGCCAAAGCCTTGCATTCCCCATGCATTGGGAAACAAAAAAGCACCTCCAATCCGATAACGATATCCGCTCAGTCTGCTATTTCACGAATTTCAGGGATGATTGAACCGGACAAACAGATACCCATTACACAGCGCAAAGCTATACAAACCACGCTTTGTAAAAAACAAATCCCTTTCCTCAATTCCCAGCTCCTCAAGTTTTTCCTGGGCACTTTCTCGATACCATAATGATTTAAATCCGGCGTATCGCGGAGCCGCAGCCCAGCTATCCAGATTGATTTTTAAATTATAGCTCGACACCTGAGCCACTCTTTCAATAGTCTTTACGGCTTCTTGTACATCATTGTCATTCGACAACATGATCATACCTTTCACCTCGAAAGGCGAAATGCCTAAGCGAGCAATGCCAATGTTAAGCTCTGATCTTACAGTGTTCTGCCATTTCAAATTATTTGCATTCATATACAAACATCTTCCACCCCATATCAAAGCCACAATGAGGAGAAGAACTCGACTCTTTCGGCAACTTACCACCAAAAACATCAATAGCGAACAATACAAGCAGTGCGCAGTTCGTAAAGAAACAGACACACCAGCAGGAACACTTTGAGCATAACAACTCGTTGCAACTACACACAAAAAACAAACTATTATCAAGCCACGCATTTTAACATTTCTGTACAGCCAGACAAAACATGCAATAGACAGGAATACGATTAGTCCGCAGCACTTACCCATATAACGCACGTGACCAGAGACGAAGTCGCACGCCTTCATAAGGTTCATCTCAAAATCCGACCAACCGCTTATATAATTAGGTTGTCTGAACTCTGCCAATTCAATAAAATGGCCACAAACTACCCACGTAACCAACTCAGCTACTGCAAAGCCTATCATATAACCGGCCAGCCAGAAAAACAAGACTCGCAACAAGATCCTGGAATCCGCATTCAGAAACATAAGCGGAAGCAAAAAATACACATTGCTGTATGTCGCGTTAAACAGTAGTCCAAAAACCAGGAAAAACATCCAGATGGGTATTTTCTTGTACACCATTGCAGCTACAGCCAGAAGAAACATCGAGGGTAGGGCAATAACAGGCCAATCGAAAAACAACACCACCGATGGAGCCAGCACTACCAGCAATGCGATTAGGAAACTCTGACTGGGACTCAACCAGTTTCTCGCACAGACATACCCGAACACGCCTACACACACAAAGTCTGCAATCAGTGCCACATAAGTATTGAAGTACCGCAACGTGGGAAAGAGCAGATAATTCAACCACCGCCCCTCGGTCTCCAGATTCCAATAATAGGATATTATCTGAGACAAATCATCATGCCCGAATACCGTTCTATTCCAGAAAAACGAAAACTGAGACAATACCATCAGCAGAATTACCCCGCATACTACTATTTCCGGTATACTTTTATTGGCTCTATCTGCAACCTTTTGAGTGCCACTGGTCATGCGGCGAGTCTACAGCATTCTGAATGCTG
>CAZTAX010000118.1:0-5596 GCA_964611765.1 uncultured Akkermansia sp. | reverse complement strand
TAAGCTCTTATTTATCAACCGTTTCCCGCAGAATCTAACTTAGATTTCAGGGAGGCCGTTAATTATTCCAACGCGTATATCAGCAAAATTTTGGAAGAAGCCCCTCTTCTGCTCGATAAATTGATGTTTGTCGTTCCGACAAAAGTGCGAAGTACGAGGTGGGAGTACGAAGTGAAAGTTCCGCGAGCCTTGCGGCTCGCCATTTGTTATCAGGAGAATACACCAGCAGGCGCCAGCCTGCCTGACTTTATATTTCGCACTTCCCACTTCGCACCTCGTACTTCTTCAAATTCCCCTTTGCCACCCTCTTGCTCCGACAAACAGCGGCACCCCGTTTCCGGAGTGCCGCCATACCTTTCTGTTTCTCTAACCTAATATATCAGAAGGAAACTTTCACGCCGACCTGGCCGTCCACGCTGCTGGAATCACCGCGCAGAACCGCCTCGGCTGCACCGTAGACGGACACGTTGGTGCGCACAGGTACATCCACGCCGGCGCCCAGGTTCCAGCCCCAGCGGTTGCGCGTGGCGCTCTCCTGGCGGTAGCCGTAGCCATCCAGGCTCATATCCACGCCGCTCTTGATATCACCGATGCTGGCGGTCACACCGGTCTGGGCGGTGAACACACCGGCAGGTGCATTGCCGAATGCACGCAGGGCGCGATTATAACGCACACCGGCGGTCACATCCGTGGCCCAGGCATCCTGGCTGCCGCCTCTCACTGTGCCATCAGAGAAGCTGTCAATCTCGTTCCAGGAGGATTCGATGGTGCCGAACACCTGCACGTTGTCCTTCTCGCGGCTCAGCACCGTGTAGGCGGCATCCTGCAGGAAGTTGATGGAGTAGCCGTCCACATCGCCACCGAGCAGCTCATGCTCGTGCATGCCCAGGCCCAGCGAGGTGGCAAAGCTCCAACGCTTCTGGCCATACAGGGCATACACGTCGAAGCGCGTATTGTCCTCGTGGCGGCGGGCTGCGCCATTTGTGCGCAGGTTCGTGCGGCCGTAGGAAAGTGCACCACCCAGGGTGAGCTCCTTGTTCATGAGGTACTCCACGTTCAGCATGGCACCGGTCTCCGAGCGGTCGTAACCGTCGCCGCGGGCATCGCTGTCGATACTGGTCTCTTCGTGGAAAGCTGAAACGCCCACGCGCCAGTTGCGGCTATCGGTCACGGCCGGGGTGGCAGCCAGCACCTCATTGCCTTTTTCATCCACGCTGCCCTTGCTGCCTGGAATTACGACATAGCTCCCCAAAGCAGTACCCTTGCCCATGGCGCCATGCAGACGACGCAGGTGGCCCAGGTTGCCTTCAATCTGGCTGCTCATAGCGGTGGCGTACTCGTGGCCGCTCATGGCATCAATAGCGGCCTTCACGGCTTCCGAATCGTGTGAATTGAGCACGTTCATGATTTCGTCAGGTGCCGCACCGGAAATGGCCAACTTCTGCATGGCAGAGAAGAATGCCTGCTCGTTGCGACTCAAGTCATACTCTGTTGCGATACTCTGAACGAGTGATACAGCGCCATTGCCGCTAATGCTGGCCTGTCCCCAACCGCAGGTGTCACCGTTGGCATTGATGAGGGTGATTGCAATCGGAGCATCTGCTGTCTCATCCCAGCTGGAGACTGTGAAGAGAGTGCCGGTTGCAGAATCTCCATTGTTTACCACAACTTTTACGGTCGATTGTCCGTCAATTTCAAACGTGCCATTGGCCGTCACCTGGGAGCCTACTCCAAAGGTGAGGAGGGTGTTCGAAATGGAAACATCACCGTTGAAGGTTACGTCTCCATTGATGGATACAGTAGAGTTGCTGCTTGAGGTGAGCCCTCCGCTTACGCTGCCATCTTCCGCAATGAAAGTGCCGCCGTTTTGCAGCACCACATCCATATCAAGAGTGCCGGAGTTGGTCCAGGTGGCGCCATCGGTGATGATCATCGGCGACATTCCGGCACGCATGATGCCGGCGGCCGGATTCAGTCGTGTTACAGTGCCACGGTTGATCACGGTGGCACCTTTCCCCAGGCGGATGCAATCTGCCTTCATGGAGGATTTTTCATCTATGGAAACGTAAACAGAGGTCTCGCCCACGCCGCCGTCATCCAGACCGAGGCGTACATCGCTGGCTTCTACCACACCTCCATTTGTCACAGTCATTGTTGTTTCGCTGCTGCTAGTGCCGTTGTCGCTCTCTATGTTACCAGTACCCAGGCCCAGTATGTGAGAAACGGAAAGTTTGGAGGCCGTTCCTTTTTCTACGCCGCATCCGTAATCCTGGTCAGCAATGCCGTCAATGCTGATGTTGACGGTAACATCTCTGATGTCTCCGCTCCAAGTAATCAGGGAACCCGTGATTTGCAGTTCTCCGCCTGTCTGGATATTGATATTGGTGGTGCTGCCATGCTGGCGACCCAGAATATTGCATCCTTCCCATGCGTTGTACGTCATAGCCGGATCATTCTGAGACTCCGTAAGCTTGGTACCAGTCTGAAGCAAACCACCGTTCTTGATGGTTAAATCGGCCTGAGCCAGGAAAATAGCTGTTCCCATCTCCAGAGTGGTCCGTTTTTTCGCCTCTGTCCCTGCATTGTCTCCGTCGATGATAATTTCGGCTTTCCCATATGAACGCTCGAGAGTTTCTCCACTCGCGGTTTGGTAGGTAATGGTTTCATAATCACCACCGGAGTATCTTGTGTTATCGTCAGTGCTGTCGCATGTGCTGTAGACGGTTTGAGAGGCATCCCAACTCGCGTCATACCAGTATCCTGCTGTCAATGATTTGTAGAGCCGAATGCTACCACCGGATTTCAGTTCGAGTTTTCCTGCACCATCCGGTCCTCCAACGTCAAGATACCCTGCCAGGGCTGCCGGGTCCTCTGTGAACGTAGCATCATTGGAAACAATCATGGAGGCATTCTTGCCTGCAACCTGCAGATGACAACCATTGTCCGGTTCCAGGTAATTGAGTGTCACTCCATCAGTCATAATCAGCTGCCCTTCGCGTACGTAAATCGGCATATAAGCATCTTTGGAGGCTGCTCCCAGTGCTTCCTGATTAAGTATTATCGGACTGTTTTCGGTCGTTTCCACGACCGCGGGACGCACATACTCCCATATATCGTATCCGGGGGCTGTGGTGATTGTTTCACAGAGTTTCTGAGCATCGCCAGTAACCAGGCTGACTCCCACAGTAGTGGCGTTGGTTGTCTGAATGGAACAAACGCCCATCGTCGCGAGTAGCGCCACCATTAATTTCTTCGGTAAATGAAATTTCATGATAAATGATTTAGAGTTGTATTTTTGAGGCTTCAGAGATAACGGAAGCTCTCTCTGCTGTTATACTAGCGTGTTTTCTATGCGATATACAAAAAAACAAGCATAACTCACTTATTATCATTTTCAAGTCTTGGCGCGAACAGCGCGGTGAAGATATCGGAGTATATCTGTTAGCCTCATTCTGTCAATGCTGTACAAAAAAAATCTGTACATCGCATAGAAAAAGCGAACACCTCACCGGGCACAGAAATGAAATGTTGTCAAAATTCACAAAAATGCCACAGAACAGGCTTGTAATGGCTTGTGTGTAAAAATGACTATACTGTCCAGAATGGGGTGTGCGGGGCTTACAGGGCGCGTGTGACGTAAAATTTGTAAAAATGACGTATTATAATATTGAGGCGCGCGCGTACGCGCGTATAATGGGTGGCACTTATGAGTGATAACGTAACGCCCCCGGAGGATGCTGAGAAGCTTTCGACCGGGGCACAGCAGGAGTACGGTGCCGCCCAGATTGACAAGCTGGAGGGGCTTGAAGCCGTGCGTAAGCGTCCGGGTATGTACATTGGCGACCCGGATGAACGTGGTTTGCATCACTGTGTGTTCGAGGTGCTGGATAACTCGATTGACGAGCACCTGGCCGGATACTGCAGCAAGATCATCATCCAGATTCACGAGGGCGGTACCATTTCCGTGATTGATAACGGGCGCGGTATTCCGGTGGATATGCACCCGAAGTTCGGCATTCCCGCCGTGGAGCTGGTGCTGACCAACCTGCACGCCGGTGGTAAGTTCGGCCAGGGTGCGTACAAGTACTCCGGCGGTCTGCACGGTGTGGGTGCCAAGTGCGTGAACGCCCTTTCGGATTTCTTCAAGGCCGAGGTGCGCCGCGACGGCAAGCGCCACGTCATCACCTTCGAGCGCGGCAAGACCACCGAGAAGCTGCATGTGGTGGGAACCTGCCCGGAGGGGCAGACCGGCACCGCCATCACCTTCCTGCCGGACCCGACCATTTTCACCGATACTACGGAATTCAAGTTTGATCTGCTGGCCCGCCGCCTGCGCGAGCTTGCCTTCCTGAACCCCGGCCTGGTCATCGAACTGGTGGACGAGCGCAGTGGTCAGGAACGCACGGAAACCTTCTACTATGCCGACGGTATCCGCGAGTTCGTGAAGCAGCTGGGCGAGAATAAGACCCTCATCACCGCCGACCCCATCGCCATGAGCGGCGTGCGCCACATTGAAGTGGAGTACGATGGCAAGACCATGGAGGACGACGTGATTGTGGACGTGGTGATGCAGTACAACGACAGTGACCGCTACCAGATTCAGTGCTATGCCAACTCCATTTTCAATGCTGACGGCGGTACGCACCTTTCCGGTTTCCGCAGCTCGCTGACCCGCGCCATCAACAACTATGCCAAGAGCAACAACCTGCTCAAGGATAAGGACCCCAGCCTGAACGGCGACGACGTGCGCGAAGGCCTGGTGGCTGTCATCTCCGTGAAGATGCCCAACCCGCGCTTTTCCTCCCAGACGAAGGATAAGCTCGTGAACACCGAAATCGAAGGTGTGGTGAGCAGCGTGGTGTACGAAGAGCTGAAGGAATACTTCGAGGAGAATCCGAAGGCGGCCAGGACCATCACCGACCGCTGCCTTACCGCTTCCCGCGCCCGCGAGGCTGCCCGCAAGGCCCGCGAAAGCGTGCGCAAGAGTGCCATGACCGTAGGCGGCGGTCTGCCCGGCAAGCTGGCGGACTGCTCCTGCCGCGACCCGAAGCTCAGCGAGCTCTTCATTGTGGAGGGAGACTCCGCAGGTGGTTCCGCCAAGATGGGCCGCGACCGCCGCACGCAGGCTATTCTGCCGCTGCGCGGTAAGATTCTCAACGTGGAGAAGGCCCGCCTGGATAAAGCCCTGGGCAGCGAGACGATCCAGAACATCATCACCGCCATCGGTGCCGGTATCGGCGATGGCGAGGGTGAAGGTTCCTTCGACCTGAGCAAGGTGCGTTATCACAAGATTATCCTCATGGCTGATGCCGACGTGGACGGCTCCCACATCTGCACGCTGCTGCTCACGCTCTTCTGCCGCCACATGCCGCAGCTGGTGCGTGCCGGCTACCTGTACATTGCCCAGCCGCCGCTGTACCGCGTGATTCACCGCAAGGTGGAGCAGTATGTGCAGGACGAGGTTTCCCTGAACCGCAAGCTCATCTCCCTGGGCGCCGGCGATGTGACACTGCGCACCCCGGATAAGAGCCGCGAGTTCGATGCCGATTCGCTCATGGCTATCCTGGAAACGCTCATCAACCTGCAGAAGTACGAG
>CAZTAX010000117.1:0-5621 GCA_964611765.1 uncultured Akkermansia sp. | reverse complement strand
CTTCCAGACAGCGGAGCGAGAACTTCTGCCTGCAACGCAGCGGATATCCGTTGAGCAGCCGGCTCACCGTCTGCTTCAGCAATCCGGAGGCATGGACTATCTCCTGGTTGGTCAGCTTCTCGCCTAACAGATGAACCAGCAGATGGCGGGCATCGGTCACAATCTCGTGCCGGTCGTGGAGCAGTTGCGGTTCGTTGAATCCGGTGTGGCGGCACACCACCGCCATTACCTGTTGATAGAATTCTCTCATAGCCTTGTATAGTTAAGTCAATACTTACGGCCTGCCGGAATGAACAAAGGCAGCAATCCGCTTGTTATCGTCCCCGTAGATGCACTGCTTGCGCCGGCACATCTGCCCTTGGGTAATAACATACGGCTTGCTGCCTATGGGTGGAGGGATGCCCGTGAGACGAGAGGAGGATGGCATCCGTGCCGGCAGAGCGTGTATCTATCCGACTTTTTCTCTTCCACTGATACAAAGGTATCAATAAGGTTTTTTAGTTTGAAGGACAAAGGCGCACACTTTGAATATGCTCAAAAACATATCCATCAAAACAACAAGCTATTTCTATATCCCCTAACTTTGCCACAGAATCAAAATGCAAGAAAATAAATTGTTAGTTCACATGAAGTATAATATCATTATTATGCTACTGTTTGTATTATGCCTGTTTGGGTGCAGTAGCGAAGAAGACCCACAGAGTGTGGCATTCTGTATTGACGAGTATGATATCGACTGGTTTGGAGGAGACATACGGCTGGATATTACCGCAAATTGCAAATGGACAGTTACGGCTACAGGCGAAGGATTGTCAATTCTTATTAAAGAGGGCGAAGGCAATTCTTACACAAAAGCGCAGGTTTCCATGAACACGGGGTACGATATGCGTTTCTCATTTATAACTGTCACCAGCGAAGACGGATCGTCTTCGTCCATCGTACGGGTTAATCAGGAACGAACCTACGCATTAACAGTAGATCAACAAGAGACATCACTGTCTGCCACCGGAGGAGAATTTTCCATCCCAGTGTCTACAAATGAACCAGAAGTTTCATTTTCACTACCCGACTGGATAACCCACACAGGAAGCCGCGGTTTGGACAAATACACTTATACATTCAAAGCAGAGCCAAACAAAACAGGAGAACCACGTAATGGTTCCGTTGTAATCAATGGGTTGGAATCACATAGCAGCCACATCGTTAAACAAGATTCGTTTGATCCGGATAGTGTAAAACTATTGCAAGACATTTCGTGGACAACAAACAGAGACCTAAGCATACCTGTATCTATAACTCCCGAATATGCAGACATTTCAAAAATTACAATAGAAGAAAACAACAACATCAACAAAGCAAGTATAAAAGACGGAAAGCTTAACGTGGAGCTGTCCAACTATGGACCTTTTGAAATCCTGTTAAAAGCAGGACATAAAGAGATTGGAAGATACAAAGGGGAGTTTCTTTCAAAAAATCCACTTAGCATAGGTTCAAACAGAGAAATTTATATAGGCCAAAAACTGTACATAGACTATAATTATTATTCTGCCGACTATATTTTAACTTCTTCAGACAACAATGTATTAGAAGTATTGGACAACACAAAAGTGTTAGCTAAAAATTTGGGGGAATCAACGTTAATTGCAGAACACCCTTACGTTGATAGCAAATCCGAAGTCACTATTAAAGTAGAGCCGTTTTTACTTAATGCAAGAATAGGGTGGATCGGCGAGCAATGGGACGGGACTTTTAATGTTTGGTTTACAGCCATGATTACCGGTCCTAATAATATGACTAATATGCAGTTTTCTGTATCTGATAAAACAGGTCGCTCTATTATATCTAATGAAGGAAGTATAGACAACAGAGGAGTTATAACTACCAAGATTATAAACGTTAACCGTAACGGATATTACAATATCCTCGATGTTCTAACAGAATATGTATTTAAAGTAAGCGTTTCAATAAACGGGAATAAATACTCCAAATCTGCAAATATCAGCAATTCCGTAGGATCTTACTAAAACTATAAAAGCGGTTAGTTCAACCGCTTTTATCATTTACACTAATCTCCAAAGATTGACAATAACACTCCCCGCAACCGCCACCTCCAACCAAAAGCACCACTTGCCCCATTGAAGATAAAGCATAAACACAAGCAATCCAAGCAGCAGCGTTATATCCCACAATCCTTCCATCACTTGCCAAAGTACCGCACTTACACAGCATACCACGGCAGCCGAGTAATGTACCGCGCCCTCCAGCTGCAACTTGAAAGCAGGGGCAACAGCTGTAAACAGTAGCCCACCGCAAGCAAAGAATGCAAGATACTGAAAGCCTGATTCAGATACCGACACCCAAACAAGAAGTAACATCAATCCTAAAGACGCTATTACCGCTCGAAATATCCATCCCTTATCACCTAATAGATAATAGGTTTCAGACAATGATTCGGGTGTCCTATCTTCTGTGCATACCCAATAAAATAGGTATGCTACAGAAATAATAGTGACTATTGTTAACAATGTAATCATAATTCTTCCAATGCATCAATGTAAGGCTGCCAATCAAAAGTGCTAATCTTATACCAACCAGCACTGTAAGCACCGATAAGATGATTTACGCCAGCGCTGAAGAATTCCTGCAACTCCGTAAGACTCGTAAATGTGTAAAAGTTTTCGGGTAGATTTGCCTCTCCTAATTTAAGAGTAACCGGAAACTTGGTCTGTGGTCTACCCGTGAGTACTGGCATTTGAACAGTATTGCCATTTTCATCTACACCATATTCATAAGTAAAACTTACACCAGCCAATTCAGGATGCTCCTTATCCCATATAGCGATAGCAGTTTCAATTCTCGCAGCTTCGTCTGTAATGGCCTTGTAGTTAAACTTGTTCTCGTCATTCAATAGAACTGATATACCGTTCCATATAAAACCATGCTGGATAACATTATCTGTCTGTTTGTTAAACCAGTTAGTTATTGATTTTTGTATGTCAACTGTTGTAGGAATAAAATTGTAAATCTCTTCCTCGTACCAATTAACACCAGTCTCTTGACCTTGTTCGTCCAATTTGGGTTTGAAGTCCCAACGGACTGCCCACTGACCTAAATCGCTGTAAAATTCCACAAGCTGTACGCTCGCATCTGTAGTTTCTATTCTCATAATTTTTATAATTAAAATTAGTCAACAACTGTAATTATTGCATATCCATTACCGCTATGTCCTGTCTCTGTTCCACCCGAAGTGGATTCAAAAGAAGAATTACCAGCAATAGTAGTCCCGCTGTCAAGTTGAATACCCGTATAATCAGTAGGACGATAAGAAGCATTAGCGGCAATATT
This sequence comes from uncultured Akkermansia sp., assembly GCA_964611765.1. GTDB lineage: Bacteria > Verrucomicrobiota > Verrucomicrobiia > Verrucomicrobiales > Akkermansiaceae > Akkermansia. The sequence goes on along the minus strand of CAZTAX010000117.1, from coordinate 2,276 downwards.
GACAAATCCTGAACCACCTCCACTATATTCAATTGCGCTCGTATTACAATCCGCGTAACCCCTACCGCCTCCGTACCAGCCACCTCCACCAGCACCAGAACAGTACATATAATTTGTTGTAGTTTGATTTGCGCCTAATCCAAACGAGCCTCCGATACCAGCGCTAGCTTGAGTGCCTGGATAAGTACCATTACCACTTGTACCACCGCCCTGTTGAGAAGCACTAGAATATCCAGAATCTGTAGATGTACTAGAATAAGTTTCGTATTTTTCAATGTAAAAAGTTGGATAGGAATCTAACAGAGTCCCGTTTGGATATCTACTATTACATTCAGCATAATCATAGTCTACGGAAGGCATTGTAAAGCCAGAATCTACATTATCCACACCAGCCACATAAGATCCATTTTTATAAAAACTAACATCGTAATCACCAGACTCTGAAACGCTTAACTTATAAGTTTCACCAGCTTCGAAGTTTGCATAAGACTTATAAGTATATACAGTTCTTCCTGAACCATCAAACCAATGTAAATTTGCACTTCCGGAATCAATCGTTTCCCATTCAGAATAACTGTTAGTTATTTCTTGATAATAACTACTACCTCCAGCACCTCCTCCAGCCACAATACAACGAGCCAACAATGAAGCGTTACTTCTATTTGTTCTACCAGAGGAATAACTCATATCCGATGTTACGGTAGATATATCTGTAGCTCCACCACCGCTAGCCATACTACTCGTTCCATATTCATCATCATAAGAATAGCTACTTGAGCCAGAAGAGTAACCTCCTCCGTTCCAACCACCATTACCGGAACTTCCCCCTTGACCACCAACAAATACATAGAGCGTAGTTGTAGATGTCAAGGTAATAACACCTTCTGAATAGCCCCCCTTAGAACCAGCTCCTCCATTACTTCCACCTTGTGCCCCCCAACATTGGAGTTTATACTTTCCTTTTGGCAACTCTACACTCTGCACTGTGCCAGTATATTCAAAATTAAAGATAGTCCCTACCGGTAATCCCACAGGCCACACCTGCTCGCTTCCCATGTAGACGGCACTCACTTGAGTGCCGCCAACAAAGAGCGTATTTATATCAGAATTAAAAAATATTCCCATAACTATTCCTCCACTATTATATACAATGTATTAGCATCTGGCGAATCAGGCAAAGCTGTAACCTTTACAATATTTGTAATAGTACCATCTCCACTTACTTTTGATGATACTTCAGTCTTGGTCGCATAAGTAGAAGCGGCAGTGGTCTTGTCCAACTTTCCGCTGATATCCTGATGCGCGGTAATTACTGTACCGAGGTCAACAACGCCGCTTGTACCCTTGCTGGCACCGTTCATCTTGATACCGGTAATGGTACCCGTATTGGCTGTAGCTCCCGAAGCTATACCGTCCAATTTGGACTTGTCGCTGGCTGACATGAGCCCCGCTGCCGACGTAGTGGCAGCCGAGTAAGTGGTATTGTTATCCGTCCAGGGAACGTTGACCGACAGATAGCCTGACTTGTCGGGTACTACCGCATATTGTCTGCTTGAAGTGTTGGTCACTGTATTCGAATCGTATGTAGCTGCCGTCTCGGATTTCAGGTTGGCCTTGATGGTGCCCGAGCCGGTAATGGTTCCACCGGTCAACCCTGTACCCGTAGCCACCGAAGTGACCGTACCCTTGTAGGTTTCGGCGGTCAGGAATCCGCTGATGGTGTGGGTATGCGTACCCGAACCGGTAACGTGCCCCTGCGCATCGTAGGTTACATAAGGAACTGCCAAGGTACTTCCGCTTGTAGCCGAACTTGTACCCGCCGTGCCGGCAGTAACGGAATTGGAGTGGTTGAAGGTAGTGCCGCTCAACGACATGCCTGTACCAGCCGAGTAGGTTGTATTCGTGTCGGAGGTTGGAGGTGTGTAGCCTAAAGCTGCGGTAACGTTAGCTTTGGTCAAGCTGATAGTTCCACTGCTTACAGTGATGTTACTTCCCACCTTTACACCGCCCAATGTACTGGAAGTGGCGCTCGGCAAAGAGTAGGCGTTCGCTCCCGAAGCTATACCGTCCAACTTGGACTTGTCGCTGGCTGACATGAGCCCCGCTGTCGACGTAGTGGCAGACGAGTAAGTGGTATTGTTATCCGTCCAGGGGACGTTGACCGACAGATAGCCTGACTTGTCGGGCACTACCGCATATTGTCTGCTTGAAGTATTGGTCACTGTATTCGAATCATTGGTAGCTGCCGTCTCGGATTTCAGGTTGGCCTTGATGGT
>CAZTAX010000116.1:0-5711 GCA_964611765.1 uncultured Akkermansia sp. | reverse complement strand
GTTGCACAAGTAAAAGAGGGCTTAAACAGGCGTCCTAAATTCCGGGGCCATTATATTCCGCCTTCGGCAAATCTACGACGAAACAGGTAAGTCCCGTACACCGATGATGCAGTCATCCCCCATATTCCTATTTATCGTTTTTTCAAATTATTTCAACGTGTTCTTGTAAATGTGCTTTTGAGAGCAGGAGGCATCACAAACATCACACGACCCTCTTGACAATCCTCAAAAATATGGTATACAGGACGTGTACGCGGCATGAGCCGGTGCGTCTGTCTATCAAATCCAAATCAAACTGTTTATCATCGTTATGAATACTACCACTATTGCGGCAGGGGCCGCGTTGTTGTTGCTACCCGAGTGTTGTTGTGCTGTGCAGATGGTGCATGGTGCGTGAGTGAGAACTTGCTGCTGCATGGGCTGGTGGCGTGAGCTGTCCTCCGGCATCGAGCTGCGCACGGCCGGCCAGTGCCCCGGAGCGGCAGCGTTTTTTCCATTTTTCTGAAAATACCCAACTATTGAACAGTATGAATACCAACTATCAGGCAGGTATGGCGCTCACCCTTGGCGGGCTGGTTCAGCTCCCCATACAGGTGTGGGACGAACAGACTCAAAGCTGGTTCAAGAGTGAATCGGACACCCCGCTCCGCGACCACTTGAAAGATGAACCGGTATACCACCGCACGGTGCTGGAGCGGGCCCCGCTGGGTGGCTGGCGACGCACCCGGATACAGGTGGAAAAAGGCAAGCCTGTGTTCAGGTGCCTCAGCAGCATCATCAAGATGCTGAGGCAGGATCCGGAGCTCATTCTCGGGCTGGAAGATGCGGAATCGGGCGAAGTGGTGCGGCTGCTGGGCTGGCAGGTGGTGCAGGAGAAGATGCCTGCCTATATTCCCCGGGCATCGGGCGAGGACACGCGGGAATACGGGCCGGAGGAAAAGGCTGCCTATCTCGACTGGGTATCGCACCAGCCCCAGGTGCGCGATTTTCCGTGGTATGCGGAGCAATACTGGCACCTTTACCTGAGTGGCGACACGCGGGTTCTGCTTCCGGGAACCAAGGATGAAGTTCGGGCAGATGAGCTCGAATTCCCGGAGTGCGCACCGGCCAGAGGTCAATTCCTGACCATGGAGCGGGAGCGCATCTATTCATACTGCGAAATGACAGATGCGGGCCCCTGCATGCTGGAATACTGGCCGCGGCTGTACCGCCTGACCACGGAGCGGCCCTGCGCCATCAATATCATCGCCGGCAGAAATAATGAACAAATCATGCTGAAAGTGAAAGGCAAGGAATGCAAAGCAGAGTAACCACCATTTCAACACCATCCACCCTATTCTATGAACCACATGAAGAACGAAACCGACCTCGACAACAAGCTCATTGAAGCGGCTGAACACGGCAATGTCCGGAAACTCCTCAAATACCTGAACAACGGGGCTAACGTCAACGCCCGGGACGAGGACAGCAGCACCGCTCTTCACTACGCGGCAGACAAGAAGAACCCCGTCCTGGTGAAGATTCTGCTGGAGCGAGGTGCCGATGTGCATGCACAAGACACAGAAGGCCGCACCCCCTTGTTCTACTGCGAAGCCTCGCAACGTGCCGCACTTCTGATACTGGCCGGGGCTGATGTCAATGCCGCAGACCACGAAGGAAACACCCCCTTGCACACCGCCGCAGCTACTCGCGGCAGGGCAGAAGTGCTGCGCTATCTTCTGGAAGCCGGGGCCTCGGTGAATGCAAGGGACGAATATCTGCAGACTCCCCTGATGCGGGCAACGGAATCACGAGATCCGGAAATGAAAAAGAAAATAGAAACACTGCTCTCCCACGGTGCAGATGCGAATGCGCAGGATAGATACGGGCGAACCGCATTAATCCACGCTGCTCAGAATAAGTGCAACGCAGGGATTGTCGGGCTCCTGGTTCAAGCCGGCGCTGATACAGAACTTGCAGACGCAAGCGGGAGCACGGCCTGGTGCTATGCCTTGGTGAACCACAAACCGGAAATCATCAGGCTGCTTAAGCGCAGCGGTGCCGGTGAACCCGCACGTGAAAAAGTGCTGAACACACGGCTCATCCACGCCATCAACTATGGGAAAACGCAGGAGGCACTTGCCGCACTGCAGCAGGGGGCATCGCCGGAAGCCCGCGATTACCAGGGAACCTCGGCCCTGAACAATGCAGTCTATCTGGACGGTGATACCCTGAAAGGTTTGGAACCAGTCATCGTGGCCCTGTTGCAGGCCGGCGCGGAGCCAAATGGCGGAGGCTGCGAGTTGCAGGATTATCCGCCGCTCGCCACCGCGGCGGAGTTCAACTCAGTCTATGTACTGAGGCGCTTATTGGAAGCAGGCGCAAGGGTTGATTTCCTGGACATGGGCGGGTGTACTCCGCTGATGAGAGCAGCGCAATTCAATGCTGTGGAATGCGCGAACTGTCTGCTCGCAGCCGGTGCCGATCCGACGCGCAGAAATCATGCGGAGCAGACGGCGCTGGATATTGCGAAGCAACACCGGGCAAATGATTGCCTGCAACTGCTGCAAAAAGGCATACCCTATGATGCAACAGAGCCGGGTGCCCATACCACCCCGGAGGAAGCCATGTGCTATGCCCTCAGATACGGAGATATCCCCCTCATGGAAGCTGCTGAACGTGCCGGATGCAGCATAAGTGCCCTGCTGCACGATGAATGGTATGGAGAAATCGCCCCACTGCTGCTGGCAACCCGGCGCAACCAGGTTCTCTGCCTGCAACGCCTCCTGGCAAAAGGCTGCCGTATGAAAGGCGATGCCTACAATCTGCTTCAGTGGGCCCTGTTCAATGAAAGCGAGGAGTGCCTGCGTACCCTGCTGGAAGCCGGTGCATGGGCACAGCTCACCCCCGGAGAATCCGATAAGTTCACCCAAAGCGTCTGCAAGACCTTCTCGGCGGAATGCAAACGAGTTGCAAGAAAATACATTCACCCCTGACCCCTCAACTAGCTATGACCTACAAACAAAAACGCCCGTCTCGAACCATCAGCATCATTGTGCCACTCAACAACCCCGACTCGCGGGGAAAGCGGCAGCGCAACAAAAAGCTCTACTACCTGCTACGCTGGTTGCGCTATGGCCTGCACCGGGGAAATGCGTACTACAGACTCTCCCCGGAGGAAGCACCTGCCTCCATGCCGCACGGTGCATACCGCCTGAGTGCGCAGCTGCAGATGAAGATGGAGGATTTCCTCACATCCGCGCCGTTTGCCGGGTTCATCGCCCGCATGCAAGCAGAAGCCATTGCCCCCGCGGTGTACCTGGTGGAGCACAAGACCAATGGCGTAGATGTCGCGCTGCCGCCCATCCACATCTGCGGGGCCTGGCCAAAACCACTCCCCCTGCCCATCCCGATGAGCGGTACCGAAATCGACCTCTACCACACCCCCTACTTTGCCCGTCAGATGCTGACCGCCCCGATCGAGAAACCTGTGGATGAATACCCAGTAGAATAACCACACCCTTATGAAGCAAAAGAAACTGAGATACGTCCGTCCCATGTCGCGGCGCGAAAAATCTATTCTGCAGCGCAGACGTGAAGAAGAGGCAGAAGGAGCCCGCCGCTACGAAGAAAAAGTGGCAGCCCACCTCGAAAGCATCCGCCAACGCGCTCTCTGCGTGCAGAACGATGAAGAGGTCCGCGCCCTTTGCCGCGAAGTGTGGAGCAAGCGGCACTCCTACCCCGCGGCCATCAGCCTGACCGTCCGCATTCTGGCAGAACGCAGCTCCAATGGTGAACTCCCGACACCATGAATTTCAGCACGCCCGGGAAATGAAACCAGCACCCGGCCCGCGTGCTCAACTCACAAGTGTCCCAATGTTTGAGCAATGAGCCTGATATATTGGAATTGAGCGAAGCCCAATTCCCATCCCTCATGCGTCAGCGTGAGGGATTTCATACATGCCGCAGGCATGTATTTCATGCACAGCGCACCTGGGTGGGCGTAGGCTTGCCGAAGCCCCCAGCTGTGCTTTCATACCGCTGCTCGCAGCGGTATTTACATACACCGGCGGAGCCGGTGTAATTCATTAAGCCCCCTTGCGGGGCGACTGGTTACCGCGGCATGTGCAGCGGTACTGCCCATTTACCAAATGGATTAGAATTTGCGAACATTGGGATACTCAATGCGTAAGAAACATTTTCCCAAGGAAAGGAAATTTGTTATGCGATGCCCATTGGTTGTACCGCTGCTCATGCAGCGGTAACTAGTGTCTTGTTTAGCAAGTTTTACACAATGCTCTCCGCGCATAAGCATTTGTGCCATAAAGGGTAAATGAGATTTCTTATTGTAAAGGATAAACTCTACGAGACACTAGTCGGCCCTTCGGGCCTCAATGAATTACACGCAAAGCGTGTATGTAAATACGCCCATACGGGCGTATGAAAGTGCAGCTTACGCTGCACATGAAATACCGCCTGACGGCGGTGCGAAAGCGGCACTGCGTGCCGCATGGCTCTGGCGTGAGCGCCAGAGCTAAATTCGCATTTATCGAGCAAGAGGGGGGCTTCTTCCAAAATGTTGCAGATATTTCTATTGATTACAAATCTTTGGAACACGTATGTGCTCCACTACAGCGTGGGGGATTTTATTTGATAATGGATCGATTCCGTGTTAGTATGCCCTTGTACTCATGACTGGTCTTGTTCATTCAGTAGAATCCTGCGGCACGGTCGATGGACCGGGCATCCGTTTCATCGTGTTCCTGGCCGGGTGCAGTCTGCGCTGCCAGTACTGCCACAACCCGGATACTTCGTTCAAGCGCCGCGGCAAGGAGCGCAGCGTGGAGGATATGCTGGAGGAAATCGGCCGCTACGCCAGCTTCCTGAAAAATGCAGGCGGCGGGGTGACCATCAGCGGCGGAGATCCGCTCTTCCAGCCGGATTTTACGCGCGCCCTGCTGCGCGGTTGCAAGGAAATAGGGCTGCACACCTGCATCGACACCTCCGGCCACCTCGGCTGCAATGCGGATGATGCTCTGCTGGCCGATACTGACCTGGTGCTGCTGGATATCAAAGCCTGGAACCCGGAGCAGTACCGGAAAGTGACCGGGCAGAACCTGCAGCCCACGCTGGATTTTGCTGAGAAACTGGCCGTCCGCGGCATTCCCGCGTGGCTGCGCTATGTGCTGGTGCCGGGGCTCACCGACCAGCTGGACGACATCACCGCCCTGGCCCGCTACGCCGCCGGGCTGGGCAATGTGCAGCGGGTGGATGTGCTGCCCTTCCACCAGATGGGCAAGTTCAAGTGGGGTGAGCTGGGGCTCGATTACCCCCTTATGGATGTGGAGCCTCCGGAGCCGGAGCTCACCAATACCGTGCGCGGCATCTTCCGCACCCACGGCTTTGCCGACTGCACGCACTGATGCGCCCTCACAGTTCCAGCTGGTAATCCACCACATCCAGCAGGCGCCCGAACTTCATCCCCACGCGGGAGAAGTGCGCAGCCTGCCGGAACCCGAAGCGCTGGTGAAACGCCCGGCTTGCCGCGTTTTCCCCGGTGATACAGGCAATGATGGAGCGGCAACCGCAGCCGCATCCTCTGATTTGACGGGACGTATCATACTCTTTCCTCTCTTGAAAGCAGAAAGCCCGAGGCGTTAACCTCGGGCTTTCTGATTGAGCATCCCCACGCGGATTCGAACCGCGGTTCTATGACTGAGAATCATATGTCC
>CAZTAX010000115.1:0-5791 GCA_964611765.1 uncultured Akkermansia sp. | reverse complement strand
AGTACGAAGTAAAAAGTTCCGCGGGCATTCGCCCGCCAGTGTTGAACTATCTGATATACAATGGCGAGCCGTAGGCGAGCGGAGCTCATAATTCGTAATTCGTAACTCGTAATTTTGGCGGAACGCCAAATTCCAATTTACCGGGGACTTCACTTTAACTTTGGCGACACATGTGCGCCAGGCCCCGTCTTTCCCCTGTTTTTCCTCCAAGTAAAACTTGCCATTGACGGCAGAATGGTGTAGAGTATCTGGTAGCACAAGCCTGTTCCCGCACGCTCGCGCGCGAGGTGGTGTGCATCCTGCGCCCGACCTGTGCTGAGAACACAAATCGAACAGTTATGTCTCAGGTAACAAAAACAATAATCAAGTTGCTGGTCGTGCTGCTGCTCAGCGGCAGCATGATGTTCATGCCCTTCGAAGAGTGGGGCCTGCCGGTGAACCCGATCCAGACGCGCGTGATAGCGCTTTTCGTGTTTGCCGCTCTCATGTGGATTCTGGAGGTCATTCCGATCTGGACCACCTCGGTGCTGGTGATTACGCTGGCGCTGCTGGGGACCTCCAATACCTCCCTCAATTTCCTGAAGGTCGATAAGTTTGACACCCCGGCTGTGAAGGCCATCGTGGCCGATGCGTACGGCCCCGGCGCCAATGCCGAGGTGGTAGCCGCCACCCAGACCGCCGTGGTAGATTCCCTGAAGAAGGTGACCAACCTCACCCCGGATGCCGTGCGCAGCACCATCAACACCGCTATCCTGAAACCCGTGGTAGCCGGCAAGGCTGACGCCGCCCAGGCCACCGCCCTGAAGGAAGCCGCCGGCCGCCTGTTCGACGGCGAGGTGAGTGCCCGCATCTCCAGGCTGGATCTGGTGAACCAGACGCAGCAGAAGAGCATCTTCGCCACCTTTGCAGACCCCATCATCATCCTGTTCCTGGGTGGTTTCTTCCTGGCCGATGCCGCCACCAAGTTCCGCCTGGATATCAACCTGGCGCGCGTGCTGCTCAAACCCTTCGGCACAAACCCGAAGTATGTGCTGCTGGGTCTGATGTCCGTGACGGCACTCTTCTCCATGTTCATGAGCAACACGGCCACCGCCGCCATGATGCTTGCCCTGCTCACCCCGGTGCTGGCCTTGTTCAAGCCGGAGGACCGCGGCCGCGCCGCCTTTGCCCTCTGCATCCCGATTGGCGCCAACGTGGGTGGTATCGGCACCCCCATCGGCACGCCCCCTAACGCCATTGCCCTGAAGTTCATGCAGGAGAACGGCTGGAACGTGACTTTCGGTGACTGGATGATGTTCGGCGTTCCCTTCGTCATCATCATGCTGCTCATCGGCTGGTTCATCCTCATCAAGATGTTCCCCATCAGCCAGCCCAGCCTGGATCTGGCCAAGGAGATGAAGGGCAAGTTCATGACCACGCCCAAGGCCTGGGTGGTTTATATCACCTTCATCGTGACCATCCTCCTGTGGGTGATTCCCAAGCAGTACCACGGGCTGGATGCCAACAGCGTGGCTATCATCCCCATCGCGGTGTTCTCCGTGACCGGTGTCATCACCAAGAAAGACCTGCGCTCCATGAGCTGGGACGTGCTCTGGCTGGTGGCCGGTGGCTTTGCCCTGGGTGTGGCTCTGGGCGAAACCAAGCTGGCCAGCGACCTCATCAACTCCATCCCGTTTGCTGAATGGAACAGCATGGCCCTGCTCGTAGGTGCCAGCCTTATCTGCCTCTTCATGGCCACCTTCATGAGCCACACGGCCACCGCCGCCCTGCTCATGCCCATCATGGCCAGTGTGGCAGCCGGCATGGTGGCCGGCGGTTCCATGGATGCCCCCGGTGCCATCGGCCTGCTGGTGACCATCGCCTTCGCCTCCTCCCTGGGCATGGCCCTGCCGATTTCCACCCCGCCAAACGCCATGGCCTATGCCACCGGCCACGTCGAGCAGAAAGGCATGGCTATTTCCGGCACCATTCTCTGCCTGATTGGCCTGGCTCTCACCATCGGCCTCATGACCCTGCTGGGTGCCGTCGGCTTCTTCGGCTGATAGCGCCTCCATACGCACATGCACCACATACCTGAACAGATTATCGAACCGCTCGAGCGCATCAACGCCGTGTACTTCAGCGACCCCGGCCGCACCATCGAGCTCGCGGAAGGCGAGCAGCTGGTGGACCAGGGCGAGGAATGCCACCGCGTGTACTACGTGCAGAAGGGCAGCTTTGCCGCTTTCCGCCGGGCCGACTCCTACGCCGGGGTCGACCTGCCGGTGGAAAGCAGCACCCGCGGCTACGAAGTATTCCGCGCCGAGGTCGGTTCCTACGTCTGCGTTCAGGCATTTTTCTCCCGCTCCTACCGCAGCTCCAACCACATCGTGGCGCTGGAGGACTCCGTGGTGACCTATGTGGACGACACCACGGAGGTGGTGGAGCCGGAGAAATACGGGTGCTTTGAGCGGCAATTCATCCCGGTGCTGGTGCATGAGCTGGCCGCGCGCAACTCCCGTATCTTCACCAAGACCTCCGAAAAGGAGGAAGCCCTGCGCGTACTGCAGCGGGCAGAGATGGCCAGCTCGCTGGCCCAGCTTTCCGCCGGCATTGCCCACGAGCTGAACAACGCCGTGGGCGTGCTCTCCCGCCGCACCGAGTTTGTGGCCGACAGCCTGCAGGAATACCTGGAGGATGAGGACAAGTACAACGCCCAGCTCTTCTCCTACGGCTTCGAGGATAACTCCTTCGTCTCCGCCCAGGAGCTGCGCAGTGCCGCCCGCTACTACGAGCGCGAACTCAACCTGCCCCAGGAGGCCGCCAAAGTGCTGGCCCATATCTTCCCCGACACGGAAGAAGGCAGGAAACAATCCGGCCGATTCATCCGCAATGTGAAGAAAAACTACCGCTTCTGGGAACTCGGCCACGACCTGCGCGACATGCGCATGGCCTCCAAGCTGGCCACCGGCATCGTCCGCGCGGTCAAGCTGCTGGGCGGCGGCAACAGCACCCGCGAGCCCGACACCAGCGTGGAACAGAGCGTGAATGACGCCCTGAACCTCCTGCACAACAAGCTCAAACGCGTGAGCGTCACCACCCAGTTTGCACCCATACCCGGTATCAATGCGGATATCACCGAGCTGGTGCAGGTCTGGAGCAACATTATCAAAAACGCCTGCGATGCCATGGACCAGGGCGGCACCGAAGCCCCGGCCATCCGCATCACCGGCGAGTGCTGCCATGTGCGCGGTGTGCAGCTGCTGCCCACCGAATACGTCTCCGTGACCATTGCCAATAATGGTCCTGCCATTGATGAGGATAACCTCAACAAAATATTCAACCCCAATTTCACCACCAAGAAAATGGGCCTGGATTTCGGTCTGGGCCTCGGCCTGGCCATTGTGCGCCGCGTGGTAGACAGCTACAACGGCACCATCGAAGTGCGCAGCAACGACCAGGAAACCTCCTTCACCATCAACATACCAACCTCTCAAATCCATGGAAACGCTTAATATCATTTGTGTAGATGACCAGCAGGAAGTGCTGGATTCCGTCATGCGCGACCTGCGCCCCCTCACCAGCCACGTGCGCCTGGAGGAAGCCTCCAGCGTGGCAGACTGCCTGCAGCTCATCGACCAGATCGATGAGGATGGCGACCATGTAGCCATCGTCATCTCCGACCAGGTGATGCCCGGCGAAACCGGCACCGAGCTGCTGGGCAAGGTGGCAGCTGACCGTCGCTTTGCCAAGACCCGCAAGGTGCTGCTCACCGGCCAGGCCACGCATGCCGATACCATCAACGCCATCAACGATGGCCACATCGACAACTACATCGAGAAGCCCTGGCAGCCGGAGAAGCTGCTGGCCACGGTGAAGCGCCTGCTCACCCTCTATGTGCTGGATGCCGGCCTGGATCACAGCGAATACATGCCGGTGCTGGACACCACCACCCTGTTCACCAAGCTGCGCTAAGCACCATGAACAAGGCCCTGATTCTCTCTCTGACGGCTGCCGGCTGCGCCAGCGCCGGCAGTGCCGATGCCCTGCTCACCAGCAAACCGCAGCCCAAGGACTGGGTGGAAGCCGTGAAGCAGGCCCTCGTGGTCTACGAAAACAAGGATACCTTCGTGACCAAAGTGAACCTGATTACCCGCCAGCAGTGGCAGATGGGGGTGGTGCAGCCCAACGGCAGCAACCGCCACTTCATCAAAGACGGCGGCACTCCCTACAACGATGAATTCCGCCGCAACTGGATTGGTGCCAATGTGTACACCCGCACCGGCACCCAGTTCCACACCTACGTGCGCATCGGCGGTCTGCCTGTGCGCGACACATACTCCGGCGGCCGCACCAAAAAGAACTACAGCTACACCGGGTTCTACGATATCTGGCTGAAGCAGAACATCTCCGCCGTGAAGGGACTTACCGTGCGTGCCGGCAAATTCGCACCAAGCTTCACCTCCGATTTCCGCACCTCCAACGCCAACATACCCTGCGTGGAGCGCTCCTACGTAGCCAACCAGTTTGCGCTGGATACCAACTGGGGCGTGGAAGTGAACTACACCTCACCGGATAAGAAGGACATCCTCTACGTGCAGCTTATGGCCAACGACCGCGCCAGCAGCTCCTGCAACCACAGCCACGGCGACAAATACTCCCGCGGCGAGGGCTTCGATGGCGAGTTCGGCTGGGAGGACAAATGCTTCGCCATCATCGGCGCCACGCACAAGTTCAACGTGACCGAAAGCGGCTACCACGCCATCTCGGGTGAATATGCCCACGATTTCAACAACGCCTACCACGGCCGCCGCAAGCCCGGTGCCAACAACTACGGCATCGACTTCAAGGACGCCATCTCCCTGGGCTACGAAATCAAGCACGACAAGCTCACCTTCACCACCAACCTGGTGGCTGCCTTTGAGCAGCAGGATGGCAACGGCACCAACAACATCGGACTCCAGCTCCAGCCCGTCTACGCTGTGCATCCGAATGTGGACCTCGTCTTCCGCTACAACGGCATGACCGGCCACGGCGCCTGCAAGCTCGGCGCCGACCGCTACATCTGCACCCAGACCGACCGTGCCTCCTGGGTGGACAGCCTGCATGCCTTCTACTTCGGCGCCAACGTGTACGCCTCCGCCAAGCACAAGGACGCCGCCAAGATTATGTTCGGCGCAGAGTACACCACCGCCCGCAAGGACGGCAAGGATTACTACAACGGCTGGGAGTTCACCACCGCCCTGCGCTCCAACTTCTAAGCACCCCGCACAGAGCTCCTTCTCTCCCCCGCTGCCCACCCGGCCAGCGGGGGATTTTGGTATTCTGAAACAAAATCTTTATCGCTGAAACGAAAAGTATTTTCCAATCTTTACTGCTGCGACGTAAAGATTTCTAAATTCTTTCTTGCTACGCCGTAAAGAATTTGCTATAAAATCAGCATGAACCCGCACCTCCGTCAAATATTCACTGAATTGATAGCAAGCAGTCAGGAGCAGGAACTCCATGGCGGCAGCCGGAGGGATTTGGAATTATCAGCCCTAGAAAGTAAGATAACCGTCTGCGTGGGGGTGCGCCGCTGCGGCAAATCCACGCTGATGCAACAGCAGTTCCAGGCCCTGGCAGAACGAGGAATACCGCGCGAGAACATGCTCATGCTGAACTTCGCAGATGAGCGACTTGCCAATATGGGGAATGAAGGCTGGAACGAGCTGTACGAAGCCTATTACAGCATGTATCCGCAGAAGCGAAGGAAAGAAAAGGTATATTTCTGCTTCGATGAAATTCAGATGCATCCGCACTGGGAACTTTT
>CAZTAX010000114.1:1836-5814 GCA_964611765.1 uncultured Akkermansia sp. | reverse complement strand
AAAAATTCGTAAATCGTAATTCGTAACTCGTAAATCCCAACTTCCTTTTGCCCCCCCGGCTTCATGCCGCGGAAAGCGGCAGGTGCATCATAGGTAATACCTCGCCCGCTCGTCAAGAAAAACACTCAGGCCGCCAGGCGACAAGCACCGGGCGGCCTTAAATCTTATATGAAAGCCCGGAACCCCTCCCGGGGCAAGGCGTTACCACCCTGCGGCATTATTCAAGCATACGCAGGTGCGTTTGTCAACCGAAAACATCTCTGAATTATGGGAGATAAAAATTGACATAATTCTATGGCAATGTTAGTATCCCCGTATGCTGATTTTCCTCGATGAGACGTTTAGAACGCGCACGGACAAAGAAGGCCGGGAAATACCTTTTGGTGCACTGTGCGGTGTGGGTATCCCCATTGCAGTATATTCAAAGATAGCAAATGCCGTTTTTAAGCTGAAACTTACCACGATGGGCAAAGAATATGCAGAAGATAAGGAAATTAAAGGGAAAAAATTGCTGAATAACAGAACATTCAGATTGCAAGCAACTAACCCGGAATCGCCTCAGATTAACCTGCAATTTGTCAGTTCTATCATAGATATTCTCAGGCGTAATAAAATCCCTGTGTTTGGATGCGTTTGTTACGATCAGAAATATCGGGATTTTACGTGTGAGCAAGATAATCTATTAGATATTACATTCAAGAGCTTATGTGAGCGCATAAACATGTATATGAAGCGGGAACATAAGGATAAAAAAGCTGTTATTGTGTTTGACAACCGTGATTCTGGTACTGATGAACGTAATGCCAGGGCTGTTACGAATTTCCTGGTGCGCAGCCAGAGTGGCCACACTATGCGGTCATCCATTTTGGAGGTGCCAATGTTTGCTATTTCTCAGGCAAACAATGTGGGTTTGCAATTGGCGGATTTGGTCACCACCATTATCGGGATTTACGCAACTGGTGAATCGGGTATTGCTGCTATTTACAGTCAGCTTCATAGCCTATTCTACACGTGGAAAGACAACTACGGAAGAGCCATGAGCACTTTGCGCTGGATTGATCCTCAGAAACTCTGTCCAAGAAAGCAATAAAAAAGACGCTGGCCTTGGGTTTCCCCAGACGCTTGTCCGGGCAGGACAAACCTCCAACGTCACGCACATCCTAGCGGAGTTCTGTGCTCTTGTCAAGAAAAACTATGCTTTCCTTCGTTTTTTACGGGGAAGCGATACGGGGTGATTCGGGAATCAGGTGGCTGATTTTTCGGAAAACCAGTATTGCTTCTCCGGTAAACCGCCAAAGAGCCTCGCTTATGGTTCGCCCAGAGCGAGGCGATTTGTAACGGGCGGGGACTTACCCATGCCGTTATAGGCGAAGCCCGCAGGGCGAAGACGGAGAAATCAAGAACTCGTCAATTCAGCCGGGCTTAAAAGCCCCGAAAATCCCTCGCGGCCACGCCGCGGAAGACGTGAAAAATTCGTAAATCGTAATTCGTAACTCGTAAATCCCAACTTCCTTTTGCCCCCCGGGTGTTGCCGCACCGCTAACGGGGGCTTTTTCTTTGCTGGCGTTTCCCTGAACCTCCTCGCTGCGCCGCCGCGGAAGCTGGAAAATCCAACATCCAAAATCCTACATTCGAAATTCAAAAGCCTCCTTATGGGTGAAAATCTGTGGAGAGGAGGCCCTTATAAGCTTGATGGGGATGTTTTGTGTGTTCCGGGTGAAGCACTTGCAAGCGGCCTGCTTGAACCATCCGGGTGAGCAGGCGGCGCAAACTGCGTTTATTCACATCAAGTTGCCGGGCTATTTCGCCACTGCTCAGCCAATTTTCTCGACAGATAAGCAGAACAGCATCTTCAAGTCTCAAGCCATTTAATTCGGAATGCTCAGGCTTGGCCAAAACAGGCTCAGGCTTGGCCAAAACAGGCTCAGGCTTGGCCAAAATAGGCTCAGGCTTGGCCAAAACAGGCTCAGGCTTGGCCAAAACAGGTGCCGGGAATACGACTGTCAAATCTTCGCCCAACACTTCAAATCTGGGTTCGGGGTAGCCTTGGGTCCGGCAAATTTGTTGCACTTTCGAAATACCACGCCCCCAGGTTTCTACAAGGCCGGCGCGAAAAAATGCAACGGCTATGTTCGGGTTATAGGGGCGGGACTTGTGTTTTTCTGTAAGAGTACACGCATTCCATCCTATGGGAAGTACGCAGCAATTGCTGATACTCATGCTATCCTCATCAACTCGAATCTGCACAGGTACACTATCACTCCATTTGCTGTGAATCAATGCATTATATAAAATTTCCCTTACTGCCGACCGTGGATAAGGATAACGCTCTATCCGCGTTTCTTTATCGTAAGAGATAGCAGCTTTCAGATACTTCAGATACAGAACATCAAGTGTCTTATCTGCCATGTTAAATAGAGACCCGCGTATTTCATCCTGGTGAATCAAGTCACACTCGTTTGCAAATAAGCCGATTTTTACATAACATCCCGTAGTAAGTCGTTCCGGGTGGCGGTGAAATAACAAAACGCCCGCACGATTCAATCGACCTTGGCTCATCAAACCCAGACGCATGAGTAACTCATTGTTGTTTACGTTCAGATCCTCCTCTTTCATGCGTCCGCTTCGGCGTGCCTCACGGCGGAAAATTTCAAAGCTGTCACTGTCTAATTCCTCTGGTGAGAATAACGGGGCAGGGGCGTCATCCCATCTCACACCATTTTTCTGTAAAAGGAAATCGTTTAGCGCAGCGCCCTTTAGCAATTGCTTGGTGCTGCCGCTTCTATAATGATATTCACCTTTATAATTTACAGGTGTAGAACTTGGGGCAACATTTATTTCAATGTAGTACCTTCCCTCGTGCTCCAGTAAATTCACATCCACCATTATACCCAAGGTAAATTGAGTCTTGTTTGGAATGTCCTCCAGAAGTTTTTCATAGTCTTGCACGCCAACAACTTTTCCAGAGTCATCCTTCCCGATGTATATACGGCCGCCCTGGGCATTAGCGAATCCGCATATCCACTTCAGATATTCGTCTCTCCAAGTAAGCTTCCACTCAATGTTTTGTTTTTCTGGCATGATAATTCAATCCTCTCGTGCATAAAACTAACAGCTCTTCATTTATTTGACAAGCTTATTTATTCCCGAAAAACAACACCCGGGAGTAAGCAAGTCTTCCGTTAACCGGAAGACGTGAAAAATTCGTAAATCGTAATTCGTAACTCGTAAATCCCAACTTCCTTTTGCCCCCACGGCTTCATGCCGCGGAAAGCGGCGTTCGCATTATAGAGCTCACCCCCAACAGCCGTCAAGAAAAACATTCAGGCTGCCGGGTAAACCACCTCGGCAGCCTGACAAGTTTGCTATTTGTACACCCGGAACCCCTCCCGGGGCACGGTGTTACCACCCTGCGGCATTATTCAACCATACGTAGGTGCGTTTGTCAACCGAAAACATCTCACAAAATGCCCCCCCCCGGCACACACGTCGGCGTTCGCTGCTCCGCCGCGGAAGACGTGAAAAATTCGTACTCGTAATTCCAATTTGTCAGCTCCCCCCTCCTCATTCAAAAGTCCTTCGACTTTTGTACTGATTTTGTCCAAAAGTCCTTCGATTTTTGTACAGAATTTGCTCAAGAGTCCTTCGAATTTTGTTCTCCTTCCTCCGAATATCATTGACTGATAAGGCAAAAAGTGATAAATAAGAATTAGACAAAAATAAAACTGCGCGAAAGGTCAGCAATATGGAACGTTGGAGCATGTCCGGCTATGGCCAATCCATTGTTCAATTGACTTCCGGGCATTCCTATACCGTGCTGGATCTTCCTTTGTACGCTGTTTCTGCTGTTCAGGCTGCTGTTTCGGATTGGCTTGCTCAAAAATAAAATTGGCAACAACACAGGTCCTGAAACATGGGGATTTCCAGGGCATCGGCTTTCGTCTTCGCGGAGACAGGACGCTGTGGCAAGCAAAATGG
>CAZTAX010000114.1:0-1736 GCA_964611765.1 uncultured Akkermansia sp. | reverse complement strand
GACAAAATGGGACAAAATGGGACAAAATGGGACAAAATGGGACAAAATGGGACAAAATGGGACAAGAAAGTAAAGCATTGACAGATAGTTAATAGGCAAAAATCAAAATAATGATACTGAGATTTAATGAATTACCAGATGGGACAAAATGGGACAAGATGCATATTTAGCTTTCCTTGCAGGAAACTGTATGATAAACTGCCTTCAATACATGAAGGAAGTCGAAATAGAAAAGCTAATCGAGATGGGTGAATCCAGTACTGTGGAGTTTAAAAGGCTTTTACCTTCCGAAGATAAAAAAGTTCTCAAGACTTTTGTTGCTTTTGCCAATGGTGCCGGAGGCAAGGTAATTTTCGGTGTGGAAGATTCTACTGGAAAAATTCTGGGTGTACCTGATGAGGGTCGTGCGCGATTGCAGGATTCCATTACCGACATGGTATCCGATAGTTGCTGTCCCCAGCTCTTACCCATCTTCACTTGGTTATCTGTTTCTGATAAAGCGCTATTGGTTGTAGAAATAACAGCTTCTCCGAACTGCCCGTATTTTATTAAATCTGAAGGAGTAGAAAAAGGCACTTACATTCGTGTTGGTGCTACTACGCGGCGGGCAGAACAGAATAAAGTTCGCGAACTGGAAATATATGGCTCCAGACGCACCTACGACGAAATAGTTGAGCATGCTGTAGAGGCTGCTACTACTGATGAAATAGGGAAATTGTGTTCATCCATTCAGGAATACAGGTCAGATGCAACCAAACCCGTCGGTATTGAACAATTGCTGAGCTGGCGGTTGCTGGTTCAGTCTCGTAAGGAGCTTCTGCCTAGCAACGCGTTTCGGATACTGGTGGGCAGGGGAATTCATTTCTCACGCGTTCAGTGCGCTGTGTTTAGTGGTATTGACCGGGTTAATTTCCTTGATAGGAAAGAATTTGAAGGACCGGCGTACGAACTTCTTGAAAATGCTCAGACATTTCTCTTGCAGCATTTAAACAAGGCCGCGCGTATCAATGGCCTCCGGAGGGAAGATGTGTACGAAATTCCTGTTCCTGTCTTGCGTGAACTTCTGGTCAATGCTATCCTGCATCGTAATTACCTGGTGCATGGCTTTATTCAGGTATCTATTTTTGATGATCGGGTTGAGATTCTTTCACCAGGTTCTTTGTATGAAAACCTTTCGCGCGAAGAGATGCTGGCTGGTAATTCTCGTCATCGTAATCCATTGTTGGCAGATGTTTTCCAGCGAATGGGCATTGTCGAAAAATGGGGTACCGGTATACGCCGTGTCAATGAAGTCTGCCTCTCTGTCGGTTTGGAATTGCCGGATTTTCAGATTACAAACGATTCTGTCAGGGTTGTTTTGAAAAGACAACTTAAGGTCGCGGATGCTCATCTTTCTCAACTCTCTGCTCGTGACCATGCTATCTTTGACTACATGACCAACCATCCCGGTGTCACTATTCGAGAGCTTTCCTCAATTTTTAATATAAGCAAAAGTACAGTGGCGCGCATTGTTAAAAAATTGAAAAACTAATTCGTAGAGCATTGGGAAAAGGCTTTTCTCCTTTCGCTTCCTTTCCTGAACTCACGGGAGGGAGGGTGTCTTTCTCGCCGGCCTTGTCTTGATGGGTGGGTGTGGGGGGCGAAAATTGCGGAAATTCGCGCGTTTTGTGCGGTTTTATGACCAGGGGTGACGCATTGTGAAATATGACACTTTGAACAATCCAAGATTCTGAGTT
>CAZTAX010000113.1:0-5849 GCA_964611765.1 uncultured Akkermansia sp. | reverse complement strand
CCGCAGAATCTAACTTAGATTTCAGGGAGACCGTTAATTATTCCAACGCGTGATTCTTTAACACGGCGTGACGCTCAATGGCATCGCAGAATCGAACGACAGATACGGAAAAATCCAGACTTTGTTCGGCAAGAAGGTGTGGCTTCATAGTTTCGGAATTTTATCAAACTGTGTTACGCAAAGCAAGTGCTTTTCCCAACGCACGCACCATCACCAGGATTGCACGCACAGGAAACGATATCCAGCCTCCTGCGGAGGCTGGACGATATCCGGGCTCTGCCCGGACGATATCTTGCCTGCGGCAAGACGATATCCTCGCCTGCGGCTCGGACTTAGAACGGAATATCATCATCCTCCTCAGCGGGCATGGGAGGAGGCGGGGTCTGCTGCTGGGGGCGCTGCTGCTGGTAACCACCGTTGGAATAACCGCCACCGTTGCCGTTGGAATAACCACCGCCATAGTTCCCGCCACCGTTGGAGTAGCCGCCCTGGCCACCGTTGGAGTAGCCACCGCCGTTGTTGTAGTTATTGGAGCGCTGCTGGTAGCTGCCGCCGCCCTGCTGCTGGCCGGCGCCATCGCCGCGGCTGCCGAGGAGCTGCATATTCTCCGCCACGATACGGATTTTGCTGCGGCGCTGGCCGGTCTGCTTATCCTCCCAGGTATCCTGCTGCAGGCGGCCCTCAATAAAGACGGGGCGACCTTTGGACAGGTACTGGCCGGCAATCTCAGCGGTGCGGCCCCAGCAGGTCACATCCAGGAAAGTGGTTTCCTCACGGCGCTCGCCCTCGTTGGGGCCGCTGCTCACGCGGTTCACGGCCAGGCGGAGCTCAGCCACGGCATTGCCGCGCGGGGTGGTGCGCACATCCGGGTCAGCCGTCAGGTTGCCGATAATCATTACTTTGTTTAAATTAGCCATAATTTACTCGTGTTTCAGTTGGGTTCGGTAAAATGCCGCGGCAGATGCGCGGCGCTGTCTACATGGTGCTATCCTACCCGCCGGAGCAGGGCTTGACAAGCAAAAATGTGGTGTGCGAGGGCTTTTATTCCCTTGCTGACGTGATTAAAGGCTTGCATCCGGTGGCATAACAGTGTACAATGCCGCACCCGCACCCCCGCGGAGTATCACCATTTTTATCTCCCATGAAAGTTGAACTCATCGAAAAAGCCGCTCAGATCGTAGGCGACAACCAGCTGCTGGTGAACATCGTTTCCAAGCGCGTGCAACAGCTCAACCACGGTTCTGACCCCTACATCGTCACCACCCCGGAAATGCAGTGCGGTGATATCGCTCTCACGGAGATTATCGAGGGCAAAATCACCTGGCACGAAATGACCGAGGAAGAACTTGCCGCCAGCAAGGGCGAATCCGTGAAGGCAGATCCCCTTACTGAGCTGGCTGAAGCCGCTTCCATGGAGCCGGATACCCTCACCATCACCCCGGACCTGTAAAGACTCCGCAGATATCCCTTTCGGCGCGACCCGGCAAGCTCCCATGTACGGCAGCGCCGGGTCGCTCCCTTTTTCACCAACACCCTGACACCCCACCACTTCCATTATGGCCAAGAAACCCACCCCCCAGAGCAACCTGATTGCCAGCAACAAAAAAGCCGGCCGTGATTACGAAATCATGAGCCGCCACGAATGCGGCATCGAGCTGCGCGGCACCGAGGTGAAATCCATCCGCGTCGGCAAAGTGAACGTGGCGGATGCCTTCGCGCGCGTGGAAAAAGGCCAGCTCTTCCTCTACGGCTGCGACGTGCAGCCCTGGGAAACCGCCGGAAAATGGTTCCAGCACGAGGCCAAGCGCCCCCGCCGTCTCCTCATGCACAAGCGCGAGATTCTCAAACTCGAAATCCAGCAGGCTCAGAAAGGCTTTGCTCTCCCCCTGCTCCGGCTCTACTGGAAAAACGGCAAGGTGAAAGCCGAAATAGGCACCGGCCGCGGCAAAACCCACCGTGACCAGCGCTATGACCTCAAGGCCCGCGCCGAAATGCGCGAAGTGCAGCGCGAAGTAGCAAGGTTTAATAAAGCCCGTTGGTAATTCCCAACTGTTCCGCCGCGTGCGGCGGAACTATTTCACTGGCGCGCGCGCCAATTTCACTACACGCAGGGTAATTTCACACGGCGACAGCCGTATTTCACTGCCGCCGCTGGCGGCACAATCACAACCCCGCACTTTTCTGCCGAGTGGTTATAGAAGAAATAAGCATACGACGGATACTGCCTGCAGCCTGGTGCAATTTATTGGCCTCATCTGCCAGATTGGGACAACTCTCAGCAAGAACGATAAGCCAGAACTCGCATTCATGGCATTCCTTAAGGGCAATTTTCATCTTATGAATGAAATCTTCAGGACTCTCCGCATAGTCGGCCTCATGAATATTGGCCCCTACGCTGGTACCAGCCTTGGCAAGTTGCTGTTTCAGAAAAGCCTTCCGTTCAATATTATCATACAAATGGACTAGCCTGATTGCTAAATCAATTGCCGCCCGTTTTAGTCTGCCTTCGCGTTCCATATTTGTAATCTACCAACCAAGTAATATTTTGTACAGCAGAATTTATGCCGCCGGGTCGGCGGCAGTGAAATGCGGTCGAAGCCGCGTGAAATTGGATGTCGTATCCAGTGAAATCAGCCTCCGGCTGGTGAAATTGTCCCGGCTCTGCCGGGACAGTCTTAAATCTTGACTTGACGGCTCTTTATGCTACCATGCGGCAAGTGAATGCGCGCCAACTAGTCCTCGATTACCTTCACACCCTGCAGACGCGGGGGGTGCAGCGGCTGGCTGTGGACGAGGAGGCGCGCCTGGTGCTGCGCGAGTGGATGCTGGCCGCCAGACACGGCGGGCGCCCTGCCCCGGTGGCACCGGTGCCGGCAGCACAGCCCGCGGAGCCCATGGGGCCGCCCCCCATGCAGC
The DNA here is from genome assembly GCA_964611765.1 of uncultured Akkermansia sp. GTDB lineage: Bacteria > Verrucomicrobiota > Verrucomicrobiia > Verrucomicrobiales > Akkermansiaceae > Akkermansia. Next base: position 2,933 of record CAZTAX010000113.1, on the reverse strand, counting down.
TGGATGCCCCGGTGGAGATGGACACACCCGCCACGCCGGAAACCAGCCTGAGCGCCGAGCTCAACAAGCCCCTGCCGGAGGAACCGGTACAGGAACAGGAGGAGGTTCCCTTCTTCCGCCCCGGTGGCAGCAATGCCAATGAAGCCTGGGCCAATATGCAGCGCATTCTACCCACCTGGGCTCCGCTGCGCCAGCTGGGCACGCTGCGCGAGAAAATAGTGCTGCCGGAGGGAAACCGGCAGGCCGATATCGTGTTTGTGGGCGACACCCCCGGCTACCAGGACGAGAAAGCCGGGCTGCCCTTCCAGGGTGAAGCCGGCGGAAAGCTGGATGGCATGCTCAAGGCCATGGGCCTGACCCGCGAGCAGGTGTATCTGACCCAGCTGCTCAAGTTCCGCCCGGCCCAGCCGCGGCAGACGCTCAACACCCGCCCGCCCAGCGATAAGGAGCTGCTCTTCAGTCTGCCGGTGTTCGATTTTGAAATGCAGCTGGTGCAGCCGCGCGTGATTGTGGCCCTGGGCGTCATTGCGGCACGTGGCCTGCTGCAGCAGGGCAACCTGCCCCTGGCCGCCTACCAGGAGCGCACCTGGAACTTCTGCGGCATCCCCGTGGTGGTGACCCACCACCCCAGCTACCTGCTCCGCACCAGTGACCTCGGCGAGCGCCGCCGCCTCTGGGAGGAAATGCTCCACGTCATGGAAATCGCCGGCCTCCCCATCAACGACAAGCAGCGCGGCTACTTCCTGCCCAAGGCTGAGAACTGATTTCTTGCTTTTCTGCTACGCAAGGCCCCGCTCAGCCTCTCCCTATTCTGCTTAAAAGCCCACTCACCCGGTGCAGAGCTATAGCTGCAATCACAGCCAGGCCATATGATATCAGAAACTTCAATGAAGCGGCGTACGGCAAAACCGATACCTTTCTAAAAATAGCCTCATGCACCAAATACAACTCAAGGGAGAGCGAACCTATAACCCCCGGTATTACCCCCCCCGATTTGGTAGGAATAGCAAAGGACAGTAACACCATGCACAAGGGCATGGCAAAAGCCACCAGAATATAGGGAAGCAGGTGAAGATAAGTGGAAAATGATTGCTGCAATTCGCGTTCCCTATGAAGGTACAAAGCCGTGAAAAGGCAAAGGACAGCAAAAAGGATATAGGCGGGATGCATGAGTTGCCTGACCGAAAAATTCATTCTGGCTATATACATTCCCAGGGCAAAGACAGGTAAACGCGCCAGAGTCCAACTTACAGTTGACTGCCAGACAAATCCGCTATGGGCCAACACCGGGACCGAAACCAGAACACCTATTACACCCATAACCGTGCAGAATACAAGCACGCATGTGGCATTCCCATTCACCATGAGGCGGCAAATAAAAGGCGCTAAAAGGTAAAATATCAGCGCAGTACGAATATACCAAAGATTCAGTCCCAGGATTCCCAACCAACCCGACATACCGCATACATACAAGATGCTGCCCGCAATCACCGCTGCGGGGATGATGCGCGCCAGGCGGCGCTTGTAAAACGAAAGCACCCCGGAATCACCGGTTCTCTTCAAAGAGAAATACAAGCCGAATCCTGATAGAAAAAGGAAAGCGTCCACTCCCCAATGGCCATACAAGCGGAAAGGAACCGAAATAGGGCCTAAAGCTCCAAAACTATTATGAAACAACATGATGACTATGATGAAAACACCCATCATGCATGCACGTGCATCTGATATGAGCAACGATACTTCGCGATCCCATCTGCTCAAATTACAATCCATGCAAATTCAAATAAACGTCTGTATATCAAAATATGCGGTTCACATAAGGAATTTTCTTCAGGAGCAGCCCTACAACCAGTGAAGCAAGGCATATCAGAACCGCAGCCAGCCAGGATGCCGGAAGCCCACCTATGCTTTCCCCCGCTGCTTCAATATAGGACACCCAGCCGACACGGAACAGGTTTTCTATAAGCATCACGGTGAAAACAGCACCACCCAGCGCTGCTATTGTCCGTTTAAGCGCAGGTTTGAACTGAACTCTCATACATGCTGATTTCAGTTCCATGTACGCTACCGCGCACGGTAGCGGTATGAACGATGTAAGGAAAACCCACGATTGCTCCGGGACAGACACACCCAGCACACGCCTCGTAACCTCCATACAGATACACCCAGCAACAAGACACCCCATGGCTGACAGGATGGCCTTGAAGCGATACTTATCCCAGGTAACCATCGATATCTTATGCTCCAAAACATACCCCATCAGAACATAGAAGGCACAATACCCGGCAGAAAAAGGCAGATATTCCGTTTCTTGATGAAAGAGTATCCAGCTATTGAACGCACTATAAGCCATATACTTTCCAAGACAAAGGCTCAACAACGGCAATGCACAACAAAACAGAAACTGAACACCAGACAGATACAAAAACAACCTGATTGTAAGCCCCCTTGCCACAATTCTCAAAACAGGCAGCATCATGAGTATACCCACATAGGCATACAGGAACCAGCTTGCATAAAATCTGTTATATTCACCGAGACTACGATAAAACATACTGTATACACGCTTCAGGCTGAAGCCTGTATCGTTCCAATAACAGAACAATGCATACTGTACTATTGCAATAATGAAAATGACCACAAGGAAACGAAGTACGCGTTTCCTCCATATATCACCTATGGACTCTTCCCTGGCGAGTAATAATGCACCTGTCACCATGAAAAACAATGGTACCGCCATCTTGACAATCTGATTTTGAATCAGCAGCCACCAATATCTCCAATCTACTATCCCGGAATACGGGGAATAATAAAAACCATTTGTGTGGTTAAACACTACAAGAAGAATCGCTATGAGGCGCAGAATATCCAAATACGTCTTTTCCCGCTGCTGAGACATCGTTCACGATGTATACGCTTTCTGAATCCGTAAA
>CAZTAX010000112.1:0-5860 GCA_964611765.1 uncultured Akkermansia sp. | reverse complement strand
TGCCCATTTGGAATGGGTATAATGCCCGCAGGGATGAAAAACGAAGGATATCAGAACATAATCGCGCTCGTAAGTTGTGCAATGCTGACATTTTGCGCCTATACGTGGCAGAGTGGGTACAGTGTGGTCATAACAGCGATATTATCAGGCTGCGGCATCTTGTTATACAAAGGAAAGAATACGGTTGGGCTGAAAGATGCGTACAAAGATGGAGACCTCTGGGAATCCCTGATTTTGTCGTTCATTCTGGCCTTTGTGATTCTCAAAAGGGACATGCTTCCCATTGCTGTTCCAGAAACAGGGGCGGGAGAATTAGCTGTCTGGATACTCCTGGGGAGCATACTGGCAATTCTGCAATTGCCTGCAATCAGGAAAGTGAATGCCTTTCTCCATCAATCAGCACCAGCCAAGCTACAGGGGGGCGTGTACAGTGATTTCTTTTACAAGACGGTACTCTTCATCACTGTCGGCATACTGATTGCTCAAACCGTTCTTTGCCAGAGCACCCATATCTGGCTGGACGAAGCATGCACCCTGAAGTTCATCGAGCCCTCCTATCCGGAAATGATGAAACGCCTTGCGGCAGATGTTCATCCCCCGCTTTACTACTTAATCGTAAAATGCATTCGCGATACCTGCAGCCTTATCCATCCATCATCCTGCGTCACATTTATCCCCAAGTTTGTTTCCCTGCTTCCCCTCATCATATTAGTTGTGCTGGGGCATACAGTAATCCGCAAGCAATGGGGGCGGCTCACTGGTAGTCTTTTCTCCCTGGCTGTAGTCGGCGCAATGCCCATGACGTATTATGGGACAGAGATTCGGATGTACAGCTGGGCCATGCTCTTTGTAACAATCGCATACATAAGTGTCTACCAGCTCAGCCAGCAAAGAAAGTTCGCCAATTGGGCCATATTCTTGTTCAGTTCCGTCTGTGCAGCCTATACACACTACTTTGCAATTCCTGCCGTTATACCCGCATATTTGTATCTCTTATACATCGAGCGCAACAAACCGCAGTCGTGGATTTTCTGCAGCGTCTTGTCAGTTCTGCTCTATTTGCCCTGGCTCCCCATCTTCATCAGTCAGGTTTCAACCGTGCGTGAAAGTTACTGGATTTCCCCCATCCATTATGAGACCATACTCTCGTTTATCCAATACACACTTCCGAAAAGCTCCGTATTTGTCGGGATTCTTTTCATCGGCTACGCTGCTCAACAGATAAGAGGATTACTCAAACAAGAGGCAAAAGAGCAAGCGCGGACAATCTTCGGCATAACATGTCTTTTAACTCCTTATTTTGTCATTGCAATTGGATGCACAGCCTCATGGCTGATGCGGCCAGTCCTGGTTCAACGGTACCTGGTTAGTTCGCTTGGCTGTTTCTGGCTGGGGCTTTGCATACTACTGACTGGAAAAAAAAGAAACTTTGCATCTTGTCTATTCGCAGTATTTGTCATTTTCAGCACTGCAGTTGATAGCGTGACATTCAATCTGCAGGAATGGTCAAACCACCAAAAACACTTGCAATTCCTGGAATTTTCGTCCAGCAACAAAACCGCTGCATTTGTTTGTGATGATGGGCACGCCTCCGCCTCAATCAAAACAATGACAGGCATTATAACCTATACCTGGCAATATCGGGATTCAAAAGTGTTCCAGGTAAGAAATATCACTTCTCCAGACCAAATCATTCAATTATCAGAAGAATTCGAGCGACTGTACTTTGTAACCGAAAAGGCAGACATGGAACAACTGGCCGCAGAAACCCGCCTGAATTTTGAATTCGCAGGAGACTACTACATAGACTGGGATAGGAAACTATACCGGATTATTACTACCACCCCCCGGAAACACCAGCAGGAAGAGGTCTCCCCATGATTATAAACGCTCTGCAAGAAGTCAACGCCCCAGCGCATCAAGCGCCTGGCGGCAGAGGGCGGCGGACCACTGGCCGGGGGCGGTGGGGGTGTCGCCAAGGTAGCCGTAGATGAGGCAGGCGCCGTGCTGGGCGTAGAGGAGGCGGCTGACGGCGCCGAGCGGCCCCATGCCCATGGCGGTGGTGGTTCCGGAGGCGCGGCGCAGGAGCTGCACGCCGGTCATCATATCCTCGGCGCTGTGCAGACGGAAGGCAAACTTGGCCACAGTGGCACCCAGGGAGCGGGCCTGTTGTTCTTTTTCCAGCAGAGAATCCAGCGCGGGCGTTTTCTCAAAATCGTGGGCGGAGGCAATGATGGGCACGCCGGCGGCGCGGGCCTCGGCCACCAGTTCGGGCACCTCGGGCAGCTGCGCAATCTCCCAGTCCAGCGCAGCGGCCAGCGGCAGCAGGCTACGGGCAATCTGCACGCGCTCCGCAGTGCTCATGGGACGCAGGCCGCCCTCACTCTCGTGGCGCACGGTGACCAGCACCGGGCGGCAGCAGCGCATCTGTGCCAGGGCTGCCCAGTCAGTATCAGCCGGCAGGCCGTCCGCACGCAGCTCCACCACATCGCAAGGCAGCGACTCCGCAGCACTTGCTGACATCCATGCTGCGAGGTTGGAAACAGAGCCCACCACCAGCGGGCGGGTGAAGGAAAGGCTGGGCTGCGCGTTCATGCCGCGTATTCTATACCAAACAAGCCGCTCTGACAAGCCACATGTGTCCCAAAGATTTGGGATACGAGAATTTACGATTTATGATTTACGATTTACGAATTGAAGGTTAGCGTCTTGCGCCAATGGAACAACGAATGACGAATTACTGCCAATGGCTAAGTTCGTGATACCCCGAGCTCACTTTTTATATTCAACATACTCATTATGGTCAGATAACGACTCTCATCTTTCAAACTCTGGGACTCATGTGCAGACAAGCGAATATGCAATGATTTGCTATTGCGTTGGCAGGGGGAACATGATAGCATGCGCGCATGGCACATAGTTTCGAGGACGCAGTGGAGCAGATTCTGCAGAAGAATGATGATTACCCGGCAGATGCCTACTTTTTCATCCGCGCGGCACTGGATGCCACGGTGGAGCGCTGCCGCAAGCCGTCCGACAACCCGCACCTGAGCGCGGAGGAGCTTTATTTCGGCTTCTGCGCCTATGCGCTGGAGGAATACGGGCCGCTGGCGCTGGCGGTGATGGAGCAATGGGGGGTGACGGAATCCACCCATGTGGGTGACCTGGTGTACAATCTGATAGAGGTGGGTGTGTTCGGCAAGCAGGAAGGCGACCGCCGCGAGCAGTTCGACGGCCTCACCCCGGTGGCCACCCTGCTCAATACCCCCTACGAAACCCTTGATACCCCGAACTGATTTTTCTTGATATGAGCACCGAAGCTATGCAGGGAACAGAGCTGCGCTGGCCGGCAGAATGGGAACCGATGGAGGCCGTGTGGCTCTCCTGGCCGCACCGCGATGACCTCTGGCAGGGAGGCCTGCAGGAGCTGCACGGGCGCTATGCCGTACTTGCTGCCGCCATTGCCTCCGAGGCCGAAGTGCGCATCAACGCCGCCGCCCCGCTGCACTCCGGTATCGAAAAGCTGCTGCGCAGCCGCGGGGTGCAGCGATTCAGGCTCTATGACCACCCCACAAACGATGTGTGGTGCCGCGACCACGGACCTATTTTTACCAAGCGGGCGGACGGTGGCCTGCAGCTGGCGAACTGGACCTTCAACGCGTGGGGCGGCAAGTTCGCCCCCTGGGATCTGGACAACGAGATTCCCGCCCGCATTTCCGCCAGTCTGGGGCTGCCGCAGCTCTGCAGCGATATCATTCTGGAGGGCGGCGCCATCGAGGGCAACGGCGAGGGACTGGTGCTCACCACCGAGGCGGTGCTGCTGAACCCGAACCGCAACCCTGGCTGCACCAAGGCCGAGGTAGAGGCCGAAATGCACCGTCTGCTGGGCACCACGCATGTGTTCTGGCTGGGCAGCGGCATCGAGGGCGATGACACCGATGGCCACATCGATGACATGGTGCGCTTTGTAAACCCGGAGGCGGTGGTCTCCATCGTGGAGCCGGATGCGCACTCCCCGCACTACCGCGCCCTGGCTGAGAACAACGAGCGCCTGCAGGACCTGCGCACGCCCGGCGGCCACCGGGTGGAAACAATTCCCCTGCCCATGCCGCAACCGCTGGTGGCGCAGGACTGGCGCCTGGAGCAGCTGCCCGCCAGCTATGCGAACTTCCTCATCTGCAATGGGGCTGTGATTGTGCCCATTTTCATGCAGGAGAAGGAAGACGACCGCGCGCTGGGCATTCTGCGCGAGGCTTTCCCCGGCCGCCGCGTGGTGGGCATCGATGCCCGCCGACTGGTCATCGAAGGCGGCGCGATTCACTGCATCACCCAGCAGCAACCGGCCTGAGAAACGCAGAAGTCAGAATGCAAAATGCAGAATTGGAAATTTGCATACTGCCACCCGGCAGCATGAAGATTCAGAAAAAAGCCTGAGATACTCTCAGGCTTTTTTGTGTGCTTGCCCTTTCCGTTTTTAATATCCGCCCCAGAAGTTTGCGGTGGGGTTCATGGGGATACTGTCGCCGGGTTTGAGCTGCGACCAGTCGAACGTGGTGCGCCAGCGGTAGCGGTTGCCATTCGGCTGAATGAAGAGCACATCAATCCCCTGCTCACCCTTGCCGATATTCCGGCGGGCAGCAAGCTCAGAAATGGGGATGGTGACTTTGTACCGGTTTTCTGCCACACGCTCCGTGCAGAAAGCCACGCAGTCATAATCCAGGTTCACCGCGTAGGGCGGGTCCTGCACCAGGGCATTCACATAGGTGCAGCCGGTGCAGGTGATATCCAGTTCCAAAGCATCGCCCACCCATTTGAGGCTCGCGGCCTGAATCTCAGGCTTCGGGCAGGAGGCGTAGAACTCCGTCTTATCGCCGGCAGGGGCGAACACCTGGCAGCGGTCGAGAATGCGGGCAGAGTTCAGCGTGAGGTAGGTTGGCTTCATGCCGAAAGTGTAGTTGCCCGCGCCCATGAGCGGAGTACCCATGGCGGACTTATCCGTGACGGTGCCTTCATTGTGCGGCAGGTTGAGACCGTGGCCCAGCTCGTGCGCAAGTCCGCCGAGCCACTTGGTGAGCAGGCGGCCTTCGTGAGTATTCTGCCCCAGGTGCCTGATATCGAAGTGGGCATAATCCAAGGCGAAACAGTTGCGTCCCAGACCGTAGAACGGCACGCCGCCGGGGCTCATGTCGTTGTTCTTCTCGTCGTAGAAGGTAGGCATGATGACCAGCATGTGCCCGCTGCGCAACTGGCCGGGATTCGCCGCGGCCCACTCGCGGATATCCGCCAGGCAGGGATTGTGGCCGGGGCCGTAGGCGTACTCGCGGGAGGGCTTCTTGCCGCGCACCACGTGCAGCTTCACGTTGCCGTTCTCCAGGCGCTCCAGGCCGAAGGAGCGACCGGGAAAACCATTGCGGATCATTTCCTTGGCGTAGAACTGCTGCACATAAAGCAACAGCTCGCTCAGGCGGCGCTCGTAATCGGCTACCGGCTCATTGTCATTACCCAGAAAATAAACAATATTCAACGGGTATTCCGCAGGCGCCACGGCCACTTCATCCGTCAGAATTTCCTTCGCCCGCTCAGAAAAATGAGCAGGAACAGCAGCCATGCTCAACGGGGCCAGCATGCCCAGCGCTGCAATAAAGGTGGAGGCTTTCATGGACAACATCCTACCATATTCCCGCAACGCAGGCAAGAAAAAGCAAAGCCTCATCCTCAGGAAACACACGCGTGTCCTAAAGATTTTGAAAGCAATAGAAATATCAGCAACATTTCGGAAGAATCTCTCTCAGCCTGATAAATTGGAATTTGAATTACGAATTACGAAGCAAAAAGTTCCGCGGGCATTCGCCCGCCAGTG